>JBPCRE010000046.1:0-6039 GCA_050997195.1 Thermoleophilaceae bacterium
CCTGCGCGCCGTGCAGGAGATGCTCGGGCACGCCGACGTGGCCACCACCCAGCTCTACACCCACCTCTCGAGCGAGCGCCTGAAGGACGTGTACTTCAGCGCGCACCCGCGGGCCACGGGGTGAGGCCTGGACCACCTCGGTGGTGAGGAGCTCCCGCACGACAGGGAAGCCCGGCGACGTCTACCTGGCCAGCTCCAGGAACAGCCCGGTCAAGAGCACAAGCGCGAGAACGGCCTGCAGCACGGCGAGCCTTCTATCGAGCAGACGCACCCTGCTGGGAGCCTTTGTGTAAGGAACCTTGATTAGGGTACCCTAACACAGGGTCGCCACACGAGTTCTCGAGGAGGCTCGGAGGGGTGGGTTTGCCAGGTCGCCGCCCAGCCTCTTCAACCACTGCACCGAAGGGGAGACCAATGCCTGCCGAGCGCTTCACAGAGGCTTTGAACGAGCAGATCGCGGCCGAGTTCGCGGCCTCGCACCAGTACGTGGCGATCGCCGCGCACTACGAGCACGAGACCTACCCGCGGCTCGCCGACTTCTTCTACCGCCAGGCGCTCGAGGAGCGCGAGCACGCGATGATGATGATCAAGTACTTGCTCGACACGCAGGCGCCGGTGAGGCTTGGGGAGATCGAGGCGCCGCAGTCGGGTTTCACCGATCACGTCGCCCCGATCGCGCTGGCCCTCGATCAGGAGCGCGCGGTCTCGCGCCAGATCGGCGAGCTCTACGCCCTGGCGAGGGAGGAGGGCGACTTCCTCTCAGAGCAGTTCGTGCAGTGGTTTCTCAAGGAACAGGTAGAGGAGGAGGCCACGGTCTCGACGCTCCTCGACATCGCCGAGCGCACACGGGAGTTCCCGATGACGCTCGAGGAGTACATCGCCCGCGAGCATCCCGCCGGTGGGGAGGACGATCCACTGGCGCCCGAGCCCGCGGGCGGCGCCTGAGGCTACGGCACCCGGGCTGCTCTCAAATCCTTCTTTGTCAGCTCGGAGGCCAACTCGTAGTGGCGTCCCCCGATCCGTTCGGCGAGTCCCTGCTTGGCTAGGCGCTTGAGCACGACGGGACAGCGCTTACACCGGGGGCGGTCTTTGCAACAGCTCTTCTTGGCCTTGACGGCTGGCATGGCGGCGTCCGTCGCTCCTCCTCGCTGGCGGCTCGGGAGTTAGGGGACCCTAACGCCTAGTGGTCGGTCCTGCAAGTCGCCCGTGACCCAGCATCCGGTGAGCGAGGATCGAGTCGGGTAGCGGACCGCCGGCCTCCCGGTCGCCCCGGGTGTACGCCGCCCTCCGCCCGTGTTTGGGAGGATAGGGGCGATGCCGACGCTGGACTCGCCGACCGTGAGTCCCCACGGACGCCCGTCGCCCGGGCGCTGGGCCGCGCCATCGTCGCTGCTGCGCGGGTGAGGCAGCGCCGCCGCCCCGTCGAGCGAGGGCTCGTCGTCGCCTTGTTCGCCGCGGGTCTCGTGGCGTGCGACGCCACCGACCCGCCCGAGGGGCGCCCCGCCCCAAAGCCCGCCCACTCCAGCGTCCGGACCGACCACCGGCCGATCGTCCGGCGCTTCGGGCTGCTCCGCAACCTGGCCCGGGTGCGCTGGCAGGGAGGGCGCCTCGGGGACGACCGCGCTCCCGGTCCCTCGACCTACTTCATCGACGCCCTCGTGGTGCTGCCCCGCGCCGAGGTCAGGGCCCTGGAGCGGCGTTTCGCGTTCGCGCCCGCCGGCGCCCCCGATATCCCCGCCCGCCTGCGCTCGCCGTCCACCGACCACGCCGCATGGCGGCGGAGCCGGAGCTTTGAGGCGGCCCTTCCGCCCGAGGGCTGGGGCGGGAGGGCTCACCTCGACCGGCGCCACCGGAGGGTCTTCTTGACGATGCGCGGCGGCAGCTGACACGGTGACGTAGCTCGCGGCCTCCGAGAGCAGAAACCCGGCCGCCTGGGCGACATCCCTTCATGACCGGTGCTGAGGCTCCTCATGGTCGAGAACCGGCGGGTGATCGCCCTGCCGGCCGGATACCTCGCTGCCCTCCTCCGCCAAGCGGCGGCTTCCAGCGGATTCCGCGCCAAGTTGGGCCGCGTGCCCCACGGCGTGTGCGGAGACCGGCGTGGTGATCAGCAGGAAGACGGCGATGAGAACGGCGCGGTAGACGATGGTTGCCTCGTCGGCCACCAGCGCTGTGGCGGCCAGCAGGGCTATGACCCCGAGGAACACCGCCTTGCTGGCGGCGTGAAGTTGGGTGTAGATGTCCGGCATGGTGAGCAGCCCGTAGACCCCCACGGTCATCACGAGAACGCCGAGCACCACGAGCGCGTCGGCCGCCCCGGTGCGCAGCGCCTCGCTCACGAGAACAGCCGTCCCTCGCCGTGATAGCGGGACGCCGCCAACGTGCTCACGAAGGACAGCAGGGCGAGGATCAGCGCCGCGTCGAGGAAGTAGGAGGCGCGCTGGGAGCTCGAGAAGAGCGCGAGCAGTGCGACCAGCACGAGCACGAGCATGTCGAGGGCGAGGATGCGGCTCGGGGTGGACCCCGCACGGAGGACCGAGACCACTCCCGCGACGAGAAGAACACTCATCCAGAGGACGGCCGCGTAGAAGAGGACTTCGTGCATCGCCGGCTTGCGCTCAGGGAAAGACCCGCCGCTGGTAGCGGCGATAGGTCTCGCGGTGGCGTGCCTTGACGGCCTGGGGATCGCGGGCGTCGATCACGTGGAAGAGCATCACACCACGCTCGAGGTCCACGTCGAGCAGGAACTCGCCAGGAGAGAGGGTGGATGCCAGCGCCGAGACGGCGACTCCGGTGGCGGTGCGCTGTTCGATCGGGACGGCCACCACCCCCGGGCGGGCGAGCGGCCGCATGCCGACCACGAAGAGGCTGACCTCCCAGGTCCCCATGACGACGTCACGAAGCACCGTCACCGCGAAGGGCACGAACGCGACGATTCGCGGCGCCAGGCCACCAGGGGGCGGCGGCGCGGCGTCCTCGAGCAGGAGGCGGCGAAAGGTGAGAAGCCCCCCCACCGCGATCACCGTCCCGAGGGCCAGGTCGGCCGGGGCGAAGCTGCCGATGGCCAGCGCGTAGGTGAGCACCAGCAGGGCGACGGGGAGCGCCGCTCGCGCGAGGGCGCTCCTCACCGAAGGGTCTCCGCGGCCGCGCTGCTCATGGCCAGGAGCGGCTCGGGCCACAGGCCCAGCGCCACGACCATGGCCGCGAGCCCCGCGACCAGCGCCCGGTTGCCCGGGGTGCTCGGCTCCTCGGTGCGCTCGCCGCGCCAGAAGTCGTGCTGGTAGATCTGGAACATGTAGAGGAACGAGAGAGCCCCGCCCAGGAACACGAGCCCGACGAGCACCCCGCTGCGGGCCTCGATCCCCGCCTGGAACAGCGCGACCTTCCCGAAGAAGCCCGCCGTGGGGGGCACTCCGACCACGCTGAACGCCCCGATGGCGAACGCCCCACCCACCAGCCAGCCGCGCAGGCCGTTGGCCAGGAACAACAGCGTCTTGTTGAGTGCGTTGACCACCGCGTAGAGCACGGCCGCACCGAAGCCGATCGGCCCGCCGATCCCGAGCGCCACCAGCACGTAGCCCACCTGCCCGATCGTGGAGTAGGCGAGCACCTCTCCGGCGCTGCGCCGGGACACGGCCTGTAGCGCCCCGTAGACGATGCTGGCCGCCCCGAGCACCAGGATCACCGTGGCCCCGAAGCGCAGCTCCGCGCTGAGCACGTCGGCCCCGAAGCGCAGCACACCGTAGGAGCCGATGTTGGCGAGCGCTCCGCTGAGGATGGTCGCGGTGGCCGGGCGCGAGCCGATGTAGACGGCCGGCAGCCAGAAGTGGAACGGAAACAGCCCGAGCTTCACGCTGAAGGCGACGAAGACGGTTACGGCGATCAGGATCGCCGTGTTCGCCTGCACCTCGGCCATCCGCGTCGCGATCGCTCCCATCTCGAGCGTGCCGGTCACGTGGTAGAGGGAGGCGACCCCGATGAGGAAGAGGAACGACCCCAGCAGGTTGACCACGGCGAAGACGAATGCTGCGCCCGCTTGTCGCGCCTCCCCGTAGGCGGTCAGCACGTAGGCGGAGATCATGCTGATCTCGAAGAAGACGTAGAACGAGAAGACATCGCCCGTGAGGAACAGGCCCGTGAGCCCGGCGGCCATGAACAGGACCACGGCGGGGAAGGTGCGTGAATCCACTCCATGGATCACCTCGTAGGAGAGGGCGGCCAGGAGCACGGCCAGCGAGAGGGCGGCGAAGAGCACGCCCAACGCGTCGGCGCGCAGGCGGATGCCCACCTCGGCCGGCCACCCCCCGGGCACCATGGTCACGGGCCCGTCCTGCAGCACCTCGAAGCCGAGCAGGACCACAGCTCCAAGCGCGGCGGCCAGCGCCGTGGCAGCGAGCCACCCCACCCAGCGGCGCCGTCCGTCCAGGGCGGCGAGGACGGCCGCGGCCAGCCACGTGACACCCAGGCCGGCGGCCAGCATCAGACCGATACCTCCTCTCGCTCGAGCTCCTCCTCGCGGCGAACCTCCGCTCGGGAGAGCTCGTCGAGGTCCACGGTCTCGAGCGAGGCGTAGACCCGGTACGCCAGTGACAGCAGAAGCGCGGTGACGGCAAAGCCGATCACCAGGGCGGTGAGCGTCATGGCCTGCACGAGCGGGTCACTCACCGGACCCTCCAAGGGATGGATCGGGGCGGCGCCGCGGCCGATGCCGGCGGCCATGAGGGTCACACAGGCCGCGTTCGAGATCAGGACCATCCCGATCACCACTCGGAACAGGTCCGACTTCAGCATGAGGTAGGCCCCCGCGCCGAACATCACGGCGATCAGGGCGGAGATCACGAGGATCAAGCTGCCCGCCCGTCGTCGGCCTCGGCCAGCGTGCGGATGATCCCGACCACCGCGCCGAACACGAGAAGCGCAATGCCCACGTCGAACAGCACGGGGGTGATCAGCTCGAGCGTTCCGAACTTGGTGACCGGTGCCCCCGGACCGGGCGAGTGGGTGAGCAGCGGCCGCCCGGCCGCCGCGGGCACGAAGGCCACCGAGAGGGCCAGCCCCAGGCCGGCGAACCCCCACGCCGGGGCAAGGCGCATCGGCAGCAGCCGCTCGGCGTCGCGATATCCGAGGCCCACGTACTGCATGAGCACGCCGAGGGCGGCCACGACGCCGGCGCTGAAGCCGTCGCCCACGTCCGAGTAGCCCTTGACCAGTACCGCGCCGGCTACCACGAAGGTCGGCACCATCAGGAGCCGGGCCACCGTCCGCGTGAGGACCGTCGTCACCGCAGCCGTCCGGCGCCGAGGAGGGTGAGCGTGCCGAGCAGGGCGATGGCCATCACGGTGATCTCGCCGAGCGTGTCGAGGCCGCGGAAGTCGGTGAGGATCACCGTGACGACATCCTTGCCGTGGGCGGAGGGGGCCAGACGAACCTGGTCCGCCGCCACGCTCTGCCCGACGGCCGGCCGCGACAGCGCCGCCCACACCACCGCGAGCGCGAAGCCACCCGAGACCACGGCGATCGAAGCGTCGCGCCAGAGGCGAGTCCGGCTCGCCTTGAGCTCCGACTCACGGCGGAGCACCTCGGGTGGAAGCAGTGAGAAGAAGCCGAGGAAAAGCAGCGCGAGGAGGATCTCGATGAGCACGGCCACCAGCGCCACGTCGGGGCCGCCGAAGAAGGCGTAGGCCACGGCCAGGCTGAACCCGGAGGCCGAGAGCACTAGCACCATGGTCAGGTGGTCGCGCGGGACCGTGGTGGCCACGGCCGCCACAGCGGCCACACCGAGGGCGAGGGCGAGCGGGATGTCGATCACGGAGAGGTCGCCCACGGCGTACGCCCCCGCCGTGGGCCTCGCCGCGAAGCCGAGGAGCACGAGCACGCCGCACGGGACGAGCACGGCGGCCACCCTGGTGCGGAGATCCCTGACCTCGATGTCGTGGGCCCGGTCGGAGAGCGCATTCAGGCCGCGCAGGAGCGCGGTGAAGCCGCGCTCGGGGCCCACCCGCTCTCCCAGGGAAGCCACGGCGCCCGCCGTGCGCATCC
>JBPCRE010000234.1:0-5205 GCA_050997195.1 Thermoleophilaceae bacterium
GCTACCAGACCCTCCGCGACCAGGCCATGGCCGTGATCCGCGCCGTGGGGGTCGAGACCGGCGGCTCGAACATCCAGTTCGCGGTGGAGCCCCGCACCGGGGAGATCGTGGTCATCGAGATGAACCCGCGCGTGTCGCGCTCCTCCGCGCTCGCCTCCAAGGCCACGGGCTTTCCCATCGCCAAGATCGCCGCTCGCCTGGCGGTGGGCTACACGCTCGAGGAGATCGACAACGACATCACCCAAGCCACGCCGGCGAGCTTCGAGCCCACCATCGACTACGTGGTGGTCAAGTGGCCGCGCTTCGCCTTCGAGAAGTTCCCCGGCGCGGACGGGGTTCTCTCCACGCACATGCAGTCGGTGGGCGAGGCCATGGCCATCGGGCGCACGTTCAAGCAGGCCTTCGTCAAGGCCATGCGCTCACGCGAGCTCGACCAGCCGCCCGCGGTGCCGGACGATCTCGACGAGCTGCTGCGCCGGCTCGACACGCCCTCGCACGATCGCCACGATCTCGTGTGGGCGGCCCTCGAGCGGGGCGTGGCCGGGGAGGAGGTGGCCCGGCGCACGGGCATCGACCCGTGGTTCATGGCCGAGATCGGCGCGCTGGCCGGCGGGGAGGATCCCGAGGCCGGCCTCGCGCGCACCTACAAGGCGGTGGATACCTGCGCCGGCGAGTTCGAGGCCGAGACCCCCTACTACTACTCGGGTTGGGAGCGACCGGGCCCCGAGGGCCCGCGCCACGAGGTGCGCCGCGGCACGCGGCCCTCGGTGGTCATCCTCGGCTCGGGGCCGAACCGCATCGGCCAGGGCATCGAGTTCGACTACTGCTGCGTGCACGCGGCCGTGACCGTGCGCGAGTCGGGCCGCGACGCGGTGATGGTCAACTGCAACCCCGAGACCGTCTCCACCGACTACGACACGAGCGACCGCCTCTACTTCGAGCCGCTCACCCTCTCCGACGTGCTCGGCGTGATCGAGATCGAGCGACCCGAGGGGGTGATCGTGCAGTTCGGCGGGCAGACGCCGCTGCGCCTGGCCCGCGGCCTCGTCGAGGCGGGGGTGCCCCTGCTCGGCACGCCGGTCGACTCGATCCACCGGGCCGAGGATCGCCCGAGCTTCGGGCGGCTCTGCCGCGAGCTCGAGCTGCGCATCCCGCCCTGGGCGGCCGCCGACTCACCGGAGACCGCGCTCGAGGCCGCCCGGCAGGTGGGCTACCCCCTGCTCGTGCGGCCCTCCTACGTGCTCGGAGGCCGGGCCATGGAGATCTGCTACTCGGACGCCGCGCTGGCCGACTACCTCGAGCGCACGCCCACCCCCGAGGGCGGCACGATCTACCTGGATCGCTTCCTCGAGCAGGCCATGGAGCTCGACGTGGACGCCCTCTGCGACGGCGAGGACGTGGTGATCGGCGGGCTCATGCAGCACGTGGAGGAGGCGGGCGTGCACTCGGGCGACTCCGCCTGCGTGCTGCCGGCCATGTCCCTCGGCCCCGAGATGCTCGACCAGGTGATCGACGCCACACGGCGCCTCGGGCTCGCCCTCGGGGTCGTCGGCCTCATGAACGTCCAGTTCGCGGTGCACGGCGACGACGAGCTCTACGTGATCGAGGCCAATCCCCGGGCCTCGCGCACCGTGCCCTTCGTGTCGAAGGCCGTGGGAGTGCCGCTCGCGAAGGTGGCCTGCCGCCTCATGCTCGGAGAGCGCCTGCGCGACCTCGACCTCGACCTCGCCGCCCCCGGGCGGGCCCGGGCGCACCACGTCTCGGTCAAGGAGGCGGTGCTGCCCTTCGGGCGCTTCCCGCGCGCCGACGCGCTGCTCGGACCCGAGATGAAGTCCACCGGCGAGGTCATGGGCGTGGCCGACGACTACCCGACGGCCTTCGCCAAGGCCCAGTCCGCCGCCGGCGCGGGGCTGCCCGCCGAGGGCGCGGTGTTTCTCAGCGTGACCGACCAGGACAAGCCCTCGGCCACCCAGCTCGCCGCCTCCCTCCACGACCTCGGCTTCTCGATCCTCGCCACGCGCGGCACCGCGCACGCCATCCGGCGCATGGGTGTGCCCGTCGAGGGCGTGCTCAAGATCGGCGAGGGCTCGCCCAACGTGGTCGATCGCATCGAGGCCGGCCACGTGGATCTCGTGATCAACACTCCCACGGGCTCCGGCGCCCGCGCGGACGGGCAGGAGATCCGTCGGGCCGCCGTGAGCCGGAGCATCCCCTGCATCACGACCATGACCGGGGCCACCGCGGCGCAGCGGGCCATCCTCGCCATGCGCCGCGGCGAGCCGGAGCTGCGCTCGCTGCAGGAGCTCCACCCGGCCCGGATCTCGGAGTCGGCGGCGTGACGTGGGGCGCGGTACGGCCACGCTCGGGGGCGCGGTGACCGATCCGCCCGAGCCCCGACGCACGCGCGCGCCCTTCGGACGCCGCCTCGCCGGCGTGGAGGCGGCGAGCGACCTCGGCGCCTACCGGGTCATCCGCGCTCGCGACCCGGGCGGCCCGCCCGATCCCCGGCCCGGCCAGTTCTACATGCTCGCCGCGGGAGTGGGGTGGGGGGCCGGGCAGGACGAACGTCCCTACCTGCCCCGAGCCTTTTCCTTCGCGCGGGTGGAGCCCTCCTCGACGGGTCCGGTCCTCAGCTTCCTGCTCGAGGACGTGGGGCCCGGCACCGAACGGCTCGCTCGCCTCGGGCCGGGGGACGAGCTGTGGCTCGCCGGGCCGTTCGGCACCGGGTTCTCGATACCCGACGCCGGCGTGGGCTCACCGCGTGCGCTGCTCGTGGGCGGCGGAATAGGCCTCGCGCCGATCCTCGCCCTCGCGGACGAGCTCGGGCCGGGGGGCCGCACCCTGCTCGGCTTCCGCTCGAGCGCCCACGCCGAGGCGGCGACCCTCTTCTCCGCGGACGCCACCGCGCTCGCCACCGACGACGGCTCGCGCGGACGCCACGGCCTGGTCACCGAGCTCCTCGGCGAGGAGCTCGACCGCGAGAAAGAGGCCGAGGTCTTCGCCTGCGGTCCCGCGCCCATGCTCGCCGCCGTGCGCGAGCTCTGCGCCGAGCGCGAGGTGAGGGCCGAGCTCGCCCTCGAGTCGGGCATGGCGTGCGGCTTCGGGGCGTGCTTCGGCTGCGTGGTGCCCACCCGCTCGGGCTATCTGCGCCTCTGCCTCGACGGCCCGGTGCTCGACGCCTCCGTGCTGGACGAGACCTTCGCCGGCCCGCCCGCGGCCACGTGAGCCTCGCGCCCGATCACGCGCTCGAGGTGTGCGGCGTCGCCCTCCGCGGGCCGGTGATCAACGGCTCGGGCACCTTCGACGCGCTGGCCGCCCTCCGCGCCTTCGGCGACGAGCTCGTCGAGGATTTTCCCTTCTCGGCCTACGTCTCGAAGACCATCACCGTGGAGCCGCGGGCGGGCAACCCGCCACCGAGGCTATGGGAGGTCGCCGCCGGCCTGATCAACTCGATCGGCCTCCCCAACAAGGGCCTCGAGCGCTTCCTCGTCGAGGATCTACCCCGGCTCGCGGCGCTCCCCGTGCCGCTCGTGGTGTCGGTCATGGGCCGAAGCCCTCGGGAGCTCGGCGAGCTCGTGGCGCGCGTGGGGGAGCGGGAGGAGGTGGCCATGATCGAGCTGAACGTGTCCTGTCCCAACGTCGAGACGGGGCTCGTCATGGGAGCCGACCCGGCGGAGACGGCGCGGGCGGTCGAGGCGGTGCGGGCCAGCTGCGGCACGCCGCTGATCGTGAAGCTCACCCCCAACGCCACCGATCCCCCGGCGGTGGCGGCCGCCGCCGAGAGCGCGGGGGCCGACGCCCTCTCGCTGGTGAACACCCTGAAGGGCATGGCGCTCGACCCCGCCTCGGGGCGAGCGCGGCTCGGCGGAGGGACGGGCGGGGTCTCCGGGCCGGCGATCCGGGCCATCGCCCTCCAGCAGGTGCACGCCGTGTCGCGGTCGAGCTCCCTTCCGGTGATCGGCATGGGCGGGATCGCGAGCGGACGCGACGCGGCAGACTTCCTGGCCGCCGGAGCGACGTGCGTGGGGGTGGGCACCGAGAGCTTTCGCGACCCCGCCGCGGGCCGGCGAATCGCGGGCGAGCTAACCGCGATTCGGGCGAGGAGCGGGGACTTCTCCGGCGTTTGAGCCTCACGGGTGGGGCGCACATCCCCCTAACCGGGGCGCCGCAAAGTCCCTGCTAGCGGCCCAGAAAACCGTCAAGCTCCCCGAACCACTCTCTAGTTGAGGTTGAGGTTGAGGCTTTTTTCGCGGGATTTCGCGGAGAACGGCTGTCCCCTCCCGGGTCCGCGTGTAGTATCGCCGCCCGATGCCGGCCTCCGCGCAGACCTCTCCGAAGGCCCCTCCCGGGGCCGCCCCGGAGCGGTCGCTGACCCAGCGGATGGACGCCCTGCAGCGCGCGAACGAGATCCGCTCCGAGCGGGCGCGCCTCAAGCGCGACCTCAAGGCGGGACGCAAGCAGATCCACGGGCTCCTCCTGGGCCCGCCGGAGTACCTGCAGACCGCGAAGGTCTTCGACCTCATGCTCGCGGTGCCGAAGTACGGGCGCGTGAAGGTCAACCGCATCCTCAACCAGTGCCGCATCTCGCCGAGCAAGACCCTCGGCGGGCTCTCCGAGCGCCAGCGCAACGAGCTGGTCTCCTACCTCCAGCGATAGGTTCCCCCACGGCCCGCCCGTTGGTGGTCACCGGCCCGTCGGGCGTCGGCAAGGGCACCCTGATCCGGGCGCTGCTCGCGCGGACGGAGGGCCTCACGCTCTCCACGTCGGCCACCACCCGGGCCCCCCGTCCGGGTGAGGTCGATGGGCGTGACTACCACTTCCTGACCGACGTGGAGTTCGAGCGGCGCCTTGAGCGCGGCGACTTCCTCGAGCACGCCACCTACGCGGGTCACCGCTACGGCACCCTGCTCTCGGAGCTCGAGCGCGGGCCGCGCGGGGTGGTGCTCGAGATCGAGTTGCACGGGGCCCGCCAGGTGCGCGACGCAGTGCCCGACGCGGTGGGCGTGTTCATCGAGCCGCCCACCATCGAGGCGCTGCGGGAGCGTCTCGTGGGCCGGGGCGCCGACGCTCCCCAGGTGATCGAGGACCGCCTCGCGGTGGCCCGCGAGGAGCTTGCCGCGCGGGAGGAGTTCGCGCACGTGATCAAGAACGACGACCTCGATCGAGCCACCGTCGAGCTCGTACGGCTCGCCGCTAGCATCTACG
>JBPCRE010000248.1:0-7841 GCA_050997195.1 Thermoleophilaceae bacterium
ACGTGCGCGTGTACGAGGACGCCGAGGAGCAGGCCATGCTCGTCAACGTGGTGGACGTGCCGCCGCTCTGCAACTTCATCCTTCCCGCCGTCTTTCGCTCCGGTCCGCTCGCGGTGGCCATCTCCACCGCGGGGGCCAGCCCAGCGCTCGCCAAGCGGATCAAGCGCCAGATCGCCGAGGAGTACGGCGAGCCCTACGCGAAGCTCGCCGAGCTCCTGAACGAGGTGCGCGGGTGGGCCAAGGGCAGCCTCCCCACCTACCAGGATCGCAAGGCGTTCTTCGAGTCCATCGTCAACGGCGAGCCCGATCCCGTCGAGCTGCTTCGCCAGGGCGACGAGCTCGCCGTGCGCGACCTCATCGCCGCCGCGCAGCGCAGCGTCGCCGTCCCGGCGTAGAAGCCCGGTGGGCGAGCTCACGCACCTCGACCACGAGGGGCGCGCGCGCATGGTCGACGTGGGCGCGAAGCCGTCCACCGAGCGACGCGCCCGCGCGCGCGCCGTGGTGCGCATGGCCCCGGACACCGCGCGGGCGGTGGCGGCCGGCGACGCGCCGAAGGGCGACGTCGTGTCCACCGCTCGGATCGCGGGCATCCAGGGCGCCAAGCGCACGGCCGAGCTCGTGCCCCTCTGCCATCCCCTCCCGCTCTCCTCGATCGACGTGCGGGTGTCGGTCGATCCCGGAGCGGGCGAGGTCACGCTCGAGGCCGAGGCGCGCACCACGGGGCCCACGGGCGTCGAGATGGAGGCCATGACCGCGTGCTCGGTCGCCGCGCTCACGGTCTACGACATGGTCAAGGGGGTCGAGCGGGGGGTGGAGATCGCCTCGGTGGTGCTGCTCGAGAAGACCGGCGGCAAGCACGACTGGCGCCGGGACGGCTCCTGAGGGCGAGGCCCACCGACGTGCGCGCCGCCGTGCTCACCATCTCCACCTCCCGAGCCGCCGGCGCGGGCGGGGAGGATCTCTCCGGACCCGCGCTCGTGGAGCTCTGCGAGGCCGCCGGCCTCGAGACCACCCACGAGACGGTGGCCGACGACCGCGCGGCCATCGCCGATGCCCTGCGCCGCCTCGCCGACGACGAGGACGTGCGCTTCGTGTTCACCACCGGGGGCACGGGCATGACCGCCGACGACGTGACCCCCGAGGCCACCCGCGACGCGATCGAGCGGGAGGCGCCCGGCTTCGCCGAGACGATCCGCCAGGAGTCCCGCCTCCACACGCCCCTCGGCATCCTCACCCGTGGAGTCTCCGGCGTGCGGGGGCGCACCCTGATCGTGAACCTCCCGGGCTCCCCGAAGGGGGTGCGCGAGTCGTGGCCGGTGATCGAGCCCACGCTCCGCCACGCCGCGGAGACACTCGAGCGTGCCTGAGCGGGCCGGAGCGCTCGTGGCGCGGGAGGAGGGCGCGCCGGTGCCCGGGGCCGAGCCGGCGGCTACGGCCGCGGTCGAGCTCCGCGCGCTCGGGCGCGACTACGGCGAGCGCCCGGCGCTCACCGGCGTGTCCGTGCGGCTCGAGGCCGGCGAGACCCTGGCCGTGCTCGGCTCGAACGGCGCCGGCAAGAGCACGCTGCTGCGCGTGCTGGCCACCCTGCTTCGCCCCCACGCGGGCTCGGTCCAGGTGCTCGGCGCGGCCCTGCCCGCCGAGGCGTGGCGGGTGCGGGGCCGCATCGGCTACCTCGGCCACGAGCCGCTTCTCTACCGCGACCTCTCGGGACGCGAGAACCTCCTCTTCCATGCGCGCCTGCACGGGGTGGCGCCCGCGCGCGTGGACGAGGTGCTGGCCGGCGTCGGCCTCTCCGCTCGTGCGCACGATCCGGTGCGCCAGCTCTCGCGGGGAACGGTTCAGCGCCTGGCGGTGGCCCGCGCCGTGCTGCACGAGCCCGAGCTGCTGCTCCTCGACGAGCCTCGCGCGGGGCTCGACCCCGCTGCCTCCGAACGGCTCGAGCCGCTGGTCGGCCGAGCGTCCGGGCGCACCCGTGTGCTCGTGACCCACGACGTGGAGGGCGCCCTGGCCGAGAGCCATGCGGTGCTCGGGCTCCGGCGCGGCCGGGTCGCGCTCGCGGCCCCGGCGGGCCAGCTCGATCCCGCCGACGTGCGCAGGGAGCTCTACCGATGACCCGCGCGGTCGGCACGCTGCTCGCCAAGGATCTCCGCGTGGAGCTCCGCACCCGCGAGTCGGTGCCGGCCATGGCGCTCTTCTCGGTGTGCGTGTTCGTGCTCTTCCACTTCGGGCTCGACCAGGACGCGATCGACGGCGCGCTGGCGGCCGGGGTGCTCTGGGTCACGCTGCTGCTGGCGGCCGTGCTCGGGGTGGGCCGGCTCTTCGTGGCCGAGCGCGAGCAGGGCGGGCTCGAGGGCCTCTTGCTCGCTCCCATCGACCGCACGGCGGTGTGGGCGGCGAAGGCCGCGGCGCTGTTTCTCTTCCTCGTGGCCCTCGAGCTCGTGACCGTGCCCGCGTTCGCGCTGCTCCTGCTCGGCCCCGGCCTGCTCGAGGCGCTCGTCCCGCTCGCGGCCGTCCTGGTGCTGGCCGACGTGGGACTCGCCGCCGTGGGGGCGCTGGTGGCCGCGCTCGCTGTGGAGAGTCGCGCGCGCGAGCTGATCGCCGCCCTGCTCTTCCTGCCCCTCGTGGTGCCCGTGGTGGTGGCGGGCGCGGCGGCCACCGAGCCGCTCTTCTCCGGCTCTCAGGCTCCGGAGCAGCTCGGGCGGTGGCTCGCCTTCCTCGCGATCTACAATGCCCTGTTCGTCGTACTTTCGGTAGCGGTGTTCGACTACCTGCTCGAGGATTGACCTCCCTGGCCCCCACCCCCACTCGCAGCGCCTCCGCGGCCCGGAGGGGCTTCGGTCGGGGCCTCGTGCCCCTCTCGGTCGTCACCCTGGTGGCCGTGGCCGTGGCCCTCGGGATGGTGTTCTTCTACGCCCCGCTCGACGCCGACCAGGGCTTCGTCCAGAAGATCTTCTACCTGCACGTGCCCATGGCGCTGGTGGCGCTGGTGGGCTTCGTGGCCGCGGGCGTGATGGGGCTGATGCACCTGCGCAGCGGCGACCGGCGGTGGGATCTCCGCTCCTACGTGGCCATCCACATCTCCACCATCCTCGCGGTGGGCGTGCTGGCCACCGGCTCGATCTGGGCCCGGGCCTCGTGGGGCCACTGGTGGGTGTGGAGCGAGCCGATGCTCGTGGCCTTCCTCATCGTCTTCCTCCTCTACGCCGTGTACCCGATGCTGCGCTTCTCGATCGAGGATCCGGGCCGCCAGGCGCGCTCGGCGTCGGTGTTCGCGGTGGCCGCCGGGGCGTTCGTGCCGCTCAACTTCGCGGCGGTGCGCTCGGCGCAGTCGCTCACCCATCCGCAGGTGTTCTCCACCACGGGCGGCGGGATGCCGGCCGAGATGTTCGTGACCTTCCTGGTGGGTCTCGTGGCCATGGCACTGCTCTTCGTCACTCTGTGGAAGCTCGAGCTGACCGCCAAGCACGCGGCCGAGCAGCTTCGCGGAATGCGCCGGCGGATCGAGGCGGCGGCCGAGGACCACGAGCCGGCGCGAGCGCCGGCCGCCGCCCCCGGCGAGTCCGGACGGCCGCTGGCCGGCGCGGCCTCGTAGTGGGCCCGGCGCTGCCGCTCGGCCAGAGCGGCGTGTACGTCGCGGGTGCCTTCATCGTCTTCGTGGTGCTGATCCTCGTCTACGTGGCCATCATCGGGGCCAAGATCGCGCGGATCGAACGCGAGCTCGGCGAGCTCTCCGAGCCGGCCGAGCGCCAACCCGAGGCCGTGCGCTCGTGACCAACCCGCTGCTCGCTCTCGGCATCTCCCACAAGACGGCGCCCGTGGCCCTGCGCGAGCGCCTCGCCCTCCCCGAGGGCCGGGCCGCCGCCGTGCTCGCGGAGCTCGGCGCGCACCCCGAGGTGGACGAGGCCGTGGCCATCTCCACCTGCAACCGCACCGAGCTCTACCTCGCGGTGGGCGACCCGGTGGAGGCCGAGTCCGCGGCGCTCGGGGTGCTGGCCCGCCAGGCCGGCATCCGGCCCACCGAGATGCTCGGCTCGCTGTACTCCATGCGCGAGGGCGAGGCCGTGCGCCATCTCTTCTCGGTGGCCTCGGGGCTCGACTCGATGATCGTGGGCGAGGCCGAGGTCCAGGGCCAGGTCAAGCGCGCCTACGAGCTGGCGCTCGTGGAGGGCGCCACCGGACCGGTCACCAACCGCCTCTTCCGCGACGCGCTGGCCACCGGCAAGCGGGTCCGCACGGAGACGGGGGTGTCGCGCTCGCGCGTGTCGGTGTCCTCGGTGGCCGTCGAGCTGGCGCGCGGCCTGCTCGGCTCGCTCGAGAAGCGCTCGGTGCTGGTGATCGGGGCCGGGGAGAACGGTGAGCTCACCGCGCGCGCGTTCTCCGAGCTCGGGGTGAACACCATCTTCGTGGCCAACCGCCGCTACGACCGCGCGATCGGCCTGGCCAAGCGCTTCGGGGGCGGAGCGGTGCGCTTCGAGGAGCTGCCGGGAGAGCTCGCCCGGACCGACATCGTGGTGTCGTCCACCGGCTCGCCGCACCAGATCGTGGGCCGCGAGGAGCTGGCCGTGGTGGCCGACGAGCGTGCCGGGCGGCCGCTGCTGTTGATCGACATCGCCGTGCCGCGCGACATCGATCCCTCGGTGCGTGACCTCCCGGGCATCACCCTCTTCGACATGGACGACCTCCAGCGCGAGGTGGCGCGCAACCTCGGCGTGCGCCAGGCCGAGGCCACGCGCGCGCGGACCATCGTGGAGGAGGAGGCGGAGCGCTTCGGCGCGTGGCTCGCCACCCTCGAGGTGGTGCCCACCATCGCCGCGCTGCGCGAGCAGGGCGAGGCGGTGGTGGACTCCGTGCTCCGCGAGAACGCCGCCCGCTGGGAGAGCCTCTCCGAGGCCGATCGCGAGCGGGTGGGCACGGTGGCCCGCGCGGTGGTCTCGCGCTTGCTCCACGAGCCCACCCGGCGCCTGCGAGCCGTGACCGAGGACGGTCCGGCCTGGGTGTACGTGCAGGCGCTGCGCGAGCTCTTCGCGCTCGATCCCGACGGGGACTCGTGGGGGCGCCGGGGCGCCGAATCCGAGCCCGCTCCCGCCGAGGTCGCCTCCCTCGAGGCTCGCCGCCGGCGTTGATGCACACGCGGATGAGGCGCGATAGCCGCGCTCTCGCGCCTCCCCGCGCGTGCATCTAGGTCCGCGCTTGCATCGTCTGCGCATCGCCACGCGCGGGAGCGCGCTCGCACTGGCCCAGTCGGGTGCTGTGGCCGAGCGTCTCCGTGCGGCCCGGCCCGGCCTCGAGGTCTCGCTCGTGCCTCTGCGCACCTCCGGCGACGAGGGCGTGCACCCGGCCCCCGACGCCCTGGGCGACAAGTCGGACTTCGTCAAGGAGATCGAGGAGGCGCTCCTCGAGGAGCGGGCCGAGCTCGCCGTGCACTCGGCCAAGGACGTGCCGGGGGTGATCGCCGAAGGCCTCGCCATCGTGGGAGTGCCCGAGCGGGCGGACCCTCGGGACGCTCTGTGCGGCGCGGACTCCCTGGCCGCCCTTCCCCGGGGTGCCTCGGTGGGCACGAGCTCTCTACGCCGGCGTGCGCAGCTTCTGGCCCTGCGGCCCGATCTCGAGGTGCGCGAGCTCCGCGGCAACGTGGACACCCGTCTGCGGCGGCTGGCCGAGGGCGCCCACCACGCCGTGGTGCTGGCCGCGGCCGGGCTCGAGCGGCTCGGCCTGGCGGCCGGGCACGCGCCGATGCCTCTGGTCGAGATGACGCCGGCACCCGGCCAGGGCTGCCTCGCCCTCGAGGCCAGGGTGGGTGACGAGGACACGGCCGCCCTGGCCGCCGCGCTCACGGACCCGGACGCGCTCGTGTGCCTCACCGCAGAGCGCGCGCTCGTGACCGAGCTCGAGGCGAGCTGCCGCACGCCGATCGGCGGCTACGCGTCGCTGCTCCGCGGACGCCTCACGCTCGAGGCCTTCGCCGGCCTGCCGAGCGGGGAGGCCTGGGTGCGTGACGCGCTGGTGGGCGACGCCGAGGACCCCGCCGCCCTGGGGCGAGCGGTGGCCGAGCGGCTGCTGGCCGCGGGCGCGCGCGAGATCCTCGACCAGGCGGAGCTCGCGGCGTGAGCCGGCCCTGCGCGCGCGGGTGGGCTCGGCGCCGATGAGCGCGTCGCCGGCGACGGTCTACCTCGTGGGGGCCGGCCCCGGCGACCCCGGCCTGATGACCCGCCGCTCGCTCGAGCTCATCGCCTCGGCCGACGCGATCCTCTACGACCGGCTCATCCCCGAGGGAGCGCTCGACGGCGCCCGCGCCGACGCCGAGCTCCGCTACGTGGGCAAGCGGCCGGGGGCGCCCTCTATGGGGCAGGAGGAGATCAACCGCGCGCTCGTGGAGCTCGGCGGAGCCGGCCGGTCGGTCGTGCGCCTGAAGGGTGGCGATCCCTTCGTGTTCGGACGGGGAGGCGAGGAGGCGCAGGCCCTGGCCGAGGCCGGCGTGGCCTTCGAGGTCGTGCCCGGGGTGACCTCCGGGGTGGCGGCAGCGGCCTACGCCGGCGTGCCCGTGACCCACCGCGACGACGCCTCCGCGGTGGCTCTCGTCACCGGCCACGAGGATCCGGAGAAGGCGGAGAGCGCCCTCGACTGGGAGGCGCTCGCCGCGTTCCCCGGCACGCTCGTGCTCTACATGGGCGTGCGCAACCTCCCGCTGATCTCCGAGCGGCTGCGTGGGGCCGGGCGTCCACCCACCCAGCCGGTGGCCGTGGTCGAGCGGGGGACCCTGCCCGGGCAGCGCACCGTGGTGGCCACCCTCGCCGACGTGGCCGAGCGCGTGGCCGAGGCCGGGCTCACACCTCCCGCCATCACCGTGGTGGGCACGGTGGCGCGCCTGCGCGAGGAGATCGGGTGGCTCGAGCGCCGGCCGCTGTTCGGCCGAAGGGTGGTGGTCACCCGGGCGCGCGCGCAGGCCAGCGGCCTTGCCGCGCGGCTGGCCTCCCTCGGCGCGGAGGTGGTTCAGGCACCGGCCATCCGCATCGAGCCCCGGCCGGTCACCGGCGAGGTGGCGCGCGCGGCCGAGGACATCCAGGCCTACGCACTCGTATGCGTCACGAGCCCGAACGGGGCGACCCTCCTCCTCGACGCCCTCACGGCGCGCGCTCTCGACGCCCGGGCTCTGCACGGCGCGGTGGTGGCCGCCATCGGGCCCGGGACGGCGGGCGAGCTGGCGGCGCGCGGCGTGCGCGCCGACGTGGTGCCCCCCCGCTCGGTGGCCGAGTCGCTGGTCGAGGCGCTCCAAGACACGCCCGTGGAGGGTGCTCGGGTGCTCGTGGCCCGCGCCGGCGAGGCGCGGGACGTGCTCCCCGACGCGCTGACCGCCCGCGGGGCCCACGTGGACGTCGTGCCCCTCTACGACACCGTCCACGAGCCGCTCTCGGCCGAGCGGCGCGAGCGCGCGCTCGGTGCCGACTACCTGACCTTCACCTCGTCCTCGACGGTGCGCTTCTTCCTCGACGCCGTGGGCCGGGACGCCCTCCTCGACGCCCGCCCGCGGGTGGTGTCGATCGGGCCGGTCACGAGCGCGACGGCACGCGAGCTCGGCCTCGAGGTGCACGTGGAGGCCGAGCGTCACGACATCGGCGGCCTCGTGCGCGCGCTGCTGGCCGACGCGGCCGGGATCCCCTCCGCGGCATGACCGCCGCCGGCTCCAGCCCGCGGACGCTGGGGCGCCCGCGGATGCACCTGCGGGCCATCGGCTCGACCAACGAGCGCGCCAAGGAGCTGGCGGGCGCCGGCGCCCCGCCCGGGACGCTCGTGACCGCCGACGAACAGGTTGCCGGCCGCGGGCGCCAGGGCCGACCCTGGCA
>JBPCRE010000087.1:0-10087 GCA_050997195.1 Thermoleophilaceae bacterium
TGCGGCGCCCCCACGGCGGGAGCCTCGGGGACCTCTTCCCCGGAGGGCTGATCGACGCCGAGGGTCTCGGCCAGCTCGCCCGTCTCGTACATCTCGGTGACGATGTCCGCACCGCCCACGAACGTGCCGTTCACGAAGAGCTGCGGGATGGTCGGCCAGTTCGAGAGCGATGAGAGCTCCTGGCGAATGCGGGGGTCGGGCAGGATGTCGAGGGCCGCGTACTCCACCTCGAGGGCGTTCAGCGCGGCCGCCGTTCGGGCCGAGAAGCCGCACGCGGGCGCCTGGGGCGTGCCCTTCATGAAGAGTATGACCTCGTTGTCGGAGATGGCTCCCTGGATGAACTCCCGGAGTTCCTCGTTGCTCATGTCGTCTCCTCTGGCGTGGATGCCTTGATCGAAAGCGCGTGGATGGGACCGCCGACCTCGTCGCCGAAGACGTCGTAGACGAGCTTGTGGCGCTCGATGCGCGAGAGCCCCCCGAAGCGCTCGGAGACCACCTCGGCACGGAAGTGATCGCCCCCGCCGGTGAGATCCTCGATCTGCGCGGACGCGCCCGGAAGGGCCCTCTCGATGCGCTCTCTGAGGTATTCGGACGTCGGCATTCCCGAAGTCGAGGATAGCGACGGTCCGAGGCTCTATAGTTCGGGTCGTGGTCACGCTCACCGACAAGGCCGCCGAGAAGGTCACCGCCTTCCTGGCAAGTCAGGATCCGGCTCCCGGGGCCGGCCTCCGTGTCGGTGTCAAGGGCGGCGGCTGCTCGGGCTTTCAGTACGCGCTCGCTCTCGACGAGCAGAAGGAGGGCGACGAGGTGTTCGAGCACCAGGGCATCCGCCTGATCGTCGATCCCGCGAGCCTCGAGTACGTCGACGGCTCGGTCGTGGACTACACCGAGAGCCTCATGGGCGCCGGCTTCGAGGTCAAGAACCCGAACGTCGTCGCCGCCTGCGGCTGCGGAAGCTCCTTCCGCGTCGCGGACGAAGAGCCCAGCTGCGGCTGAGCGTTTCGCTCCGCGGCAGGACGGATCTCGGGATCCTCGCTCACCCCGGCTCGTTGTCCAACGAGCGCCAGAGGTACAGGCACGCGAGCGTCCGGTGCGGGCGCCAGCGCTCGGCGAGCGCCTCGAGGGTGAGCGCGTCGGGCAGGGCCTCGAGACCGTAGGCGCGCTCCACGGCGCGGCGCACGCCGAGGTCGCCCACCGGGAGGGTGTCGGGGCGGCCCAGGTGGAACATGAGGAACATGTCGACGGTCCACTGGCCGAGGCCCTTTACGGCTATGAGCTGACGCGCGACCTCTTCGTCGCCCATCTCGGCCAGCCCGTCGAGGTCGAGGTCGCCATCGGCCACCCGCTCGGCCAGGTCGCGGAGGTAGGCGACCTTCGGGCGGGAGAGTCCCGCCGCGCGGACGTGCTCGGGGTCGGCCGCGATCATCTCCTCGGGCGTGGGGGTCCGGCCGCCGAAGAGGGCGGTCAGGCGCTCGTAGATCGAGCGAGCGGCCTTCACCGACAGCTGCTGGCCGACGATCGTGCGCACCAGTGCGCCGTACGAGTCACTGGGGCGGCCCCGGCGCCGTGCCTCGAGATCGAGGGGTCCGGCCGCGTCGATCAGCTCGGCGAGCGTGGCGTCGGAGGCGCGAAGCTCTTCGAGGGGAGTGGCCATCGAGTCAGTGTGGCCGGCGAGGCCGGCCCGTGCGCCACGGGGCCTGGCGGGTGGCTCGCCCGATCCCGGCCCGCGGCAGGCTCCTGACGTCGGGACGGGTGGTGAGCCCCGCGCTCAGCTCGCGGTGGCGGAAGCTGCGCGGCCGCTTCCGGCGCCGCGCTCGAAGAACCCGGCCTCCTCGCGACCGAGCTCCGTGGCCGGCGGGTCGCCGAAGTGCCACTCGCGGGCGATGCGGTGCCAGTTGGCGCTCACGTCGAGCGCGCCGAGCACCCCGATGGTGAGGCCCTCCATACGGCGGGCGAGCATGGCGTCGGGAGGGAGGTTCTCACGGCGCATGAGGCTCCAGAACTCGGAGCGCGGATCGCCCATGTCGATCATGAGCCGCCCGATGTAGGCCTGATCGAGCCGCACCTCCCGATCCTGCACGTACCAGTCGGCCACGGCGCGGAAGTGCTGGAGCACCCGCTCGGGCTCGACCAGCGGATCGTTCGGGTCGAAGTAGCCGAAGCGGCCCATGGCCTCGTGCAGGCCCTCGGCGTCGCCGTCGAGCCCGAGCCGGATGATGTCGATCTCGGCTTCGAGCTGCTCGCGCGAGACCTTCTTGGTCATGCCGAAGTCGAGGAAGGCCACGCGGCCGTCCTCCATGTAGAGGAAGTTGCCCGGGTGGGGATCCCCCGAGAAGTGGCGCATGCGCCAGAGCGACCCGAAGAAGAAGCGAAAGACGATCTCCCCGAAGCGGTTGCGCTTGCCGTCGGAGAGCTTCTTGACCTCGTCGAAGGGAGTGCCCTCCACGTACTCGGTCACCAGCACGTGCTCGGTCGAGCGCTCGGTGACGACCTCGGGGATGACCACGAACGGATGGCCGCGCCACATGCGCCCGAACGCCCGCTGGCTCTGGGCCTCGTGCTCGTAGTCGAGCTCCTCGGTGAGGCGCTCGCGAAGCTCGGCGGCCATGGCCTTGGGGTCGATTCCCGGGGCGATCCGCTTGGCGGCCCGAAGGACGAGGCCGAGGTTTCCGAGGTCCGCCCGCACGGCCTGGGCCACCCCGGGGTACTGGACCTTCACGGCCACCTCGCGGCCGTCGTGCAGGCGGGCGCGGTAGACCTGACCGATGGAGGCGGCGGCCACCGCCTCCTCGTCGAACTCGGCGAACACGTCACCGAGCTTCTCCCCGTAGTCGGACTCGATCACCTTGCGCATCTCCTTGAAAGACACCTTGGGCGCGCGGTCGCGAAGCTCGCCGAGCTTGTTCTGGAAGCGATTGGCCGCCTCGGGATCGAGTCCGCTGGTGTCGATGAAGGAGGCGATCTGCCCGACCTTCATGGCAGCGCCCTTCATGGTGCCCAGCACCTCGACGATCTCCTCGGCGGCCTCGGCCTGGCGGCGCGCGGTGGCCTCCTGGCCCTTCTCCTCCGAGCGGGTGAGGTTGCGCGCCCTGGTGCCGTAGGCCCTGGCCGCCTGGCCGCCGATGAGACCGCCCACCTTGGCGGTGCGGCGAACTCGTCCGGTTGGGATCGACTTCTCGTCCTTGGCCATCTCAATCGAGTCTACGGCCGCCGAGCCCCGGTGGACGACGGCGACCGGCGGCCTGCCCTCCGCCCCTCCGATGCACCTCGGGGAGCCTACGACACCGGAGGTGGTTGCCGAGCCGGGGCTGCTCCAGGCACCCGGGACGCCCACCATCTTCGCCAAGTGGGCGAACGCCCTGCGGGCGTGGGCTCGTCCCGGCGCCCGCGGATCTGGCTCGCACCGGGCGACGAGGTGGTGGTGAGCTCGCCCACGCTGGGCCGGCTCGAGACCCGTCGCGTCTAAGCTGGGCGCTCCTCGTCTTCCGCGACGTGCGGCGCACCGTCCGAATCGCCCGTGTGTTGTGACGCGTGTGTACTTTCTCTCGAAAGGTGCAGTGGGACTCTTGGTGGCGAGCGTGTTCGTCCTCGTGTTCGCCGCGCCCGGGCACGCCGCCGCCATCGAGCTCACGTTCGAGAACTGTCAAAAGGCCGATTGCGAGACGTTCCTCGTCTATACCGCCGCGCCGGGCGAGGCGAACGACCTCGTCATCGAGGGTTCCAGCAGTCCCGCGGCGTCCAACAGTCCCGCGTCTTACCCGAACCGTCGGGTGATCTTTCGCGATCCGGGTGCCGATGTCTCGTTTGGACCCGTGTGCCACCGCCTCGAGGATGGCGCGGTGAGCTGCTTGGCGCAAACGGTTCGAGCCGTGCTGGGCGACGGGGACGATCAGGCCTCTCTCGTTGGCCAGCAAGCTGCTTCGATCGACGGAGGAGCCGGTGTCGACGTGCTGACCGGTGGAAGTGGCAACGATGAGCTCATAGGCGGTGCTGGGGCCGACGCCCTTTACGGTCGAGGGGGGCAGGACACGCTCAAGGAGGGGGACCCGGGAGGCGGGCTCGCCCGGAGTGCCGATGTCTACGACGGTGGGGAGGGCACCGACGCCGTCAGCTATCGGGGTTCGCGGGTTGGGGTCGTGGTCGATCTAGGACGGCCGACCCAAGCCGGGCACCCTGGAGAGGGGGACCGGCTGAGCGGTATCGAGGGGGCTGTGGGCGGAACGGCTAGGGATGTCCTGCGGGGCGATGGTGGGCCCAACCGGCTGGACGGAGAGGAGGGACCAGACCTGATCGAAGGCCGAGAGGGCGATGATGCGGCCATCGGCGGCATCGGTGTGGATCTCGTGTCGGGCGGCGCCGGCAACGACGAGCTCTCTCCGACCTCGAGCGGTAGCTTCGCCCCGAACTCCTTCGCGCCGAAGGCCCGCCCCGAGTCGAATCGCCTGCTGTGCGGTACGGGCGATGACCTCGCGGCGGGGCTGACGACGGGCGATCTCGTGGCCTCCGATTGCGAGCGCGCACTTCCGGAAGGGGTGCTGGAGGCAACTGGCTCGCACCTGCCACTTTCCTCACTTCGCGCACCGCTCTTGTTCGTCGTCCCTGACTGCTCGAACGGTGTCACTTGCGACGGTGCAACCACCATCGCCGTGCGCGTGGCTCGAAGCCGGGGACGGCTCCGTAGGGGCACTCTGCTCGCGAGACGCACCACCGTTCTCGACAGCTCGGGTCGAGTAACAAGCGGCGGCCCGGTGCGTCTCTCTTCGCAGGGAGCCAGGCTGGTCCGGAGGTACCGACGTATCGTGGCCGAAGTTCAGGTCAGCGGATTCGGCTTGCCCAAGGCCAGCACGGGCTATCTGATCGTGCTGCGCTCTCCGGGTCCTTCTCGGTCGTGACGGTCCGGGCGTGAGTTCGCCGACTCTGGGTTAACTCGTGGCCGACGCGGCCCCTCTCCTCCGAGAGGGTGAGGTTGCGCGCCTTCGTTCCGTAGGCCCTGGCGGACTGGCCCCCGATGAGCCCGCCGACCTTGGCGGTGCGGCGTATGTGTCCGGTGGGGATCCTGTCGCGAGCCTACGGCCGCCGGCTGCCGTTGGCCTACGGCGGGAGAGACACCGTCGCCGCCACGTTCCTTGTGCTCGCCCGGGCAGGCTGTCATTCTCCGGCCCAGTAGGAGTGGGTGGCCGCTCTCAGCTCCTCGCCCTGACCGCCGCCGTGCTCGCGGTGGGGGGCTGCTCGCTCGAGGAGCGCCCCTCCTCTCAGGAGGGCGCCCCCAAGGCGTCCACCAAGGCGCAGCCGGTCCCCCCCGGACGTCCGCTTCCCGCCGGCTGGTACCAGGACCCCGACCGCGACTTCGTGTCGACCGCGGTCGAGCAGGCGGTGGGCAGCGACCCGGCGGTCGACGAGTGCGCCCGGGAGGTCGACTGCCGGGGATCAGCGAGGACACGGGAGTGGTCCGGCCCGAGCAGGGCGTGAACACGATGGTTCTCGACTCCTCGGGCTCGATGCGCGCCGACGCCGGGGGCGAGCGCAAGATCGACGCCGCGGAGGAGGCGCTCGAGCGTTTGGCCACGGGCACGCCGGACCGCTACGACCTCGGCCTCGTGGTCTACGGCCACGTGGGCTCGAGCGCCGAAGCCGACAAGGAGCGGAGCTGCGCCGGCGTGGATACGGCCGGCCGGCTGGGTGAGGTCAATTACCGCAACCTGTCCGACACCCTCGACCGCTACGAGCCCCGCGGCTACACCCCGATCGCCCGCTCGATCGAGGAGGCCGGGAAGGCGTTTGCCGGGCGCGAGGACGACGTCAACCGTGTGGTGCTGGTCACCGACGGGCTCGAGACCTGCGACGGTGACCCGGTCGCGGCCGCTCGGAGGCTGAAGGAGTCCGGCGTGCGGGTCACGGTCGATGTGGTCGGGTTCGACATCGCCCAGTCGGCCGACGCCCAGGCCCTCCGCGACATCGCTGAGGCCAGCGGCGGCGAGTACACCGACGCCCGCACCGCCGACGAGCTCGATGCCTTCGTCGAGGCCGAGGAGCGCCGGCAGCGCGAGCTGAACGAGGCCCAGAGCTGCCTCGTGAGCCGCGGGAACGAGCTCTACACCTGCTACACGTCTCGGTCGGACAGCGCCTACACCCAGGCCACCAGCCGCAGCAACGCCATCTACATCGACCTGACCAGCGAGTCCAACCGGATCTACAACGACCTGACCAAGGAGGCCAACGACGCGTCCGCCCAGGGCGATGAGGAGCGTGCTCAGGAGATCGAGAACCGCCGCGACCAGATCACGGAGGAGATTGAACGCCGCCGTGACACACAGACGGAGGCGCTTGAGGGTCGCCGCGACGAGGTCACCGAGGGGATCGAACGCCTCCGAGACGAGGCCGAGACCGCGATCGTCGCCGAGCGGGAGCGCGAGGAAGGGGAGAACGCTCGCCTGCGCGCCGAGCTCGAGCGGGAGGCCGAGGAGGTCGAGCAGCGGCTCGAGAAGCGCTACGGCCGTGCCAGCGTGCTGGAGACCGAGCCCTACGCGTGCCTGCCGCGGGTCTTCGGCCCCCTTGCCGCGGCGCTCCCCCGGCCCGGGGCGCTCCTCGCCGGGCCGATGGCGTAGGGCGCAGAGGCGCCGCGGCGCGCGACCGGCTGGGTCTAAGCTCGTCGACCGTGCGCTTCGTGACCTACGAGGCCGACCGAGGGCCTCGTGCCGGCGTGCTGCGAGGGGACGCGGTGCACGACGTGTGGAACGGCCTCGGCGAGGAGCCTCCGGCGCCGAGCCTGGGCGCGGTGCTGCGGGCGGGGCGCCTCGAGGAGGCCGGCCGGGGCGGCGGCGACGGCAGCGGCGTGCCGCTCGCCGACGTGCGCCTTCTCCCGCCGGTCACCGACCCGCAGAAGATCGTGTGCATCGGCCTGAACTACGCGTCGCACGCCGCCGAGGCGGGCATCGATCCGCCGGCGACCCCCACCTTCTTCGCCAAGTGGCCGAACGCGCTGGCCGCGCCCGGCGCCGAGGTCGCGCTTCCGCCGTACTCGCGCAGGGTCGACTACGAGGCCGAGGTGGCCCTCGTGATCGGCCGCCGCGCCCGTGACGTGTCGGAGGCGGCCGCCGAGGACCACATCGCCGGCTACACGCTCCTCAACGACCTCTCGGCGCGCGACTACCAGTTCATGACGCCCCAGTGGATGCCGGGAAAGGTCTTCGACGGGGCGGCGCCGTGCGGACCCGCCCTCGTGACCCCCGACGAGGCCGGCGCTCACGACGCCATCGGCGTCGAGCTGACCCTGAACGGGACGACCATGCAGCAGGCCACCACCGCCGACCTCATCCACTCGGTCCCGGTGCTCGTGGCGTACCTCTCGAAGCTCATGACCCTCGAGCCGGGCGACATCGTGAGCACGGGCACCCCCGCGGGGGTGGGCTCCACGCGCGAGCCGCGTGTGTGGCTCGCGGCGGGCGACGAGGTGGTCGTGTCCTCGCCCACGCTCGGGCGGCTCGAGACCAGGCTGGTGGGCTAGCTAGCTAGCGCCCCTTCCACACCGGAGCGCGCTTCTCCGCGAACGCCCTCGCGCCCTCGCGCGCGTCCTCCGAGCCGAACACCCGGCCCACGAGCTCGCCCTGGCGCTCCCGGGCCTCGGCCTCGGTCCAGTCGAGGGTGCCCCGCACGATCTCCTTCGAGGCGTCGAGGGCCAGGGGGCCGTTGCGGGCGATGGCCCCCGCGAGCTCGAGGGCCGCGAGCAGGGCGCCGCCCGACGGCGCCAGCCGGTTGACCACTCCCCACTGGTGGGCCATGGGCGCCTCGACGGGATCGCCGGTGAGCGCGAGCTCCATGGCCAGGTGGTAGGGGATGCGCTTGGGCAGCCGGATGAGGCCACCGGCGGCGGCCACGAGGCCGCGCTTGACCTCGGGCAACCCGAAGCGGGCGTCCTCGGCCGCCACGATGAGGTCGCAGGAGAGCGCCACCTCGAAGCCGCCGGCGAGCGCGAAACCCTCGACCGCGGCGATCAGCGGCTTGCGCGGCGGGGCCTCGGCGAGCCCCGCGAAGCCACGACCCTCGATCGACGGAGACTCGCCCTGGACGAAGGCCTTCAGGTCCATCCCGGCGCAGAACGTGCCGCCCGCGCCGGTGAGGACGCCCGTCCGAAGCCCGTCGTCGCCCTCGAGCTCGTCGATGGCCTCGGCCACGCCTCGGGCCAGCGCGGCGTTCACCGCGTTTCGCACCTCGGGGCGGTTGAGCGTGATCACGAGGACGCCGTCGCGGCGCTCGCGCTCGACCTCGCTCACGCCTGACCCTCCACTGCCCCCGGCACGCCCGTGTTCGTCGAGTACTTCGGCTGCAGCTTCGTGTCCGGGCGGATGTGGTGCACGGCCTGGGCCACGGCCACCGCGGCCTCGGCGAAGCCCGTGGCGATGAGCTTGAGCTTGCCCTCGAAGATCGTGATGTCGCCCGCCGCCCAGACGCCGTCCATGGTGGTGTGCATGAGGGGATCGACCACGATGGCCCCCTTCTGCACCTCGAGCGGCCAGGCCTTGAGGGGGCCGAGCGCGGTCTTGAAGCCGAGCTGGAGGAGCACCGCGTCGCAGTCGAGGCTCACCAGCTCGTCGGTCTCCACGTTGCCGAGGGTCACCCGCTCGATCATCCCCTCGCCGGCGATCTCGCGGATCTCGTGCGGAGTGCGTACGTCGACCTGCCCGGCTGCCGCGGCGTTCATGATCTCGTGCACGGTGGCCTCGTGCGCGCGGAACTCCTCGCGCCGGTGCACCAGGGTCACGCTGGCCGCGATGTCCACCAGGTTCACCACCCAGTCGCAGGCGGAGTCGCCGCCGCCCACGATCACCACGTTCTTGCCCGCGAAGGCGGCCTTCTCGCCCACCAGGTAGTGGGCGCCCCGACCCTCCCACGGTGTCATGTCGAAGCCGGGCAGCTTCTTCGGCTCGAAGGCGCCGTGGCCCCCGGCGATCACGATGGTGCGGGTGAGCAGATCGCCCCGGTCGGTCTTCAGGCGCATGATCCGGCGCTCGGGATCCTCGGGGTCCGGCTCGTACTCCACGCGGTCGGCGGTGGTCTCGAGGTGCACTGGCACGTCGAACTGGTCGATCGACTGGCGGCGCAGCTGCTCGACGAGGTCCTTGGCCAGCACCCGAGGGTGGCCGGGCACGTCGAAGATCCACTTCTCGGGGTAGAGCGCGGTGAGCTGGCCGCCGAGGTCTGGCAGCGAGTCGATGATCCGCGAGGATGCCTCGCGCATGCCGGCCCAGAAGGCGGTCACGAGCCCGACGGGCCCGGCGCCGATGATCGTGACGTCTCGAACGCCCGGGTCGTGGGCGAGCGTGGGGGCGCCGTCGTTCGGCGGGGCGGGCGGGAGGCCGGTGTGGTCTCCGCCCCCGTTGTGCGAGCCGTTCTCGGTCACGCGGGCAGGGGTGTGAGGGCCACGGCCTCGCCGTCGAGGGCGTTCAGGACCCGCTCCGGGGAGGCGGAGAGGCAGGTGAAGATGGGCGTCTCGCTCAGGGTGTAGGCGCTCGACTCCGTGCCGCGGAGCTCCTGGACGAGATCCAGGAACTCGCCCGGGTCCTCGGCGTCGAAGGACACCACGAACTCCTGGTCGTCGAGGCCGAAGGAGTAGGCGGTGTTGATGTCGATCGAGCGGTAGCGGCGCCCCACCTCGATGTGGCTGCGCATCACCCGCATGCGCTCCTCGGCCGGGAGTGCGTACCACTCGCGCTTCTTCCACATCGGGTAGACGATGAGGTAGGCGGAGTCGCTGCCGGGCCGCGGCTCGAGCGGCGTGGCCTCGTCGGAGTAGACCGAGGGCTTGGTCATGGCCAGGAAGGAGTGCGAGATCTCGGCGAAGCGCATGAGGCCGCTCTGGTTGAGGAGCACGTGGAGCTCGTGGATGGCCTCGAGCGAGGGGCTCACCGCGCGGACCATGAGGTCGGCATCGCCGCGCGTGCCCACCAGCGAGTAGGTGCGCAGGAAGTGGCCCTCCGCGAAGTCGGCCACCGCGGCGGCGAACTCCCGCTTGTCCTCGGCCCGCTCCTCGGGCGAGCGGCGGCGCCAGGCCGGATCGAGCTTGAGGAAGGTGAACTTGACGAAGTGGCGT
>JBPCRE010000120.1:0-16001 GCA_050997195.1 Thermoleophilaceae bacterium
CATGGCCGCCGAGGACATGATCGCCCCCTGATGGTGCATGGTCATCTCGTCGATGAAGCGCAGGTCGTAGGGGGCCTTGGGATCGGCGACGCCCATGAAGGGCGCCTGCGCCTCCGCGCTGTCCTCACCCCCGGCCGCCAGAGCGCCACCGATCACTAGCCCTACGGTGAGGATCACCGCGAGCGTGACGCCCAGCCCTATCCGTCGTGTGCGCTTCATGGCGCTACCTTTCATCGAGCGTATCTACTACAGCGATTAGTACGCTAGCAGCATCCTGGCTCGGAATGCTCTTGGCCCGCCTGCTGAGCGCCCACCTCAGCCAGGTCCGCGCCCGTCACGGCCGCCGGGCGACGCCGCGGATGTGGGGGAGATTCAGCAGCGGGGCGGGATCGAAGGAGAAGCGCTCGCTCTGTTCGACGATGAAACCTGCGCGTTCGATCGCCTTCCCCGTGTCGCGCGCCATGTGGCACCCGCCTCCCAAGGTCGGCCAGAAGGTCGCGTCGGCGAGACCCTGAATCCTTGCCGCACCGCCCTTCCGGGACACGACGTGCTCGTAGAAGCGCAGCTCCCCACCCGGGCGGATGACCCGAAGGAGCTCCCGCAGTGCGGTGTCCTGATCGGGAACCGAGCAGAGCACGAGCGAGACGACCCCGGCATCGACCGAGGAGTCGTCGAGCGGGAGCCGCTCGGCGACGCCGTCGACGACCCGCACCGAGACGGCGGCACCGGAGGCGGCCTCGGCGGCATGCTCTCGGAGATAGCTCTCCGGCTCGACGGCCACCACCTCGCTCACGGTCCCGGGGTAGTGGGTGAAGTTGAGCCCGTTGCCCGCCCCGACCTCCACCACCCGCCCCGAGAGGCCGGCCAGGAGCTCGCGCCGGTGCTCAGCCTGGCCGCGATCCTCGGCCTTCGACCCGAGGCGGGCATAGACCCTGGCGAAGAGCGGGTGGTGGACGCTAGTCGTCTGTTGTGGCATGCGTGTACCTTCCGGTGCGCTTATCTGCCGAGCCGCTTGTCGAGCTCACGCCGCAGCTTTCGCTCGGAGACCCGGCCGTAGGAGTACGGCCGGCCGTCGAGCAGCAGCCCCGGCGGAAACAGGAGCCCCGCCCGCTCCCCGAGGTCTCGGCCCTCGGGGGAGGCCAGATCCCGCATCCTGACCGACAGCGGGTACTCCCTCGAGAGGCGGTCGAGGACACGCTTCGCGTCGTCGCACAGGGCGCAGTCGGACTGGCTCAGCAGCACGACGTCGAGCTCCTCAGGAGCGGGTGCCATCGAGCCCCCGGCGTAGGTCGGCGACCAGGTTGCGAAGCGGCACGTACATCGTGTAGTCCGGCGCGCCGCCGTAGTCGGCCCGGTGGCGGATGCGGCCGTCGGGGCCGACCACGACGAACGAGTGACCGTCGCGGCTATCGCCCATCATGCCGTAGAGGTTCGCGCTGTACGCGCGCGAGACCGCGAGGTCCGGATCGGAGAGCACGGGCGTCGAGAGTCCCTCGTCTGCGACCTTCTGCTGGATCTGATCGATCGGATCGGTCGTGACGCTGACGACCTCGTCGATGCCGAGGCTCCGGAGCTTGTCAGGCTGGGCCTCGAGGTCGCGCATCTGATCCCAGCACGGCTGGCACATGAGCCCCTCCTGGAAGTAGAGCATCACGGTCTTCCCCCGCCGGGAAGCCAGATCGAAGGTGGTCCCCCTGGTCGAGGGCAATCGAATGGGCGGCGCCTGCTTCCCGGGCCCGGGGTTACCGACCTGGAAGGCGTACTGGCCGGCCTCGGTCGCCGGCGAGGACGCCGTGGCCGGCGAGGATCCACCTGGCTCGCTGACCACGAAGACGATCCCGAGCGCCACGACGCCGGCTCCCACCACCGCGGCGACTCGTATCCGGAACTTGCGCGAGCGCTCGTGCCGCTCTCGCTCGTGCTCCTGATGCTGGCGCTCCCTGCGAAAGCGCTCCCTCTGCTCACGTTTGGCGGGCATATTCCTTCTCCTTGTCCGGCGTATCGGGGTCGGATGCTTCTTCGATCGGCTGTTTCTGTTCGGTCGGACCGTCGCTCGGGGTCTGCTCCTCGGGAAGCGCCGATCCGGGGTCGGTCTGGCGCAGCGCGCGCCGCGCGAGCCCGGCCACGACGATGAGGACGAGCAGTGCCCCGGCCCAGCTCGGTATCCAGGCGAGGGCGTTCGTGACCTGGCGTCCGTAGTGCTGAAGCTGCGCCGATGCCTCCGACTGCCATCCACCCGCGGCGGGCATCGCCTCGCTCGTGAGGCCGAGCCATAGCGTGGCCGCCCCCATGAGACCGAGGAGAAGCCCACTGGCCAGGGCGCTCCCGGTGATGGACCGCCGCAGCGGACCGAGCCGCCACGTGAACGACCGGGGGCGAAACAGTGCGCTCGAGCGCCAGTCGAAGCGCTCCCAGAGCAGTGAGATCACGAACAGCGGCGCCACCATCCCAAACACGTAGGCGGAACCCAGGCCGAGTGCGAGCCCGAACGAGGAGGTAAGCCCCGAGAGGGCGATGACCCCTGCGAGCACCGGCGCGCAGCACGAGCTCGCCACGCCCGAGAAGATCCCCAGCGAGTAGACGCTGAGGGGGCCCGTACCGCCCCCGGCCCGCCGCCCGGGCATCGGCAGGTGCATGCGCCCGCCGAGCAGGACGAACCCGGCGAGGGCGAGCATGAAGCTGCCGGCGATCGTGTAGATGAGGGTGTGCTCGGCGACGAAGAGCCGCTGGAGCGCGGCCGCCCCGAGGGCGATCGGCAGCACCACTGTCCCCACGCCGGCCGCGAAGAGAAACGTCATGGCGACCAAGGCCCGCCGGTTCTGGAAGGCGCTCGCGAAGTAGGCCGGCAGCATCACGGAGATGCAGCACGGTGCGAACAGCGCGATCGAGCCCGCGACGACCGCGGCGAGGACCGAGCCACCAAAGAACACACCGCTTTCGGACAGGGCCGCGAGGACCGGGGCGCCGAACAGAAATCCCTCCATCCCTAGCCGCCCGCCGTCCGGCCGCCGCCGACGCCGGCGTGAAGCGGTTCGAGTTCGCCCGCGGTACCCTTCCGCTGCTCGTCGGCGCTTCGGCCGGAAGGCGCCAGGTGGGTCGAGGCCACGACCTCCCGCTCGCACCGCTTAGTAGGCTTGCCCGGCCCCATGGACCACGTCGTCAAATCCACTCCGACGGGGTAGACGAGCAGCGCGAAGATGGGTGCAAGAGCTTCCACAGGGACTCCTTCGGCACGAAGTACGATCCACTGTAGTAGCAATGCCCGGTACCGTCCAGCACGGCAGCCCGCCATGAGCCCGGGGCGGCGGAGGTGACTCGTGATTCCTGGGCTTAAGCCCTACGCTCGCGAGCGAGCACGAGTGAGTGGCGCTAGTCCTCTGCCGCCGGTCTCGAGCGGTTGCCCTCATACTCCGCCTCGTGGCCTCTCTCCCTGGCGGAGCGCCGATCCTCCCCCGACTTCGACGAGGTCGGAGCCTGTGGGCCGCGACGCCTTGCCGGTAAGGCGGGCGATCGGAGATCCGCCAAGCCCGGCCACCTCGCCTGCCGCTGTGATCCCTTCGTGTCGGTGATCACTAGGCGCCATCGAGGGGGCGGCCGAACAGCCCTCGCCCGGTGGGCCTGGCTATTCGCCGTGGCGTTCGTTTTGAACGCCCTATGGGAGGTGGCTCAACTGCCGCTCTACCGCGATGCGCACGGAATCCCCGCCTGCCTCGGAGCCGCCACGGGCGACGCCGCGATCATCCTCGCCTGCTTGGCCCTCGCGACGTCCGCGGCGACTGATCGGGTGTCCTGGCCGCTCCTCACCACTCTGCTCGCCACCGTGGCGATCGGGATCGAGCTCGGAGCGCTGGCCGCCGGAGGGTGGGCCTACTCTTCCGCCATGCCGACACTCGCGGGCATCGGCCTTGCGCCACTCGCGCAACTCCCGATCCTAGGGTCCCTTACAGTCATCGCTGCTCGCAGGCGGCGCGGAAAGCCTGGGTTCACGAGTCGAGCCTGAGACCTAGCGAGCCCGCGCCCGTAGCCATTCGGACTCACGTCCCCCTGCCGTCGACGTCTGCAGCACAGAGCGTCAGGGCACCGCCACTGAAGCTGCGGGTCTCGGGACGCAGGCCGCGGTTGCGGAAGGGCCGGCGAAGTCGCGATCGGAGTGCCACGCCACGAACGCGGCGGACGCCTTCCTCTCCAAGCCTGTCCATCAGAGGGATGCGCCACGCCACCCGGTGGGCATCAGCGATCGCAACGCGTCCGCCGGGGCACACCACGCGAAAAATCTCGTCGACCACCCGCTCGGTATCCGCCATGGCAGAGAGGCCAGATGCCCTGATTCGCAGCGTCGAAGCTCTCGCTCGGCGAAAGACAGCCGCGACACCTCGGCCCCCCCGAGTCCCGCTTGCGCGGTCGCGCCTGGTCGCCGGCGGGCGAGCATCCCTGCGGGAAGGTCGACCCCCACCTTCCGACCCTCGCTGCCCACCGCCGCGGCGCGGCTCGCCAACGTCCGCCCCTCGCCGGTGCGCACGTCGAGGACCAGAAAGTTGTACAGGCGTCGGGCGTCGATCGCAGACTCTCGGGCAAGCAGCGCCGCAGCCCGCGGCCGCCGCCCGCCGAGGATGCTGGCCGTGACAGCCGCGGGTCGGCGGTCCTTGTCCATGACCCGTAGGGTTCCGCTCAGGCCGTCCGGGCCGCGGCGAAGCCAAACGGCGGTGGTCAAGCGGCCGACTCGCTCGGCGACTGAGAGCTCGCTCGGCGCCGCCTGCGCAAACGGGTAGGGGTCGCACGGGGAAAGCGCGGAGGCCCGAGACTCTCCGAGCTGGCTCGGGGGGACCGGAAAGGATGCCTGAATCGTCTCTCAGCACGCGCCCCGGCTCACGCGCGGTTCGAGCGAGTACACCGAGGTCCAGCACGGGCCAGCCCGGGAGCTGGCCCGTGACCGAGAGTCAGCGACGCGATCCGGCCAAGCGCCCGTTCCCGGTCTCCTTGCCAGGGCTCAGCCGCTCGATCTCCTCGCCGAGCCGGGCCTGCTCTCGGCGCAAGTCCTCGATCGACCCATCGCTACTCCCTTCACGCACCGAGTCGACCTTGGCGCCGGTGGCCGCAGCCTTCCCCTTGCTCCCCCTTCCCATGTACCACATCATGACCCCCATGCCCACCGGACAGGCCAGCAGGACGAGTACGTAGAAGATGCCCTCCATGCGCCGCTCCCTTCGTCGAGGTTATTGACGACGCAGTGTAGTAGTTCAGTCAGCGGAGCACGCGGAGCGAGTCCTGTGCGCCCGAGACCTCGCGTCCGAGCCGGGCGGCGTAGCGGGTCCTCAGCCGGCGACGCCTCGCCCCCACCGAGGGCCAGAGCGCGATCAGGCCGCCGAGGAGGACGACGGCCCCTCCCAGATAGAACCACGCGACCATCGGGAAGACGATGAGCCGCAGCGTCGCCGGTGGCGGCCGGATGCGGTAGCGCTCGACCAAGGCGGCGACGATCAGCACTAGGACCTCGCCGTCCGCGTCGCGAAGCGGCGGTTCGCTTCTCGGATCGGTCCCTCGAGCGCGTTGAGGTCGGGTTGCACGGCCGTCCACACGTCGCGCCCGAGGTTCGAGTCGAGGGCCACCTCGCTCGTGGCCTCGCCCTCGAAGAAGCGCCCGATCGCCCCCAGCGAGGCGTCCTGGGAGGGATAGTAGTTGCGCGAGGGCCGTAGCACGAAGCGCTCTCCCGACCCCTCCACGTCGAGCACCGCGCCGAGGGTGATGGGCGCGCCGGTGCCGGCCCGGTCGCTCAGGATCTCGGCCGTGGGCTCGCGGTAGGTGACCGTGTAGGGCCCCACCGTCGTCGACTGACCGGACATGAGGCGGGCGTCCTGCTTGGCCTCGAAGGCCGAGGAGGCCGCTGCGCCGAGGAAGAGGATGGCCATCCCGGCGTGGACCACGTAGCCGCCGTAGCGGCGACGGTTGCGCACCACGAGCTCGATGAGGGCGGTCGGAAGTGGGCTGCCGGAAATCCGAGCGCGAGCACGGGCGCCGCGCCAGAACTCCTGGGTCACCACCGAGAGCACGACAGCGGCGAGGCAGAACATGGCAAGGGCCGCCGCGCTCTTCACCGAGGGAGTGGCGGAGAGGAGCACGGCGAGGGTCGCGGCGGCCACCAGGGCGGGAGCGAGGAAGGCCCGGCTCAGATTCGCGTGACGCGCCGCCAGGCGATTACGGGCCCGACCCCGGTGAGCAGGACCAGCAGAAGCGCGAGCGGCGTCGTGTAGGCCTCGAACCAGGGTGGGCCGACACTCGCCTTCGTCCCGGTGACCGCCTCGGAGATGAGCGGGAAGAAGGTGCCCCAGAAGATCACGAAGCAGAGGCCGACGAGGACGGCGTTGTTGAGCAGGAAGAGCGACTCGCGCGAGAACAGGGAGTCGATCCGTCCCTCCGAGCGCAGGTCGTCGAGGCGACTGACGATGAGGAGCGCCGAACCTGCGATCACGACCAGGATGAAGGCGAGGAAGGGCTTGCCGAGCGTCGAGGCGCCGAAGGCGTGTACGGAGCTCAGCATCCCCGACCTCACGAGCAGCGTGCCGGTGAGCGCCAGCACGAAGGTGGAGACGATCAGGGTCATGTTCCACACGCGCAGCATCCCGCGCCGCTCCTGAATCAATGATCGAGTGAACGAAGGCCGTTCCCGTGAGCCAGGGCATCAGCGCCGCGTTCTCGACTGCGTCCCAGCCCCAGTAGCCGCCCCAGCCGAGCTCGGTGTAGCCCCAGAACGAGCCGAGCAGGAGGCCACGGCGAGGAAGGCCCAGGCGATCAACGCGAAGCGACGCGTCGAGCGGATCCACTCGGAGCTTCCTCCCCGGGTGACCAGAGCGCCGATGCCGAACGCGAAGGGCACGGTGAACCCCACGTAGCCCAGGTAAAGCGCGGGCGGGTGGAAGGCCATCATCGGGTTGCGCAGCAGCGGGTTGAGCCCGTTGCCCTCCAGGGGAGGGTTCGAGAGCGTCGTGAACGGGCTCTCGACGAAGACGAGCAGCACGAGGAAGAAGGTCGCCACGGCGCCGAGCACAGCGGTGGCGTAGGGATTGATGTCGGGGTGCGCGCGTCGGGTGTGGCGAAGGGCGGCGCTCGAGAAGACCGCCAGCAGCAACACCCATAAGAGCAGCGAACCCGCCTGGCTCGACCACACCGCGGTCAGCCGGTAGAAGAGGGGCGTCGTGGCGGAGGAGTTCTGGACGACGAGCGCCAGGGACAGGTCCGACCGAACGTAGGCGACCTCGAGCAGCCCGAAGGCGAGGACCAGCAGCCCGGTGAGCGCGTAGGTGGCCCGCCTCGCGGAGACCACGTAGGCGTGCCGACCACTGCGCGCGCCGATGAACGCGGCAGCGACCATGTAGAGAGCGGCGAGCCAGGCGACGACGAGGGCGGCTGAGCCCAAGCTCGCCATCAGCACGGGTCAGGCCTTCGAGAACTTGGAGGGGCACTTCGTGACCAGCGAGTCGCGCTCGGCGACGAGGCGCCCCTCCCTCACCTCGCCGGAGATGATGACCTCCCGCCCCTCTCGGAAGGGATCGGGGACGACGCCGGAGTAGGCGACCGGAATCGACGCCGACCCATCACGGTCGCGCAGGGTGAAGCGCAGCACTTCGCCCTCGCGCTTGACCGATCCGCCGACCACCTTGCCGGTGAGCTCATAGGAGCGGCCGGGGCTCGCGGAGGCCGGGACCTGCCCCGGGGTGGCCGCCTGGGTGGCCGCGGTGAAGCTCGTGTAGACAAGACCCGCTGCGAGGAGGACGACGGCTCCAAGGGCGCCCGCCCGCCGCAGCCTGCGCGCGCGGGGCGAGCTCACCGCGCGCGCTCCTTCTCCCCGCCCCCTGCGATCGCGCTCGCCCGCGGCTCCGAGACATCGAGCGCGGGCGTGCTGCGGTCGTGTTCAGCGATCCGCGCACCGAGCTGCTCCTGGCGCCGGCGGAGCTCCGCGCCTCGGCTTGGCGGCCGCTGCTGGTGACCAGCCGAACCGCAGCATGAGGGGCCTCCGCGCCTCGACTGCCACCACATCATGGCTGGGCAGGCCAGCGCCGCCACCACGATGACCCCGACGAGCAGCGCAGTGCTCATCGGTGGGAGCCCACCAGGGCAGGGGCTTCGGTCTTCTCGCCGCTGCTCAACCACTCCTTCTCGGCCGGGGGCCTCAGCGCATCGCTGCCGACGGCCTCGCGCGAGAACAACGCCGATCGGGCTTCGTGAGGCCTCGCCTTGGCACGGCGGACAAGGGCATCAGACTGAGGCCGACTCGCCGCATGAGCAGGGAAAGTCATCCTGACTGGTGACAGCCTTCGGGGAGCCACAGACGACGCACTGTAGTAGATTGTAGCGCGAGATGGCAAGTCGCTACCGATCTCGTCGGTGGGTAGGGCGGGTGCCCTCCTGCGTCAACCCGATGAGGTCTTCCCCGGGCGCGCGTCCGGCACCCCCTGTCCGTCCGCTCGCCGCACTCGTGGCGGGCATGGTCCTCATCGCGCTCGCCGTCTTCCTTCCGGCCGCGGTGCCGGCCCAGCCCTCGCCCGGACAGCCTCCGAGGACGAGCTTGGCCGAGATCGACGACGAGGTGATGTGCCCCGTGTGCGGTACGCCACTCGAGCTCGCCACTGAGGCGCCGCAGGCCCAGCGCGAGCGGGAGTTCATCCGACGCTTGGCCGGCGAAGGGAGGTCGAAGGAGCAGATCAAGGCTGCCCTCGTCGCCGAGTTCGGCGACGAGGTGCTTGCCCTCCCGCGTGCCCGCGGTTTCAACAGGGCGGCCTACCTCGTGCCTGTAGCGGCGCTCTTGCTGGCGGGAGTCGTGGTGTCGGCAAGCGCGGGGCGGTCGCGCCGTCGGGCTCCAGGCTCTGCATCGCTCGACCTAGCCCCTCTGGAGGTGGAGGCGGCGGCTCGCCTGGAGACCGACCTCAAGCGCTATGACCTCTGAGGCTCTGACCTACGTCGTGGCCTCTCGGGTCGCGGTGAGGATGAGTCGCCCCGACACGGCAGCGCGGTAGGCAACGATTATCCCTCCCGCCACCAAGACGAGCGACCAGAGCTGGGGCTGCGAGAGCCCGAGCACGATCTTGTCGTTGAGTCGAATGAACTCGACGAGGAAGCGCGAAACGCCCATGAGAACGCATAGAGGGCGAACAACGCCAAGGGTGCGAGGCGCACGCGGAGCCGCCAGAGCAGGGCGCCGACGAGGAAGGCACCGATGGCCTCGTAGAGCGGAGTGGGATGGACGCGCTCGAGAGTGGGCACCGTGCCGTCGGGGAAGCTCATGGCCCACGGGACCTCCGAGGGCGTCCCGTAGGTCCCATCGCCGGCGAGGAGGCATCCGAGGCGGCCCACCCCGTAGGCGACGGCGAGCGGGGCGGCGGCAATGCCGGCCAGGAGGCTCACAGGGATCGAGTGCCGCCGGGCCACGGCGGCCGTCGCCAGGGCTCCGCCGATGAGGCCACCGAACCAAGTGAAGCCCATGCCTCCGAAGTCGTGTACCGACAGGCTGCCGGCGTGCTCGGCTAGGTAGTAGAGCTTGGCGCCGGCGAACCCACCGAGCAGACCCGCCAGCGCGAGCGAGTAGGCCGCATCGGGGTCGCGCTCTAAGCGACGCAGCTCAGCGGCGAGCATGACTCCGGCGACCAGCGCGGCGAGCGCCTTGCTGACGCCGTAACTCGTGACCTCGAGCCCGGCGAGCTCGAAGAGGACCGGCCTCACCCGCCCGCCGGGGATTCCGAGTCCCCGGACGCGAGCGCCTCGATAACGGCGATGATCCCAGTCCCACCGCAGCCGTCCCCCACGGCAGCGGACGGGCCTCCCAGCTCCGGCCGGTGACTCGAGTGGGCTCCCAAGGTCCGCGCCGGCTTGCGCTCGCCGGGCAGCTCGGCGAGTTGCTTGCCCTCGATCATCGCGATGGCACCGTCGAGCTCACGGCGCGTGGTCCTAAGGCGATCGAGCAGGGAAGTCGTCCCGGACCTCACCACGCGAGGAGGCTCCACGCCACGGCGCCCCGAAAGGCGAAGGTCGCTGATTGATGATTCAAAGCGATCGATCCTCCGAGGGCGCTAGCCGCTAAGCGGATGGGTGGGAGCGAGCTACCGTACCAGGCCGACTACACGGAGTAGTACCAGGCTGGCAAGCGGCGCGCCATCAGATGCCCGTAGAGGTCGAAGGTGATCGACACGCTGGTGTGCCCCATGTAGGTCGACAGCGCCTTCGCGTTTACCCCCGCGGCGATCATGAGGCTCGCGAAGGTGTGGCGGCACTCGTGGAGGCCGATGGGCGCGAGCCCGGCGTGCGCCCACGCCGTGAGCGCACGCTCCCGGACGTTGGTCGGCTGCATGGGCTGCTCCGGGGATGTGCCGAAGGCGAGGCCCTCTCCCCCGCCCTGGAGCCGGTGGGCCACGGGGTGCCCCCTAAGAACCCCCGCGATCGGCACGGTTCGGTGTCCCGCACGGGTCTTGCCATGACGTCCGAGGGCGTGGCCGCCTACAGATACCGGTGGTCAGGCTGGTCCTGCTAACTGCGCGCGGTACGGGCGGGCTCTGACCGCGGCCCACTCTCTCCGGCTCTGTAAAGGTGAGTGAGTGCTCGCGCCCGTTCTCCTCGGACTGTTGGTCGGCGGCGCGGTGGGAGCCCTGATGAGCCGGGGAACCGTCTGCTTCAACGCCGGCGTGCGCCGGGCCGTGTTCGATCGCGATCCGGGGATCCTGCGCATCTTCGGCCTGGCCATCGGAGTGCAGATGCTGGTCCTTCCGGGACTCGTCCTGGCTGGCGTCGGCCCACTCCGCGCTGCCGTGGAGGGTGGGCAGCCGGCCCTCCTGCCCCTCGCCCAGGTGGCCGGGGGGCTTTGTTCGGCGTTGGCATGACCCTGGCCGGAGGCTGCATCAGCGGGATCCTCTGGAAGAGCGGCGCAGGCTCGCTGGCCACGGCGGTGGCGGTGGCCGGCTTCGCCGCGGGCGAGCTCATCGCCACCGGCCGCTCCCTCTCGAGCGCTCTCAAGGGCTCCTACCGGCCGGCCGAGAGCTCCCTGCACGGGCTGCTCGGAGTGCCGTACGCGACCGCGGCGGTCGTGCTCGGGGTAGCGGTGCTCGCCCTTCTGCTCCGGCGGGCCTCGCGCCGGAGCCTCGCGTTCGGGGTCGGGCTCGGGGGGCTGGGCGCCCTGGCCTGGGTGGCCGCGGCGGCATCCGGATACGGGTACGGGCTCGGCTTCGTGGGTACGGCGGCCAACGTCCGCGGCGCCCTGGAGGCCGGTGAGCTCGGGTCGCTCTCCTTCGAGGTCTTCCTGGCCCTCGGGGTGATTCTCGGAGCCGGCCTCGCCATCCGAGGGCCGCTCCGGGTTCCTGACGTCGCCCGTGGGAGCCGGGCCCTGGCCGGCGGGCTCGTCATGGGCATCGGTGCGAACCTCGCCGAAGGGTGCAACATCGGACACGGCTTGACCGGCATCCCGCTGCTCTCGCTCGGCTCGGTGCTCACGGTGGCGTGCATGGCGGCCGGAGCGGTGGCCACGCGTCGGTTCCTGCTGCTGCGCCTGCCCGCGCTCCGGGGGGTCGAGCGGCCCGAGCCGAGCTGGTAGCTCGAGACGGCAAACGCAGAACCTCGGGTCCGCGCGATTCTCGGGGTCGCTACGAGGGCCGCGCGACAGCGGCCATTGCCCCGATTGTCCCTACCTATCACCGGACGAGGGAGAAGTCGTAGGCGAGGCAACGTTGACGCAGGTCGATGCGACCGGTCAGCCGTGCCGGGGGTCCCCGCGGGACCACGGCCGCCTCAACGCCACGCGCCAACGTCGGTTAGGGTGTGGACATGACCGACGACCGCTGTGAGCTGCTCTGCCTGGATCTCCCGCGTGCCGAGGTCCTCCGCCGCTCGCGTCGCGAAGATCACGAGCTGAACGCGGCCGCCGAGCGCAGCCGCGCCCTTGCCGATCCCACCAGGCTCGCCGCCGCCACGGCGCTCGGAGAGGGCGACGAGCTCTGCGTCTGCGACCTGGCCTGGGTGCTCGAGCGGGCGCCAAACCTCGTCTCCCACCACTTGCGAACCCTGCGCACCGCCGGCCTCGTCTCGTCCCGCCGACAGGGCAAGACGGTGATGTACTCGCTGACCGAGGACGGCCGCGAGCTGCTGGGAGCGGTCCTCGGACTACCGGTGGGAGGCCGAGCGTGAGGGATCTCCCCATGCTCCCGCCGAACGCCCGCACTCGAGAGCCCTGCCTCGAGGACGACGAGGTTCTTCGCGACCCCACGGACTCAGGCGACAGCGGCGGTGGCGGGGGGACCGATCGGACGGGGCGCGGGCCAGCCCGGCGCTTCCGGGTCGACGGCATGGACTGCGCCGCCTGCGCCCAGACCGTGGAGCGCGCGGTCGCCGCGGTGGACGGGGTCGATGCGGTGGAGGTCTCGTTCGGCAGCGCCACCATGGAGGTCCGGGGGGACTCCCCGCCGGCCCGCTTCACCGCCGCGGTACCGAGCGCTGGCCACCGTGCTCGGCCGTCCGAGCAGCGAGGGCAAGGGCCCCGGGTGCCGTTCTGGCGCCGGGACGCGAGGTCCGTCTCAACCACGGCGTCGGTGCTCGTGCTCAGCGTCGCGGTTGTGACGAGCCTGGCCGGGGCTCCCGCGGCCGCCGCCACGGCCCTCTACCTCACCTCGCTGGCGGTCGGCGGCTGGCCGATCGCGCGCGCGGCCCTCGTCTCGTTGCGGCGGTGGAACCTCGACATGAACGTGCTCATGACCCTCGCGGCCGTGGGAGCGGTCGGAATCGGAGAGTACGCCGAGGGCGCGTGGGTGCTCGTGCTGTTCGCGCTCGGCACGACGCTCGAGGGCTTCGCTCTCGAGCGCACGCGTCGCTCGGTCGAGGCGCTGATGGAGCTCGCGCCGGACGAGGCGTCTCTGGTCGACGGTGAGGAGGAGCGGGTGGTCGCGGTCGCCGAGGTGGCGCGCGGGGCGATGTTCGTCGTCCGCCCGGGCGAGCGGATACCCCTCGACGGCGAGGTCGTCGACGGATTCTCCGGCGTCGATGAGTCGCCGATCACGGGCGAGTCGGTGCCGGTCGACAAGGAGCCCGGTGATGCGGTCTTCGCCGGCTCGCTCGTCGCCGAGGGCTCGCTGCGCCTGCGCTGCACCCGGGCGAGCGACGAGTCGACCTTGAGCCGCATCGCCGCCCTCGTGGAACGGGCGCAGGGCAGCCGCGCACCCTCCGAGCGCCTGATCGATCGGTTCACTCGCCTCTACACCCCGCTCGTGTTCGCGTCGGCGCTTGCGCTCGCGGTCGTGCCCACGGCGCTCGGCGGCGAGCCGGACACCTGGATCTACCGGGCGCTCGCGCTGCTGATCGTGGCCTGTCCCTGCGCGCTCGTCATCTCGGTGCCGGTGTCGGTCGTGTCCGCGATCGGCGCCGCCTCCCGCCGGGGGGTCCTCATCAAGGGCGGCCAGGCGCTCGAGGACCTGGCGCGGGCCCGCACCGTGGCCATCGACAAGACCGGGACCCTGACGCTCGGTCTGCCCCGGCTGGTGCAGGCCGCCGCCCTCGACGGCCTGCCCGAGGACGAGGCGCTCGGCCTGGTCGCGTCGCTCGAGCGTCACTCCGAGCACCCCCTCGCGGCGGCGCTCGTGCGCGCGGCTCGCGAGCGCGGACTGGCCTTCAGCGACCCGGAGGACTTCCTTGCGCTTCGCGGCCGCGGCGTCGAGGGCCGGGTGCGCGGTCGGGAGCTGTGGGCGGGCGGGCCGCGGCTCGCCCGCGAACGGCTGGTCGCCCCTCCCGGTGAGCTCGAGCTGGTCGAGGAGTCGGGCCTGACCCCGATCGTCCTCGGCGAGGGCGAGAAGGCGCTCGCGGTATTCGGGCTTGCCGACCGGGTCCGCGAGAACGCCGCCCATGCCGTGGCCGCGCTGCGGAGCGAGGCGGGTGTGACGCGGGTCGTCATGCTCACGGGCGACCACGAGGCGGTCGCGCGGGCGATAGCGGCGGAGGTCGGTGTGGAGGAGTGGCGCTCGGGTCTGCTGCCCGCGGACAAGCTGTCGGCGGTCGAGCGGCTCGAGCGCGATGGAGTCGCCGTGGCGATGGTGGGTGACGGGGTCAACGACGCTCCGGCGCTCGCCGCCGCCCGGGTCGGGGTGGCGATGGGGGCGGCCGGGAGCGACGTCGCCCTCGAGTCGGCCGACGTGGCCCTGATGTCCGATGACCTGGCCCGGCTCCCCGGCGCGATCTCGCTCGCGCGCAGCGGCGCCCGAGTCATGCGCCAGAACGTGGTCGCGTCGCTCGCGGTCAAGGCCGTCTTCGTCGTCCTCGCCCCCCTCGGACTCGTCACGCTGTGGATGGCCGTCGCGGCCGACATGGGCATGTCGCTGCTCGTGACCCTGAACGGTCTTCGCCTCTTCGCCTACCGAGGGACACGAGGAAAGACACCCGCGCCGGCCGTGCCGTTTCCTCGCTGCGGCGAGGGCTGCTGCCGCTAGGAACGGCGATGGGCCACGACCACGCACACGCCCCCCACACCCACGCGCGGGGTGGCAACCGGCGCCTCCTCGGGTGGGCTCTTGCCCTGAACACGTCGTTCGTGGCGATCGAGGTGGTCGGCGGCGTGCTCACCGGGAGCCTGGCCCTGCTGGCCGACGCCGGGCACATGGTCTCCGACTCCGCTTCCCTCGCCCTGGCCCTACTCGCGAGCCGCCTGGCCGATAGACCGGCCACCGCGGGGCGAACCTTCGGACTCCAGCGGGTGGAGATCCTGGCCGCGCTCTTCAACGCGCTCACCCTCGTGGCCATCTCGGTCTGGATCTTCTACGAGGCCTACCGCCGCCTCTTCGATCCTCCGGAGATCCTCGGAGGGCCGGTGCTCGCCGTGGCCACCGTCGGCCTGCTGGTCAATGCGGCCGCCGCCGGCGTCCTCATGCGCAGCGAGGGCGAGGATCTGAACGTCTCCGCGGCCTTCCGCCACCTCATCGCCGACGTGCTCGGCTCGGTCGGGGTCATCGTCGCGGCGCTCCTGATCATCTTCACGGGCTGGCGCTACGCCGACCCGCTCGTGAGCGCGCTCATCGCCGCGCTCATCCTGGGCAGCGCCTGGCCGGTCCTGCGCGACTCGGTGCGCGTCCTGCTCGAGGCCGCGCCGCGCGGGATCGATCCCGCCGAGGTCGGCGGCCGCATGGCCGAGGTGGCCGGCGTCGTGAACGTCCACGACCTCCACGTATGGACCATCACCTCGGGCTTCCCGGCCCTCTCGGCCCACGTCGTCGTGAGACGGGAAAAGGACTGCCACGCCGTGCGGCGCGAGCTCGACGAGCTGCTCGAGCGCGACTTCTCGATCGAGCACACCACCCTCCAGGTCGATCACTCGCCCGACAACGATCTGCTTGCTATCGCGGTTCCCGAAGCGCGCGGACGAGGGTACGTCGAGAGTTGACGGGGCGCCCGGCATAGCTGCCTCCGCCCTGGGGCTCTCTCTCGCCTTCATGGGCTCTCCTTCGTGGGTCGGACGCTCGCACACCGCCGCCGTACCGGCTCGTACGCGTTCCGGGGGCCGAGCGGACGGCCCGGCTCGCTCGAGTGGTCGGGTGGAGCGCTCCTCGTGCTCGCCTTCCTAGGGGGCGTGCTCGCGCCGCTCCTCGACCTCCTCGGACTGCTCTCGCCGAGCGGATCCGCTCGGGGTGAACGGGCCCCGGCTGAGGGAGACCTCACCCGGATCGGGCCAACTGAAAGATAATCGTGCTTACGGGCCCCTTCGCGTAGCTCTACTAGGCACGATTAGGTCTACGTCGTCTGCTCGTCGCGCTTGCGGTTTGCCGCGACCAGGGGGACGGCCGATGAGCAGCGCGGTGCGTAAGCGCTCCGCTTGCGGGAGGTCGAGGCAGAGGAGGTCGCAGCGGTCGGCGGACATGGGCGCCCTCGTAACAACGCCTCAACAGGGGTTGAGATAACGAGGCTCCGACGGCCTGGGTCAACCGAGCGCCCTCATGCCGTCGCCGCCACGGACCCGCCGAGGACCTGGCTGACGAGGGCGCGCCCCTCATCGG
>JBPCRE010000149.1:0-7465 GCA_050997195.1 Thermoleophilaceae bacterium
CCGAAGCCCTCCTCCTCGGAGGCCGCCCACATCGCGATCGTCTCGCGCTCGGCGCCGAGCTCGGGGTAGGCGCCGCCCATGGTCTCGATGGCCCGCTCGCACAGGCGCGGGAGGAAGGGATCCTCGATGCCGAGCACCCGGCCCTGGCGGATGGCCCGGCGCATGATCCGCCGCAGCACGTAGCCGCGCTCCTCGTTGGAGGGCACCACCCCGTCGGCCATGAGGAAGCTCATGGCCCGCCCGTGGTCGGCCAGCACCCGGAGGGCCCGGGTGGCCTCGGCGTGGCTTCCGTAGGCGCGGCCCGAGAGCTCCTCGCCGAAGGCCACCAGGCCTCGGAAGTGCTCGGTCTCGTACACCGAGGGCACGTCCTGGACGATGGCCGCGAGGCGGTCGAGCCCGAGCCCCGTGTCGATGTTGCTCTTGGGCAGGGGGGCCAGGGGGGCGTCCGGGCTCAGCTCGTACTGCGTGAACACGAGGTTCCAGTACTCGAGGAAGCGCTCGGTGTCGTCTCCGGGGAGGTCGTCGGGGCCGCCAAAGGACGCGCCGCGGTCGAGGTAGAGCTCGGAGCAGGGCCCGCTCGGCCCGGTTGGCCCCGCCTGCCAGAAGTTGTCCTCGCGACCGAGGCGCACGATGCGCGAGTCGGGCACGCCCACCGATCGCCAGCACTCGATGGCCTCCTCGTCGGGCCCGAGCCCGAGGTCCTCATCCCCGCCGAACACGGTGATCCAGATGTCCTCCGGGCGAAAGCCGAAGCCCTCGGTCGAGAGCTCCCAGGCGAACTCGACGGCGCCCTGCTTGAAGTAGTCCCCGAACGAGAAGTTGCCGAGCATCTCGAAGAAGGTGAGATGGCGGGCGGTGAGTCCCACGTTCTCGAGGTCCACGGTGCGAAAGCACTTCTGGCAGGAGGTGAGCCGCGGGTGGGGCGGCACCTCGTCGCCGCGGAAGTACGGCGTGAACGGCTGCATTCCCGCCGTGGTGAGGAGAACCGAGGGGTCGTGAGCCGGCGGGACGAGCGAGGCCGAGGGCACCCGGCGATGGTCGCGGGTCTCGAAGAAGGCCAGAAAGGTCTCGCGAAGCTCCGCCGCCGTCACTCGGGGTGAGTCTAGAATGATGCGCGCCTCACTCGGCGTGGGCCACGAGCCCGGCCCCGAGCACCCGGGGGCCGTCCATCAGACACGCCGTCTGCCCCGGAGCCACCGCGTGCACCTCGTGCTCGAGCACGAGATCGAGCCGAGCGTGGGGGCCGGCGCCGGGATCGCCCTCGATGCGGCAGGCCACCGCCTCGGAGCGGTAGCGCAGCTTGACCGAGCGCACCCGGGCTCCCGAGCGCCGCAGCACGGCGTCGGCCACGGTCACGCGCGTGGCGCCGAGCGCGGAGCGCGGCCCCACGGTCACACGATTCGACGCGGCGTCCTTGGCCACCACGTAGAGGGCCTCGGGTCCGGCCAGCCCGATGCCCCGGCGCTGGCCCACCGTGAAGTGCTCCTGCCCGGCGTGGCGGCCGAGCACGCGACCGTCGGTGCCCACCAGCTCGCCCCGGCCGTGCGTGCCGGCCACCGGCAGGCGCCCGGCGCCGTGGCGCTCGAAGAACGCCGGCCGGCCCACCCCGGCGAGGAAGCAGAGGTCCTGGCTCTCGGGCTTCTCGGCCACGGCCAGGCCGGCCCGGCGCGCGTGGGCTCGCACCTCGGTCTTCGGGCGCTCGGCCAGCGGGAACCACAGGCGCTCGAGCTCGTCGGGGCCGAGGCGCGAGAGCATGTAGCTCTGGTCCTTGCTCCCGTCGGCGGCCGACTCCAGCAGCGGGCCCTCCCCGTCGCCGGCGATGCGGGCGTAGTGCCCGGTGGCCAGGCGGCGGGCGCCGAGTGCCTCTGCGAGGCGGAGCATCTCGTCGAAGCGCACCAGGCCGTTGCAGCGCACGCAGGGGTTCGGCGTGCGCCCGGCGGCGTGCTCGGCCAGGAAGTCCTCCACCACCTCGTGGCGGAAGCGCTCCCGGAGGTCGAGCGTGAGGTGAGGGAGTCCCATCGAGTGGGCCAGCGCGCGGGCCCCGGACACCGCGCGAGGAGAGCAGCAGCTTCGCTCGCCGTCGTTCTCGGCGTCGGCCCAGAGCTCGAGCGTGACGGCCACGACCTCGTGCCCGGCCTCCAGAGCGATCCGGGCGGCCACCGCCGAGTCCACCCCCCCGCTCATGGCCACGAGCGTTCGATCGCCCTGGGGCGCCAGGCGGGCGCAGCCGTCGGCGGCAGCCGCGCCGAGCGCGCGGTGGAGGGCGTCGGCGGCGAGGGTGGCCGCGTGACGACTGGCCGGGAGGAGCCCGCCCAGGGCGTCGGCCACCGCGTCCGGGGTGACCCGGGCGGCCTCGAGCAGGGGAGCGCCCTCCACGAGCTCGACCAGCGCGCTTCCCGCCGCCGTGGTGGCGGCGCAACCGCGCGCGTCGAAGCCCGCCTCGGCCACCTTGTCGCGCTCGAGGCGCACGGCCACGCGCAGCAGGTCGCCGCAGGCCGCGCCCCCCGCGGCGCCCTGGTGGGGCGCGTCCCGGAGGGCGCCGCGTGCGTGTGGGGCTCGGAGGTGCTCGTCGAGGAGGGAGGGCATCGACCTACCGGGAGGAAGACGGCTCCGGCCTGGCGCTGCCGCCGGGATTTGAACCTTGCATAAGCAAGTGGGTGTCCACCGGGACGGGCCAGATAACCCGCCCCTGAAACGGACTCCCATCCCAGTGACGTTGGCTCAAATGAGAAGCGGCTGGCGGACAGGCTAGGGCCGAACGGGAAACGTAGCACTGCCCGCGTCCCCCGCTGGCTTACTACACCCCTACTCCGGATACGAGGCGGAGGTCATCGTCGAGGGTGCGTTCCGCCGGCGAGTTGCCAGTTTCTGCCATTTTTGGCAACTCGTTGGCTACGATGACGTACGATGGGCGTGGTCGATCGGAAGCAGGAGCTGTTCGAGAACATCGTGCGGCTGCGTCGCGCCGGGCGGGAGACGCCGGGCAGCCGCGACATTGCAGCCGTGCGGTCCGCGCTGGAACGCGAGCTGGGCGAGACCGTCTCGCGGCGGCTCGCCGGGCGTGTGCTGGGCGTTAGCCACACGGCGCTCGACCGCTGGATCAAAGCGGGCGACCTACCGGTCATCTACTCGGCCAAGGGACGGATTGAAGTGCCGGTACCAGCGCTACTGGACTTGTTCGAGGCGGTCGAGGCCGATCGCCGTGAACGTCCTCGTTACGTGCTGACTCCAACGATGGTTCGCCAGCGCGACGCGGCGCAACGCCTGCCTGTCCACGACATCAAGGACCGGGACGAACGAAGCCCTCACGACCGCGCTCGGGCGCGCAGCCTCGCCTACCACCGTGCGGTGGCACGGCGACTGCGCAAGCCGATGGTCGAAGAGGCGCGGCATGTGCTGTTCCGCTGGCGAGGGCAGGGAAGGATTGACCAGCGCTACGCCGAGCGATGGGAGCGGCTGCTCGACCGCCCCGTTGCGGAGATCCGGCGGGCGCTGGTCGATGAGAGCCAGGAGGCCGGCGATCTGCGCCAGAACTCACCCTTCGCGGGGCTGATCAGCGAGGCCGAGCGCCGGCGAATCGTGCGCGAGATCGCGTAGGTGGATCCCCAGCACTTCGACCACGTCGTCGCCGCAGCGGCGGAAGTGACCGGGCTCGACGAGTTTGTCGTCATTGGCAGTCAAGCGATCCTCGGCTCCTACAGTCACGCGCCGGAGCTGATGCTGCAGTCGCTGGAGGTGGACATCTACCCGTTGCGCGATCCCGAGGCCGCGGACCTGATCGACGGCGCGCTCGGGGACGGGTCTCAGTTCCACCTGGCCTACGGCTACTACGCGCACGGCGTCGGCCCCGAGACGGCGAAAGCGCCGCGCGGGTGGCAAGAGCGCTTGGTCAAGCGCTTAGTCCGACCGCGCCCGGCGTCGAAGCGGACCGCGGTCATCGCATGGTGCCTTGAGCCGCACGACCTTGTGCTCTCGAAGTGCGCCGCCGGTCGCGAGCGCGACTGGGACTACGCGGCCGAGGCGCTCAAGGCTGACATCGTCCAAGGTGACGTCCTCGCCGCGCGCGTGCAGGACCTCCCCATCGCTGACGCCCTGCGGCTCCGGGTCGACACGACGCTGCGCGCAATCATTGCTTCGCTCTGACAACGCGTCCGCCGGCGGCCGTCACGACGGGTCCCTCTCCGCTCGCTCGCGCGCCCGCGTAGGGCCGTCGGGGAAGCTAGACGTCGACCACCGAGACCGGCGAGGTCGTGTGCTCTGCGAGGGCAAGCAGGTCGAGCGGGTCACTGGTAAGGACGACCGCCTCCGGTTGAGCGCCGGCAACGGCCGCCACGACGGCATCGACGGCCGAGATGGTCCCGGCACGGCCGGTCGCCGTTCGCAGACGGGCCGCTTCTCGGGCCTGCCCCTCGTCGACCTCGCGCACCTGGCAGGCCCTCAGCAGGCCAGCGCTCCATCGGCCCACGCCCGCGCAGCCGCCTGCTCGGTGGAGGAGACCGGACCCATCTCGATGTCCAGCTCTCGGAGGTAACGGTTCAAAGCGGTGATCTTGGCGCGGCGGTCGAGCTCCTCGAACAGAGCAGAAGCTGCCACACGGGACACGTTGAGCCCCGCCGCTCTTGCCCGCTCGAGCACCTCGTCGGGGACCGTGATGTTGACCCTTGCCATGCGCATACAACAACACCGCTATCCCCCAGGCGGCGGCGGCGGGCGCTGATCCGCGCGCACGCCGAGCTCGCGGAGCTGGATCTCGTCCACCGGCGCGGGCGCCCCGGTGAGCGGGTCGGAGCCGCTCGCGGTCTTCGGGAACGCGATCACCTCCCGGATGGAGTCGCGCCCGGCCAAGAGGGCCACGATGCGGTCGAGGCCGAAGGCGATCCCCCCGTGCGGCGGCGCCCCGTACCTGAGCGCCTCGAGCAGGAAGCCGAAGCGCGCCTGCGCCTCCGCCTCGGGCAGGCCGAGCGCGTCGAAGACGCGGCGCTGCATCTCCGGCTCGTTGATGCGGATCGAGCCACCGCCGATCTCGAGCCCGTCCATCACCACGTCGTACGCGCGCGAGCGCCAGGCCCCGGGACTCGCCTCGAGGTCGCCGGAGGGCGCGGTGAAGGGGTGGTGGAGCGGATCCCATCGATCCTCCCCAACGTTGCGCTCGAACATGGGGAAGTCGGTGATCCACACGAGATCGTGTCCCTCGGCGGGTGGGGCCACCTCGAGACGGAGCTCGCCGAGCACCCGGGCGACCACCGCCTCCCGGTCGGCCACGATGAGCAGGAAGTCGCCCTCCGCCGCCTCGAGGGCGCTCGAGGCCGCCGCCATCGCCTCCGGGGTGAGGAACTTGGCCACCGGCGAGCGCCACGCGCCCTCGGCCTCGACCTGCGCCCACACGAGTCCCCCGGCGCCGAGGCCGCGCGCCCGCTCTGTGAGCTCGTCGAGGCGCCGGCGCGGGAACTCGCCCCGCGCCCGCAGGCCGCGCACCACGCCGCCGGCGGCCAGCGCGCCGGCGAAGACCTGGAACTCGGAGCCCGCGAAGGCCGCCCCCAGGTCCTCGATCTCGGTGCCCCGGCGGCGATCGGGGCGGTCGGTGCCGTAGCGCAGCATGGCCTCGTCGTAGGTGAGGCGGTCGATCTCGGGCGGCAGCTCGACCCCGCCCGCGGCGAGCACCTCCCGCAGGAGCCCGTCCACGAGGGCCATCACGTCCTCCTCGTCGACGAAGGAGAGCTCGATGTCGAGCTGGGTGAACTCGGGCTGGCGGTCGGCGCGGAGATCCTCGTCGCGGAAGCAGCGCACGATCTGGAAGTAGCGCTCGAGGCCGCCGACCATGAGGAGCTGCTTGAAGAGCTGCGGCGACTGCGGCAGCGCGTACCAGGAGCCGCGCTGCATGCGGCTCGGTACCAGGAAGTCCCGCGCGCCCTCGGGAGTCGAGCGGGTGAGCATGGGCGTCTCGACCTCGAGGAAGCCGAGCGCGTCGAGGTGGCGGCGCATCGCCCGGGTGACCGCGTGGCGAAGCTCGAGCCCCTCGCGCACGCGCTCGCGACGCAGGTCGAGGTAGCGGTGGCGAAGGCGCAGCGTCTCGTCCACCGGCGCGTCCTCGTCGATCACGAAGGGCGGCGTCTCGGAGGTGGCCAGGGTCTCGAGGCCGGTGACCCTCACCTCGACCTCGCCCGTGGCGAGCGCCGGGTTCACGCTGCCGTCCTCGCGCTCGACCAGCGGGCCCACCGCCGAGATCACGTCCTCGGCCCGCAGCCGGTGCGCGGCGGCGTGGGCCTCCGGGGCCTCCTCGGGATGGAGGACGAGCTGCAGCAGGCCGGTGCGGTCCCGAAGGTCGATGAACACGAGCCCGCCGTGGTCGCGGCGGCGGTGCACCCACCCGGCCACGCGCAGCTCCCGGCCCACGCCGGCGGGGCGGGCGTGGCCGGCCCAGGCCGTGCGGTAGGCGTTGGGGCGGGGTGGCTTCATCGCCCGGCCCGGGAGATCAGCTCGGCGAGGGCCTCGGTGGCGTTCGCGACGGCGAGCTCCTCGCCTCCACGCAAATCTCTCACGCGAAGCTCGTCCGGGCCGACCACCACCACCCCAACGGCATCGATGCGGTTGGCGTGCTTGAGCTGCCCCTTGAGCGACCGGCCGGCCTGCTCCATCTCCGCGCGCAGTCCCGACCGGCGCAGCTCGCGCAGGACCTCGAAGGCGCGGCGGGGGCTCGATCCCTCCTCCCGCGCGACGTACACGGGCTCGAGCAGGTCGCCGTCGCGAGCCACCTCCCCCTCCCCCCTCTCCTTTGCCAGCAGGATCCGCTCGACCCCCGCGGCCCACCCCACCCCGGACGTCGCCGGCCCGCCGAGCTGCTCGACGAGGCCGTCGTATCGCCCCCCGCCGCCCACGCCGCTCTGCGCGCCGAGCGCGTCGTTGGTGAACTCGAACACCGTGCGCGTGTAGTAGTCGAGCCCGCGCACCAGCGTGGGGTCGATCTCGTAGGGCTGCCCGGCGTCGTCGAGCAGCGCCCGGACCTCGGCGAAGTGCTCGGCGTCCTCGGGGACGAGACGGTCGAGGAGCTTCGGCGCCTCGGCCATCACCGCGCGGGTGCCCGGGTGATCCGAATCGAAGGCCCGCAGCGGGTTGGCCTCGAAGCGCACGCGAACGTCCTCGGAGAGCTCACCGGCCCGCTCCCGCAGGTGGGCCCGCAGCTCCTCGGAGTAGGCGCGACGGCTCTCGGGGGTGCCGAGGCTTCCCAGCCGCAGGCGAAGGCTCGGCATCTCGTAGGCGGCGAGCAGCTCGGCGAGCGCGAGGATCGTCTCGGCGTCGAGGGAGGGATCGTCGGAGCCGAGCGCCTCGGCCCCGATCTGCGCGAACTGCCGGAAGCGACCGGCCTGCGGCGCCTCGTAGCGGAAGAAGGGGCCCTGGTACCAGACCTTCACCGGCTGAGGGAGCTTGTGCATGCCGTGCTCGATGTAGGCGCGGCAGACGCCCGCGG
>JBPCRE010000188.1:0-8161 GCA_050997195.1 Thermoleophilaceae bacterium
ATTGGTGGAAACACAAAAAGAAACCCCCGCAGACCGCGGAAGGAAAAAGCCCCCCCCAGAAAAACAACGCACTGGGTGGGGGCGCGCCCCCACGCCCTCGGCGCGCCCCGCCCGGCCGCCGCCGCGCTCTGCACGCTCGTCGCGCTGGCCGCCGCGCCCGCCGGCGCGGCCGCTCAGCAGTCGGGGGGCGAGTCCGCCGCCGCGAGCCCCGACGCCTCCTCTCTTCCCGGGGCCTCCGGCACCGAGGTCGAGGAACGCCGCGACGCGGAGCTGCGCGTGCGTGACGCCGCGCTTCGCGGCGGCCTGGTGACCGTTCGCGGCCGGCTGAGCTCCGAGGCGGCGGGAGGCCGCGCGGTGGTCGAGGTGCGCTCCGACGACGACTGGCGGGAGATCGGGCGCCCCGACACCGACGCCGATGGCCGCTTCAGCATCACCTGGCGCCCCTCCGAGGCCGGAACCTTCCGAGTGCGTGTGCGCCCGCTGGGCGAGGCACGCGCAGCCGCCGCCGGGGCCACGGCCTCCGAGTCGGTCACCGTGTTCCGCCCCGGCCTGGCGTCCTGGTACGGGCCCGGCTTCTACGGCCGGCGCACCGCCTGCGGGCAGACCATGAGCCCTTCGATCGTGGGCGTGGCCCACAAGACACTCCCGTGCGGAACGCGCGTGACCTTCCGCTACGGGAAGCGCACGGTCCAGGCGCGCGTGATCGACCGTGGGCCGTTCGTCGGTGCCCGGGAGTGGGATCTCACCGTGGCCCTCAAGCGTGCCCTCGGCTTCGGCTCGGGGGGGATCGTGTACACGACCCGGTAAACCCAGCGAGCGGGGCTCTCGAGCGCCAGGACGGCCGGGTTGGCCACGCGTTCGAGGGCCTCGCGCCCGCGGCGTCGCCTTCTACCACCCCAGATCGAGCTGCCCGCCGCCCACGGCCTCGGTCGGAAGAGCGTCCTCGTCGAGCCCCGCCACCCGTACACCGAGCAGACGCACCGGCCGCGGTGGGTCGAGCGTGCGGAGCAGCTCGAGGGCCACACGGCGCACCTCGGCCGGGGCGTTGGTCGGGGTGGGCGCGGACCGGGCGCGCGTGTGCGTCGAGAAGTCGTCGAGGCGCACCTTGATTCCCACCGTCCGGCCTCGGCGCCCCTGGGCCCCGAGCCGCTCGCAGAGCTGGGCGCACAGCCGCTCCATCTCGGGCTCGAGCGCGGCGAGGCCCCGCAGGTCCCGGTCGAAGGTCGTCTCGCGTGACTCGGACTTGGGGCTTCGGGGGCCGGATACCGACCGCTCGTCCTCGAAACGGGCGAGGGCGGCGAGGTGGGCTCCGAGGCGAGGCCCGAACCATTCGCACAGGCGCTCCTCGGGCGCGGAGGACAGCGCCTCGAGGGTGGCGATGCCCTTGCCGGCGAGGCGCTCGGCCGTCTTCGGCCCGATGCCGGGCAGGAGCCCCGGGGAGGCGGAGGCAAAGCGCCGGCAGGCCTCCTCGCGGGCGAGGGCGAGGAAGCCGTCCGGCTTGTCTGCGTCGGAGGTCACCTTGGTCATGAGCTTGCTCGGGCCGATGCCGATCGAGCAGGCGAGCCCGGTGTGACCGGTGACCGCCGCCTTGATCCGCCGGGCCGCGGCCTTCGGCCACCCGAGGCCGGTGAGGTCGAGGTAGGCCTCGTCGAGGCCCACCACCTCCACCCGCTCGACCTGCTCGCCCAGGACCTCCATCACCTCGCGCGAGCGCGCGCGGTAGGCCTCGAAGTCGGGCTGCACGAACACGGCGTCGGGGCACAGGCGCCGGGCGCGGGAGGCGGGCGTAGCCGAGAAGACGCCGAAGCGCCGGGCCTCGTAGCTCGCGGTGGTGACCACCGCGCGGGGGCCGCTTCCGGCCACCACCACCGGCAGCCCGCGAAGCTCCGGTCGCCGCGCCAGCTCCACGCTCACGTAGAAGGCGTCCATGTCGAGGTGGGCGATCGCGGGCTCCACCCGCGCGACGCTAGAGGCGCTGCGGGACGGAGCGGCTAGGCGTCCGGGCGAATGGGGCGAACGAGTACCTCGCCCACCTCCACGTGCGCCGGCTGCCGAAGCGCGTAGAGCACGGCGCGCGCGATGTCGTCGGGGTGCAGCGCACTGTCGGGCTGCTCGTCGAAGAAGGGTGTGTCGACCATCCCGGGCTCGACGAGCGTGACCCGGATGCGGGAGTCGGACACCTCGCCGCGCAGGGCCTCGCCCATGGCCGTTACGGCCCACTTCGAGGCGGAGTAGAGCGAGCCGGGGAGGTTCCGGCGGCCGGCGACCGAGCTCATGAGGAGCATGTGCCCCTCGCCGGTCGTACGGAAGTGCCCGAGCGCGGCCCGGATCGAGAGAGCCACGCCGTAGACGTTGGTGTCGATCATCGCCTTCCAGTGCTCGACCGTCTCCTCGAGGAAGCCGCGCTTCGCGCCGAAGCCCGCGTTGGCGAAGTGGGCGTCGAGGCGCCCGAAGCGCTCGAGGGCGGCGGCCACGAGGGCCTGCTGGTCGTCCCAGTCGGTCACGTCGCAGCGCTTGGCCAGCGCGTGCTCCTCGCCGCCGAGCTCCTCGGCGAGGTCGTTCAGCTTGTCCTCGGAGCGCGCCCCGAGCACCACGCGGTAGCCGGCCTCCACGGCGTGCCGGGCGGTGGCCGCGCCGATGCCCGTGCTCGCGCCGGTGATGATGAGCACGGGTCGGTCGGCCACCGGCGGACTTCTAGCAGAGTGGCCTTCGCTCGCGACCGAGGCGAAGCGGCGACCGAATCCAGCCCGAACCCCCGTCCCGAGAGAGGCGGCGACTCCGAGGCCGGCACTAATCTCGCGCGATGGCCACCGCCACCCGCCGCCCCGAGGCCTACGCCGAGCGCCGCCCGCGCTCGCCCTTCACGGAGGAGCACGAGGACTTCCGCCAGGTCGTGCGCCGTTGGGTGGCCAACGAGCTGGCGCCACACGCCGACGAGTGGGAGCGTGCGCACTTCTTCCCGAACCACGTGTTTCGCGCCTGCGCCGAGCAGGGCTATCTGGGCCTCGGCTTCCCGGAGGAGCACGGGGGAGAGGGAGAGGATCCGCTCGCTGCCGCGGTGCTCGTGGAGGAGATCCAGCGCTGCGGCTCGGGCGGGGTCGCGGCCGGCATCTGGGCGCACTGCGGCATCGCCTTGCCCCCGGTGGCCAAGTTCGGCACCGAGCGGCAGAAGGCGCGCTTCCTCGCGCCCGGGATCAGGGGGGAGAAGGTGGCCGCGCTCGCCATCACCGAGCCGGACGCAGGCTCCGACGTGGCCTCGATCTCCACTCGCGCCCGCCGCGAGGACGGTGGCTACGTGGTCAACGGCTCCAAGGCATTCATCACCAACGGCGTGCGGGCCGACTTCATGGTCACGGCGGTGAAGACGACCGACGACGGGGGCCACCGGGGGCTCTCCTTCCTCATCGTCGAGCGCGGCGAGGGCGTCGAGGCCAGCCCCCTCGAGAAGATGGGCTGGCAGGCCTCGGACACCGCGCTCGTGTCCCTCGACGACGTGTTCGTCCCCGAGGAGAACCTGCTCGGCGAGGAGAACCAGGGCTTCTACCTGATCATGGCCAACTTCCAGTGGGAGCGACTGATCATGGCCCTCGGCGCGGTGGGGGCCATGCAGTTCTGGTTCGAGCGCACCCTCGCCTACGCCAAGGAGCGCACGGCCTTCGGCAGGCCGATCGGCTCGCACCAGGCCATTCGCCACAAGTTCGCGGGGATGATGACCACCGTCGAGGCGTGCCGGGCCATCACCTACGAGGCGCTTCGCCTCTACGTGGAGGGTCGCAACCCGGTCAACGAGGTGACCATGGCCAAGCTCTTCACCCAGCGGGCGTGCGTCGACCTCCTCGACACCTGCCTGCAGATCCACGGCGGGGCCGGCTACATGGTCGAGTACGGGATCGAGCGCGCGGTGCGCGACGCCCGCCTCGGGCCCATCGGCGGCGGCTCCGACGAGATCATGCGGGAGATTCTGGGCAAATCGCTCGGGCTGTAGCTCGGCGGGACCAAGCCACGCGCGGGCCACGCCTTCTCTGACGGCGGCTCCTGACGACCCGTCCGAGGCTGACCATAGACAGCGGCCGAGCTCGTAGAGGTCGGTTCAACCCCGAAGGGCCGGGAGGACCCTCTCCCCGTAGGTGCGGATCGTGCCGAAGGGATCGGCCTGGCCGATGAGCTGCAGGCAGATCGTCGTGGCCCCGGCCTGCTCCATCTCCTGGATGCGCCGGACGTGCTCGTCGGGGTCTGCGCCCACGAGGAAGCCCTCCTTGGCGAACTGCTCGTCGGTCATCTGCTCGTCGGCGAGGCGCTGCATCTCCGCCGGGTCCCAGATGTCCTCGCGGTAGAGCTCGGGGAGCTGGGTGGGCTTCCACCGGCGCGCCCCCGCGATCGCGTCCTCCTCCTTCTCCGCCCAGGCGATGCCTGCCTGGAAGATGATCTCTCCCTCCGCCTTCCCGTGCTCGCGGCAGGACTCACGGTAGGCGTCGATGATCTCCGGGGTGGCCTCGGGGTCGCCGAGGGTCCAGAGCCCGTCGCCCACCTTGCCCGCGATCCGCGCCGCCTGCGGCCCGAAGGCCGAGACGTAGAGCTTCGGACGCCGAGCGGCGCGGGTGTAGAGCTTCGCCTCCTTGAGGCGAAACCACCCGCCGTCCATGGTCACGGTCTCGCCGTTCCAGAGGCGGTCGATGGCCTCGAGCCCGCTCTCGAAGCGTCGGAGCATGTCGCCCGGCTCGGGCCAGTCGAGGCCGAGCGGCGTCTCGTTGACCGCCTCGCCCGAGCCCACGCCGAGGAAGACTCGCCCGGGGTAGAGCTCCTCGAGGCCCATGAACGCTTGGGCGATCAGGCCGGGGTGGTAATGGTGGATCACTGGGGTCACGCCCGTGCCGAGGGGCTTCGTCGTGACCTGGCCCATCGCGCCGAGGGTCACCCATGCCTGCGAGGCCCGCCCGTCGGGAAACCACGGGGCGAAGTGGTCGGAAACGCCGAGGCCGTCGAACCCCGCCGCATCGGCGGCCCTGGCGTGCTCGACCATCTCGGTGGGGGTGAACTCCTCGCCGGAGGCGGCGAACCAGTACTTGGTGCTCTCGGCCATCACGGCTCTCCTTGGGTTGTCGGCGGGGCGGGCGTCGGACCGGCGACTGTGCCGAGCGGATGCCAGCTTAGGCGCCGCCCCACGCGTCGCCTCCCTCCTCGAGCGCCTGATAGACCTCTGGCGCCGAGCGACCGAGGAGACCCGCATGCGAGCCCCCGTCCCGCCCTTCACCGAGGACACCGCCCGTCAGAAGGTGAAGGCCGCGGAGGATGCCTGGAACACCCGCGACGCCGCCAAGGTGGCCGGCGCCTACACCGAGGACTCCGAGTGGCGCAACCGCGACGAGTTCTTCGTCGGCCGGGAGGCCATCGAGGCCTTCCTGACCCGGAAGTGGGAGCGCGAGCTCGACTACCGCCTGCGCAAGGAGCTCTGGGCCTTCACCGAGAGCCGGATCTCCGTCCGTTTCGAGTACGAGTCGCGCGACCCGGACGGCCAGTGGTGGCGAAGCCACGGCAACGAGCACTGGGAGTTCGACGCCGGGGGCTACATGCGCCGCCGCGACGCAAGCATCAACGACTACCCGATCGAGGAGACCGAGCGGCGCATCGTCTGAGCGCGGGGTTCCCGATTGCTGCTCACCTTCGACGACGGCCCGGACCCGGTCTGGACCCCGCGGGTGCTCGACGCCCTCGCCGCGGCACGCGCGACGGCGGTGTTCTTCGTCCTCGCCCCGAGGGCCCTCGCCGCACCGGAGCTCGTGGCTCGGACGCGGGCCGAAGGCCACGCCGTGGAGCTCCACGGCTGGGCGCACCTGCGCCACACCTCGGTCGCACGGGTCGAGATCGAGGCCGACACGCGCCGAGCCCTCGACGCGCTCGGGGAGCTCGGGGTGACTCCGCGGAGGTGGCGAACCCCGTGGGGGGCCGAGGCCAACTGGACGCCGCAGGTAGCCGCCGCCTTCGGGCTCAAGCTCGTGGGGTGGAGCGCCGACACCCACGACTGGCGTGGCGACTCCGCCGAGGCCATGCTCGCCCGCTGCGAGCCCGCGCTCGACGACCGCTCGGTCGTCCTCCTGCACGACGCGCTCGGCCCCGGTGCCCGCCGCTCGGGGTGCGAGGAAACCGTGCGGCTGATCGGCCCCCTCGTCGCAGCCTGGCGAGCGCGCTCCGCTCAGCCCGCCGGAGGCACCACCCGCAGGATCCGGTCGTCGTTCGAGCTGACCGGCGATCCGTAGTTGTCGCGGTTGCTCGTGGTCACCCACACCGTGCCATCGGGCGCCTCGGTCACGGCGCGAAGGCGCCCGTAGTCGCCGTCGAGCAGGGTCTCGTCCCCGGTCACGCTCGCTCCGGTCACGCGAAGACGATGGAGCTCGCGACCCTTGAGCGCGGCCACGAGGAGGTTGCCCGTCCAGCTCGATCCCGGTCGCGTCACGAACGCGGCGCCCGAGGGAGCGATGGTCTCGCGGTACACGCGCACGGGGGCGGCGAAGCGCCCGTGGTTCGATCCGCGCACGCGGGGCCAGCCATAGTTGGCGCCCCGGCGGACCACGTTGACCTCGTCGTCCCCGCTCGGGCCGTCGAAGCCGCTCGGGCCGTGCTCGGTGGCGAAGAGCCGCCCGCTGCCCGGCTGCCAGTCGAGGCCCTGGGGGTTGCGGTGGCCGCGCGAGAAGATCGTCGGCCTCGTGGTCCGGCCTCGGTACTGGCGGGGCTCGAGGCGAAGGAACTTGCCGTTCAGCGACCGGCCGCTCTGGGCGAGCTGGCGCCGACCCGCGTCGCCGGTGGCCACGTAGAGGCGCCGGTCGGGGCCGAAGCGCAGTCGGCCCGAGTCGTGGATCGATCCTGCCGCGATGCCGCCGAGCACCAGGCCGTCGCGGCGCAGCCGGTCGCCGGTCATCCGCCAGCGCTGGACCTCCATCCCGCGCGCGGTGGTCACGTAGAGGTAGACGAAGGGCTGTCCGCTCGCGAACGCGGGATCGACGGCGATGCCGAGCAGGCCACCCTCGCCGCGGGCCTGGGTGGCCACCCGTGCCACCGGGGCGGCGCGCAGCCGCCGCGCGGTGTCCACCAGACGGATGCGCCCCGGCCGCTCGGTCACGAGCGCCCGCCCGTCGGGCAGGAAGGCGATGTCCCACGGCACGACGAGGCCGCCGGCGATCGTCTCCACGCGCGCGTCGCCCTCGCTTCGAACCGGCGCGGGCGCCTGGGCGCGCTTCGTGCGCTTCGGAGTCGAGCGTGGCCTCTCCCGGGCCGGCGCCTCGCGCGCCTGGGGCGCGGGGGAGGCCGCGGGGACCGCGGCCGGGGGGCCGGAATCATCGTCTCCGCAGCCTCCGATGAAGATCGAAAGAGCCACCGTCCCGCCCAGGGCAAGGGTCCGTCGGGTCGCGCGCATCACCCACCAGAGTAGGGGCCGCCTGTGTGGCCCACCATTACGAAGGTGTTTCGAAGGCGACCTCCGAAGGCCGCTACTACGCTGCCCGCATGATCGATCGGGAGGCTCTCACCAGCGCGAGCCCCGCCGTGCGCCTGCGCGGCGTGGTCAAGCGCTACGGGGCCATCACGGCCGTCGACGGCCTCGACCTCGAGGTTCCGAGCGGCACGTGCGTGGGCCTGCTCGGCCCGAACGGCGCCGGCAAGTCGACGACCATGAAGATGCTCACCGCTCAGGCCATCGCCGACGAGGGAGAGCTCGAGGTGCTCGGCCACCGGCTCCCCGCCGAGTCCAAGCAGGCGCGCGTGGAGTGCGGGGTGGTGCCCCAGCTCGACAACCTCGACATCTCCCTCACCGTGGAGCAGAACCTGCGCGTGTTCGCCCACCTCTACCGGGTGCCCCGGAGCGAGCGGCGGGCCGCGGTGGAGCGCTCGCTCGAGGTCGCCACGCTGGCCGACCGGCGCGACACCAAGGTCGACGAGCTCTCGGGAGGCATGCGCCGGCGCCTGCTCATCGCTCGCGCGCTGGTCCATCGGCCACGGCTCATGCTCCTCGACGAGCCCACGGTGGGGCTCGACCCGCAGGTGCGCCAGGAGCTCTGGGCGCTGATCGACCGCCTGCGCTCGGAGGGCGTCTCGATCCTCATGTCCACCCACTACATCGAGGAGGCCGAGCGCCTGGCCGACAGCGTGACCATCATGTCCCACGGCCGCG
>JBPCRE010000237.1:0-5866 GCA_050997195.1 Thermoleophilaceae bacterium
AGGATGGGCCAGGCGCACGTGAAGCGCTGGGTCGACGAGCTCATGCCCCTGCTCACCGACGACAGCGACCCACTGAACGTGTCTGACCTCGTGACCCACCGGCTGCCCCTCGACCAGGCCCCCCACGCCTACGACATCTTCCAGAAGAAGCAGGAGGGCTCGATCAAGGTGGTGCTGCAGCCGTAGGCTCTCCGTCGGGCCAGTAGCGCCGTGAGCATCCGCACGTTGCCCTCCACGGCGGTGCGTCATGGTTGGACCCGTCATGCCCTTCCCGCGCTCCCCCATCCGCCGTCGGCACCGAGGGGTCTCCCACGGTGCCGCGGCGGGAGTCCTGTGCGCGGTGGTGGTCGCCCTCGTGGTGAGCGCCATCGCGCTGGGGGACACACCCTCCGCACCCGCTCCGCCCGCCCCACCGCCTCCTCCACCGCCGCCGCCTGAGCTCACGGGCTCCGTGCCCCAGCTGAAGAGCATCGCCCAGCTCAGCAAGAACGTGCAGCACACGCGCTCCCGACGACCCACGGGCAAGCTCGGTGTGGTGGCCGGACGCAGCCGCCCCCACGGGCGCGGACCGCTCCGGACCTTCTCGATCGAGATCGAGCGGGGCCTCGGCACCGACCGCCGGGCGGTGGCCCGCGAGGTGGAGCGCACGCTGCTCTCGCCCCGCGGCTGGCGCCGCACCGGCCTCTCCTTCAAGCGGGTGGCGTCCGGCTCCCCGTCGTTCAAGGTCACGCTGGCGAGCGCGGACACCACGGACCGGCTCTGCGCGCCTCTTCAGACCCTCGGGCGCTACTCGTGCTACCAGGGAGGCCGGGCGGTGCTGAACGCGGAGCGCTGGCGCGGGGGAGCGGACTCCTACGGAGATGCTCTCCGCAGCTATCGCCGCTACATGGTCAACCACGAGGTTGGCCACGCGCTCGGACGCGGACATGCGGGTTGCCCGGCCCGCGGCCGCCGCGCGCCCCTCATGATGCAGCAGACCAAGGGCCTCGACGGCTGCCGCCCGAACCCCTGGCCCGAGGGGTGAGCCCTACCGCCGCTCCATGCGCCGCAGCTCTTCCCCCTCGCGCCAGAGCTCGATCACGAGGTGGTCGGGGGGATCTCCGCCGAGGCGGGTGAGCACCACTTCGGCCACCTCGGCCCGGAACAGGTGGGTGGGCTCCGAGGGCGTCCCCCCGATGGCCCCGAGCACGGCCGCGAGCCGAGCCGGATCGGTGATCTCCTCGACCCGACCTGACACCTTCGCGTCCCCGTTCCACCCGGGCGGATCCTCGGAGGCGCTGTGGAGGGCGAAGCGGGGGTCGCGCCGGAGGTCGAGCGCCTTGCGGGCCTGCCACATCGAGCCGAACCACAGGTCTCCCTCGACGAACGACGCCTCGATGCCGCTGATGCGCGGCGATCCGTCCCGGCGCAGGGTGGCGACCGTCTTGTGCGTGTGGGCGTCGAAGAATCCGCGCGCGGCTTCGGCGAACTCCGGGGCCGAGGCCACCACGTCTTCCCACCGGGCCATGCCGGGCATCGTAAGGCCCGGGACGAAAGCCTCGTCGCTAGCCTCGACCGCCCGTGTCCGCCCAGTACATCTTCACCATGCACCGCCTCACGCGGGTCCACCCTCCCGACAAGACGGTGCTCCAAGACGTGACCCTCTCGTTCCTGCCCGGGGCGAAGATCGGCGTGCTCGGCCTGAACGGCTCCGGCAAGTCCACCCTCCTGCGGATCATGGCCGGCACCGACACCGAGTACCAGGGCACCGCCCAGCTCGCGCCCAGCGCCACCGTGGGGATCCTCGAGCAGGAGCCCCACCTCAACCCGGACAAGGACGTGCGCGGCAACGTGGAGGAGGCGCTCTCCGAGCAGCGCGCCCTGCTCGACCGCTTCGAGCACCTGGCCATGAACTACTCGGACGAGACCGCGGACGAGATGAGCCGCGTCCAGGAGCAGATCGACGCCGCGGACGCCTGGAACCTCGACACCGCACTCGACGTGGCCATGGACGCGCTGCGCCTGCCCCCGGGCGACGCGGGGGTGGAAAACCTCTCCGGCGGAGAGCGCCGGCGCGTTGCCCTCTGCAAGCTGCTGCTGCGCCAGCCCGACCTCCTCCTCCTCGACGAGCCCACCAACCATCTCGACGCCGAGTCGGTGGCCTGGCTCGAGCGCCACCTGCACGACTACCGGGGCACCGTCGTGGCCGTGACCCACGACCGCTACTTCCTCGACAACGTGGCCGGCTGGATCCTCGAGCTCGACCGCGGCCGCGGCATCCCCTTCGAGGGCAACTACTCGGGCTGGCTCGAGCAGAAGCAGGCGCGGCTGCAGACCGAGGAGCGCCAGGACTCCGCCCGCCAGCGCACGCTCAAGCGCGAGCTCGAGTGGGTGCGCCTTTCGCCGAAGGGCAGGCAGGCCAAGCCCAAGGCGCGGCTGAACAACTACGAGGCCCTGCTGGCCGAGGAGCGAAACGCCAAGCTCGACCCGACCCAGATCCACATCCCGTCCGGCCCGCGCCTGGGCGATGTGGTGGTGGAGTCCGACAGCGTGGTCAAGGGATTCGGAGAGCGCCTGCTGATCGATGGGCTCTCCTTCTCGCTGCCCCCGGGCGGCATCGTCGGGGTGATCGGCCCGAACGGCGCCGGCAAGACCACGCTCTTCCGCATGATCGTGGGCGAGGAGTCCCCCGACTCGGGCGCGCTGCGGGTGGGCGACACCGTGGAGCTCGCCTACGTCGATCAGTCCCGCGACTCCCTCGCCGGGGAGAAGACCGTCTGGGAGGAGATCTCGGGCGGCGACGACCAGATTCCCGTGGGCGACCGGTTCATGAACTCGCGCGCCTACGTGGGCTCGTTCAACTTCAAGGGAGCCGACCAGCAGAAGAAGGTGGGCTCGCTCTCGGGCGGAGAGCGCAACCGCCTGCACTTGGCCAAGCTCCTGAAGAGCGGCGGCAACCTCCTGCTGCTCGACGAGCCCACCAACGACCTCGACGTGGAGACCCTCCGCTCCCTCGAGGAGGCCCTGCTCGCCTTCCCGGGATGCGCGGTGGTGATCTCGCACGACCGCTGGTTCCTCGACCGCATCGCCACCCACGTGCTCGCCTTCGAGGGCGACTCCGAGGTCAGGTGGTTCGAGGGGAACTTCGAGGCCTACGAGGAGGCCAGGCGGGCGGAGCTCGGCGCGGCCGCCGAGCGTCCGCACCGGATCACATACAAAAAGCTCGTGTGGGGGTAGTCGGACCCGCATGACGGGCGCTCGGCGGGTGAGCGCCCGGTTGTCCGACCCAAACGCACGGCACCCGGACGCGACGTGGCTGTTCGGCCTCTTCTCGCTGCTGTTCGCCTGCTCGCTGATCCTCCATCAGCTCTGGTGGGACGGCTTCGAGGTGCTCTCTCCCCACTTCGCGGTGATCCTCGCCGCGGTGTGGGCGGCCCTTCGTCCCACGTCGGTCGGACGGTTTCTGACCATGGTCGCCGCGGAGGTCCTCTCGGTTGCGCTCGCCATGCCGGAGGTGGGCAGCCACACCCTGCTCGTGCTGGTCAGCGGGACCTCCGTGCTCGCCTACGTGTGCTGGACGACCCTTCGGACCCGGCGGCTGCCTGCCCCCGGCACGCTGTTCGAGCGCGTCGCGCCCTTCCTCCGCGCCCAGCTCCTGCTCGTCTACGTGGTAGCGGCGATCGCCAAGATGAACACCGGCTTCTTCGACGCCGACGTGAGCTGCGCGGCCTCGATGGCGGGCGCAATCGCCTGGTTCTACCCGTCCCTGCTCGATGGGTCATGGCGGATAGCTCCCTCGATCTGGGGCACCGTGCTGGTCGAGGCCACGCTCCCCCTCCTGCTCGCCGTCCCCCGCACGCGGGTCCTCGGTCTCGCGTTGGGTGGGGCGTTCCACACCCTCCTCGCCCTCGCGGGGAACGTCCCGTTCTCCGCCCTCGCCATGGCGCTCTACGTAGCGTTCCTGCCCGCCGACACGCCGCGCCGCCTGCGCGCCCTCGCCGCGGAGCGCCCCGGGCTCGGCCGATGGGGTCGCCGCATGGCGCGCTGGGCCCGCTCCCCCGCCGCCTTCCCGGTGGCGGCGGGCGCTTGGATCGCGGGGGCGGCGGCCTTCTCCTTCGCGCCCGCCGCCGGCGCCGCCCTGATCTCTCACGGAACGCGGCTCGCCTTCCTCCTCGGCGTGACCGCCGCGGCGGTTCTGCTCGCTCTCTGCCTCAGGCAGGGTGGCCGGCCGGTCTACCGGCGGCCGCCCCGGCGGCTCGGGCATCCGGTGTTCGTCGCGGGCATCCTCGTGCTCATGGTCAACAGCCTCACGCCCTATCTCGGACTCAAGACCGAGAGCTCGTTCACGATGTTCAGCAACCTCCAGACGGAGGGCGGCCTCTGGAACCATGCCTTCATCCCCGAGGCCGTCAGGGTGTTCGGATACCAGGAGGAGCTGGTCCGGATCACGGACTCGAACGACCGAGCGCTCGAGGGGCGTACCCGTGACGGCACGCGGCTGGTGCGCTTCGAGCTGGAGCGCTACGTCCGGCTGCATCCCGGCACGAGCGCGACCTACGCCTCCGGAGAGATGACGCAGGCGATAGGGGCCGGGGCGGGTACGCCCGCGGCGAGGCCGATCCTGGACAGGACCGTGAAGTTCCGAGACGTGCGCCGGCCGGAGCGCAATGGGTGCTGAGGTAGCCCCTCAGGGATGGTCGCCGCCGAGTAGGGCGGCGGGGACACCGACCGGAAGTCCGCGGTGGGCGGCCGCGGCCCGCAGCTCCTCGTCGTAGGCGAGGAAGATCCCGAGGTCCTCCCCGAGCTCGAGCGCCGTGGCCAGGTGGATGGCGTCGAGAGCCCGCAGGGCGGGCGAGAAGCTCGAACCTCCCGCGCGCTCGCCGACGCCGGCGGTATAGGTCACGAGATCGATGCCGGTCAGCGCCGTCTCCGCGACCTGGAGGACATCCTCGTCACCCTCGAGATAGGCAACCCTCATCAGGTCTTGCCACGAACCCACCTGAGAGCGTCGGAGGCCGGCGTCGGGTCGTCCGGGTCCACCCAGCCCGCGGGCGGGGGCAGGGATCGCGGGTCCGCGGTGGCCGGCGTCAGCCCGTGGCTCTCGGCCAAGCGCCGGCACAGATCCGCCTCGGGCCCGGCCTGCTCGACTACCTACTCCGCGCCTCTGAGGGCGAGCGCACGGATGTGCGCCGCCGCCGAACGCGTCTCGGCGGGGCCAAGGAGGCTCCGTCCATCGAAGCCGAGTAGGGCGGCGGCGCCTCCAAGCTCGAGGACGAAGGTGAGGACCGCCCGAGCGGCCGCGTCCTCGGCGGCAAGCAGCACGCAGCAGTCGGGCATCTTGAGGCCGGTTCGGGCGCGCAGCGCGGCCAGTCGCTCCGCCGCGTCGGTGGCCAGAGGAACCTCGTGCACCAATAGGGCGCGGATGGCGGCTCGCGCGTCGTCGAGGCGATCGGCCCGTGCGGGCCGGACGAGAACCTCGGCGACCGTGATCGGGCTGGCGGCGAGCGGCGACTCCCCGACTTCGAGCAGAAGCTCGGTGGCGCGCCGGTGGTGGGCGTCGCCGGCGTCGAGGTGAGCGACCAGGACGCTGGCGTCGACGACGATCACTCCGGCCACTCGGCCCGGAGCTCCGCGAGGTACCCGGTCGGATAGACCCCGGTGAGCGCCCCACTCGTACGCTCGACCGCGGCCCGACGGGTTGCCGCCTCGCCCTCCTGCCCCTCCCGAATCGCTCGGTGGCCCTCGGCGAGGAGCTTGAGCAGCAGCCGGCTCCGCGCACCCGCCTGGTCCGGCCACCGCCGCGCGGCATCGTCGAGAGCACGGGCCAGCTCGTCACTCTCGGTGATCGTGTGGCGGGGCCGTGAGGTGGGCACGCGGCGAGTGTAAC
>JBPCRE010000038.1:0-2816 GCA_050997195.1 Thermoleophilaceae bacterium
CCCCCGGCGCTGCCTCCGGGTGGCCCGGCGGTGAGCCCGCACGGGCTGCGCGAGCGGCGCACCCGCCTGGCCCGCGAGCTCGCCGAGCTGCAGTGGGACCTCGGCGGGGCAGCCTATGAGATGGCCATCCGCGACCACTTCCGCATCGACGTCCTCGCCCTACGGGCGGCGCGGCTGCAGGAGGTGGACGCCGAGCTCGGCGAGGTGGAGCGCCTCGCGAGGCTCGAGGATGCGGGCGCGGGCGGCCAGTGCCGCGGGTGCGGCGCACTGCACTCTCGCGGAGCCACCTTCTGCTGGCGCTGCGGCTCGGAGATCATGAGCTCGGCCGCTCCGGAGGTGCTCGGCGGTGGGACGGCCGGCACCCACGCCGGCAACGGCCACCACCAGGAAGGACACCCGGGCGGCCCGGGCGGAGCCGAGGGTTCCGCGGACCAGCAGCAGGGCTCGCGCTTCGGTGGCGACCCGAGCCGGAGTGGAGGGCCGTCGGAAGAGGACGGACACGGACAGGACACCGAGGTCATCGGGCCGCCGAGCGGCGGGGCGGCCGGATCCTCCCGTGGCCAATACGGCGGCGACCACGCGCCCGATGCGCCGGCGTCAGGAGAGCCGCGGAGATGACGAGCGACGAATACCGCGACGGCCTCGAGGTCGAGGATGCCGACGCGCCCCAGCCGGGCCCGGTGATGCCGGCGCCGTGGCAGCGCCCGACCGCCCTGGTGGCCGTCATCGGGCTTCTAGCCAGCCTCTGCCTCGGCTACTCGGGGGCTCAGGCCTTCAAGGATCGCCCGGCCGTCCTGGCCGGTGGCCCCGGAGGCTCCGGGGCGAGCCCTGCCGGAGGCGGCGCCCCCGGCGCAGACGCCGGCGGAACCGCGTCGAGCGTCCCGAGCAGCGGGGCCGGTCAGGCGGCCGGGGCGGCAGGATCCGACCTGACGGGCGGCTCTGCCGATGGAGGATCGGCGTCATCGTCGGGCTCCGGCGCGGCGGCGAGCGCCGGCGGTGACTCCGCCGCGGGGGCAGCGTTCAACCCGACCGCCGAGGCGCCGTTGGCCCCGGGCCCCGCGTTCGAGACCGCCGATCCCTGCCTCGAGGGTGACGTGACCCCTCCCCCCACCAGGACCCCGGGCACGACCACGCCTGGAACCTCCCCTCCCGCCACAGCCACACCCCAGACCAGCCCGCGCAGGGGCTCTCGCCCCACGACCATCGCCCAGCGGAAGTCTGACGTAGCGCCCGACCCCTGTGAGGCGGGCACGCCCCTGGCGAGCACTCCGCCGGTCACGACCAACGCGCCGGTGGCCACTCCGGACCCGACCGCCAACGCCACCCCGCCGGCGACCACCACCACGCCGGCCCCCGCGCCGCCGGCGAGCACGCCGCCGGTCAATCCGGCGCCGGCGCCTAGGCGCGCCCCCCCCAAGCCGGAGGAGCCGCGGCTTCCCCTCCGTGACTTCCCGACCGACAAGGCCCAGTTCACGGTGGTACTGCGGACCGTCGACCGCCGCTTGAAGGCCGACCGCACGGACGAAGCCGACGAGCTGGCCCAGCGGGCGGCCAGGGCGGGCCTCGACGTGGGCATCCTCGAGTCCAATCGCTTCCCGAACCTCTTCTCCGACCTTGCCGTGGTCTTCGTCGGGGCGTTCGACACCGAGGAGGAGGCCCGCAAGTCCTTCGACGAGCTCGTCGCCGACGGCAAGTTCGTACCGGAGAGCTTCGTGCAGATCCTGCCGCCGGGCAGCCTCTTCCCGCCGGCCGCTCCCGAGCCTCCCGAGCCTCGGGAGCCGAGAAGGGCCACGCGCATCTCCAGCAGCCGGTGAGAGCAAGCCGGCGCCGGGGACGGCGCCACGACCCAAGCCACCGACCTTCCTAACCATGCCGTACCGATGCGTGGCCAACGCCACGAGAAAGGCAGCACCTAGATGACCGAAGCTCTGAACCTCGTCTACCAGACGATCGACGACCAGCACGCCGAGAAGTCGGCGCACACGCGGCGCCAGCTGGTGGCCGGGGCGGCCGCCACCCTCGGAGGGATGGGCCTGCTGGGCGCGGCGCCGGAGATCGCCGACGCGCGCCACACCGAGGATCCGCAGACGATTCTCAACGTCGCGGCGACCGCTGAGCGAATCGCCACGATCATCAACACCGTCGGCGCCCAGGAGACCCTGACGAGCTCCGACCCGAACATCGTCCAGGCTCGGACCAACACTCGGGCGGCCGCCCGTCATGAGGCGATTCACGAGCAGGTGCTGGTCTCTCCGGGCATCGACGCAAGGCCGGCGGCCGAGGTCTACTGGATTCCGGACGCTGTGTTCGCCTCGCCGGCAGCCCTGCTCAGCACGCTCGAGGTGGGCGATCAGATCTTCATCAACGCCTACCTCATCGCGACCACCGTGTTCGGCAACCGCGGCAACGGCGAACTGGCCCGCATCGCCTCGGAGTTCATGGGCGTCGAGATGGTCCACCGCGCCTTGGCACGCCAAGCGCTCGGCAAGCTGGGCAACGACCGCGTGTTCGCCAAGTACTCCCAGGCCGAGGAGGCCACGGACGCTCCGAACCGGGGGGCCCCCGGCTTTCGACGCGTGACCACCGCGGTCACACTGCTCGAGGCCGCGGGGATCGGGATCGACAGGCAGGGCGCCACACCGGGGCGCTTCTACAACTTCGACCCGGTCTCGGAGGCCGCCCCCAACGTGCGCGTGACGAACGTGAACACGATCTTCCCCCGCTAGGCGACCGGGCCGAGGGGGGGGGGGGGGGGGAGGAAAAGGGGGGGGGAGGGGGGGGAGGTGGGGGAGAGGGGGGGGGGGGGGGGGGGGGGG
>JBPCRE010000104.1:0-5090 GCA_050997195.1 Thermoleophilaceae bacterium
TTGCCTAGATCTCAAGAGCCCCCACATACAGTTTCCCGACGAGGAGGGCGAGCAGGTGGTGGCCCACGCCTTCTTCTCGGACGCCGCGGCGGCCGTGGCCGTGGTCCCGGAGGGCCCCGGCCTCGAGATCGTGGACGTCGTGGCTCGCACCGACGCGGCCAACGCCGCGCTGATGACCTGGGAGGTGACCGATCACGGCTTCCGCATGGGGCTCTCGCCTCTTATTCCCGAGGTGCTCGAGCGCCACGTGGTGGGAGTCATGGACGAGCTGCTCACCCGCCACGGGGTGGAGGTGCACGACGTGGCCGGATGGGCGGTGCATCCGGGAGGCCCGCGCATCCTCGACGTGATCGAGGAGCGGCTGGAGCTCGACCCCGGCGCGCTGGCGGAGTCCCACGCCACGCTTCGCGACTACGGCAACTGCTCCTCGGCCACGGTCATCCTCGTGCTCCAGCGCATCCTCGCGGAGCGCGACCTGGCCGACGGCGACCACGTGGTGTTCATGGCCTTCGGGCCCGGCCTCACGCTGTACGCCGCGTTGCTGCGCAAGCGCGGCGGCTGATCCGGGGCCGCGCCTCGGCGCGGCCCCGGCACCTTCCGGCTAGTAGGTCCGGCGGCGCGGCTCCGGGTCCCGCCCCTCGTCGGCGTGGCGCTCGCCTTCCGGGCGGCGGCCCTCGTCGGCGTGGCGCTCGCCTTCCGGGTCGCGTCCCTCGCCGGCATGGCGCTCACGTTCCGGGCCTCGGCCCTCCAACTCGGCGACCTCACGTTCCTTCTCGAGCTTGCGCTCCTCCGCGAGGGCGGCCTCCTGCTTGGCCTCGCCCTTGCGCTCCTGCTCGAGTCCGTCCTGGCGCAGGGAGGCGTCGTTGGTGAGGTCGCCGGCGGCCTGCTTGAGGCGTCCGGTGATCTTGTCGGCCTTGCTCATGCTCATCTCCTCCTTCAGGGGACCTCGTGGATGACGAAGTTTCCTGGGTCGAGCGGAATCGTGGGTTGCGGTCCGAGGCCGCGTCTGGCAATCCCTCGGATCTACGAGCCTCGTGCCACCATCCATATCAGTGCTACGGTGACGCACATGGACGGCACGGTCACCGTGCGCGAGCTTCGTCAGAACCTGAGCGTCCACCTCCGAAAGGTTGAGGAGGGGGCGACGCTCGAGGTCACGAACCGTGGGCGGCGCGTAGCGTTGCTGGCGCCCGTGCCCGAGCGCCGGAGCACCATCGACTGGCTCGTGGCCGAGCATGGCGCCACTCGTCCCGTCGGGCGGATCGAGGATCTCCCTCCGCCGGTGAAGCCGGCGCCGGGTGAGCGGCCGCTGAGCGAGCTCCTGGAAGAGCAGCGCGAGGACAAGATCTAGACCCCCATGGTCCTCTATCTGGATTCTTCGGCGCTGGTCAAGCTCGTGATGGAGGAGCTCGAGTCGGCGGCGCTTCGCGCTGTGCTCGAGGCGAGCGGGGATCTCGTGTCCAGTGGCCTGGCCCGAGTGGAGCTGAGACGGGCAGTCATGCGGCGGGCTCCCCCGGTCGGTCGCGCGGCGGAAGCGCTGCTGGCGCGCCTGGCGCTCATGCCGCTCGATGAACGCGTGCTTGACCTTGCGGGAGGACTCGAGCCCCCGGCGCTGCGGTCCCTGGACGCCGTCCATCTCGCGTCGGCACAGCTCCTGGGGGGCCGCCTCCACCGTTTCATCACCTACGACCGGCGCCTGGGAGAAGCCGCGAGGACCGCCGGCCTTCGGGTGGCGGCGCCGGCGTAGCCCTTCGCCCTCGGGCCTAGGCTCGGCGCGGGTTCGCCTCGACCGGGCTACAGCGGGATGTTCCCGTGCTTGCGCTTCGGCCGCGCCACGCGCTTGGTGCGCAGGGTGGCGAGCGCCCTGATGAGTCGCGGGCGCGTCTGGTGGGGGACGATCACGTCGTCGATGTAGCCGCGCTCGGCCGCCGAGTACGGATTGGCGAAGCGCGCCTTGTAGTCGTCGATCAGCGTGGCCTTGCGGTCCTCGGGCGTGGGTGAGGCCGCGATGTCGCGGCGGTGGATGATGCTCACCGCGCCCTCGGGGCCCATGACAGCCACCTCGGCGGTGGGCCACGCGAAGTTGAAGTCGGCCAGCATGTGCTTGGAGTTCATGACGTCGTAGGCGCCTCCGTAGGCCTTCCGCGTGACCACCGTGACCTTCGGCACCGTGGCCTCGGTGAAGGCGTACAGGAGCTTGGCTCCGTGGCGGATGATGCCGCCCCACTCCTGGCTCGTGCCGGGGAGAAAGCCCGGAACGTCGGTGAAGGTGACGATGGGGATGTTGAAGGCGTCGCAGAAGCGCACGAAGCGTGCGCCCTTCACCGAGGCGTCGATGTCGAGCACCCCGGCGAGGGCGGCGGGCTGGTTGCCGACGATGCCCACCGGGTGGCCGTCGAGCCGCGCATAGCCCACGATGAGGTTGCGGGCGAAGTGCTCCTGCACCTCGAAGAACTCACCATTGTCGACGATCGGGCCCACCACGTCGCGCATGTCGTAGGGCTTGTTCGCGGAGTCCGGCACCACGGTGTCGAGTCCCTCGTCCTCGCGGTGGGGATCGTCGCCGGTGTCCATGCGCGGGGGCAGCTCGAGGTTGTTCTGGGGCAGAAAGGACATGAGAAAGCGCGTGTCCTCGATGCACTCCTCCTCCGAGCTCGAGGCGAAGTGGGCCACCCCCGAGGTGGAGTTATGGGTCATGGCCCCGCCGAGTTCCTCGAAGGTGGTCTCCTCGCCGGTCACCGTCTTGATCACGTCGGGCCCGGTGATGAACATGTGCGAGGTCTCCCGGACCATGAAGATGAAGTCGGTCATCGCCGGCGAGTACACGGCGCCGCCCGCGCAGGGCCCCATGACCAGCGAGATCTGGGGGATCACGCCCGAGCACCGCACGTTGCGCACGAACACGTCCCCGTAGGCGCCGAGGGACACGACGCCCTCCTGGATGCGGGCGCCACCGGAGTCGTTGATGCCGATCACCGGGCAGCCGATCTTGGCCGCCAGGTCCATGACCTTGCACATCTTCTCGGCCATGACCTCGCCGAGCGAGCCGCCGAACACCGTGAAGTCCTGACTGAACACGCACACCGGCCGCCCGTCGATGAGCCCGTGGCCGGTGACCACGGCGTCGCCCCACGGCCGGTTCTTGTCCATCTCGAAGTCGGTGGTGCGGTGGCGCACGAAGGTGTCGAGCTCCTCGAAGGAGCCGGGGTCGAGCAGGAGGTCGATCCGCTCGCGAGCGGTGAGCTTTCCCCGCCCGTGTTGCTTCTCGACGGCCTTCTCCGAGGCCGAGTGCACCGCGGCGTGCCGAAGCTCCTCGAGCTGGGCGAGCTTCTCCTCGTAGGTCTCAGGGGTCTTCTGGCGCACGGCGGCGCGGGATTCTAGGGTGCGGCCTCACCCGCCGCGTGAGCGCTCAGGCCGAGGCCGCCTCCCGCCGCCCGCGCGCCCGACGAGGATTTGTCGAAACGGGCACCGCGCTTTGTGGCCGGACCTCGTGTTCCACCGTTCGTGGTCCGCCGCCTTCTGATCTCCCTGTCTGTCATCGCCGCCTATGGTCTTGCGTCGGCGGTGCCGGCCCTCGCGGCGCCGGTCCCCGCCGAGCGCGCCCTCTACGAGAACGGCCCCGACGGCCGCTTCCTGCTCGGGTCGGGGTGGTCCACCCGCTCGGACCCCCGCGATGTCGGTCTGAGGGCCGGATGGCAGCGGCCGGGCATGCGCTCCGGCTTCCGAGGAGTCGAGGTGCCCCACTCGTTCAACGCCCGCCGGGTGGACTCCAAGAGCTTCGCCTCGGGTGTGCAGTGGTACCGCGTGCGCTTTCGCCTCCCGCCCGGCGGCTCGACCTCGCAGTGGCGCCTGGCCTTCGAGTCGGTCAACCGCCGGGCCCAGGTGTTCCTGAACGGCCGGCGCGTGGGCGCCCACGAGGGTGCCCACCTGCCCTTCGAGCTGCCGGCCAGCGGCGTGCGGCCGGGCGACAACGAGCTGGTGGTGCGCGTGGATGGGCGCCTCACCCGCACCGACCTCCCGCCCGCGCCGCGGCCGCAGGGCTGGTGGAACTTCGGCGGGATCCTGCGCGAGGTCTACCTGCGCCGAGCCGGGGACCTCGACCTGGCCGACCTCGATCTGCGGCCTTCGAACACCGGTCAGGTCGAGATGGGGGCGGTGGTCCGCAACACCACCCGGCAGGCCCTGCCGCTGAACTACACCGTCGACGTGACGGGCCCCGACGGGGGCACGCGCTCGTTCCCGGCCGAGAGCGCGGGCACCGTCGCTCCGGGGGCTCTCGCGCGTGTGCGGAGCACCTTCCAGGTGGAAAACCCCAGTCTCTGGAGCCCGGAGTCCCCTCAGCTCTACGACGTGCGCGTGCGCCTCGCCGGGCAGACCACTCGTGCCCACCTCGGCTTCCGCGAGTGGACACGCACCCCCGACGGGGGGGTGCTGCTGAACGGCCGGCCGCTCTCGCTCCGGGGCGCGAGCTTCCACGAGCAGGCGCCCGGCCGCGGCATGGCCCTGCGCGGCGCCGACCGCGACGCCATCGTCCGCGATCTCAAGAGCGCCGGCGCGGACTTCACCCGCCAGCACTACGCGCCTCACCCCGCTCTGCTCGAGGCCTTCGACCGCGAGGGCATCGTCTTCTGGGAGCAGATCCCCCTGTGGCGGGTGCGCGGCTCCCAGATCCGGGGCGGCCTGCGCCGTGAGGCGCTCAGCCGCCTCCGCGAGACCGTGATCCGCGACCGCGGGCACGCCTCGGTGATGACCTGGAGCCTGGGCAACGAGATCCTCCGCGGCGGCGCTCTCGAGGCGTCCTACATCCGCAGCGCCAAGGCGCTCGTGCGCCAGCTCGACCCGACCCGGCTGGTGGGCATCGACAAGGCGATCTCCCCGGCCTCGGACATCAATCCCGCCTACCGCGAGCTCGACGTGCTCGGCGTGACCGAGTACCTCGGGTGGTACGGCGGCGCCACCTCCGATCTGCGCCCGCGCCTCGACTCCCTCCGTTCCCGCCTCCCCGGCGTGGGGCTCTTCGTGACCGAGTTCGGCGCGGAGAGCAATCGCGGAGGAGCGGCCACGCAGAAGGGCACCTTCGCCTTCCAGCG
>JBPCRE010000218.1:0-11036 GCA_050997195.1 Thermoleophilaceae bacterium
TCAGCCGCTCCTGGGGCTCCGCCAGCACCTGCGCCATGCCATCCTCCTCGGACGTGGTCATCTGCAAGCAGATTCTCGAGGCCGGGTCGGACGCCTCACCAGTCGTTACTGACCCACGCTCCTAGCCGGAGACCAGGAAGCTGATCACGATCGTCGCCACGCCGATGCTCAGCGGCGTCTGCAGGGAGACGGAGCACCAAGACCTCAGGGCAACCGAGCTCGCTGATCTGGATCGCTCTCATAGCCACCGTTTGCCGCAATCTTTGAGCAGACCGCGCACGACCCTTCGGTGCTGGGCCGAGAAGACGGTCCAGAAGGCGCGGAAAGGGACGTTGTTCAGCTTCATGATCGTCGCCACGAGCAGTGCTTCGCGCTCACGCCTGAAGAGGATCTCGGCCTGCATTCCGAACAGAGAATCGGCCGCGAGCAGGGCGACATCGGGCGAGCTCCGACGGACCTGCCAACCGAGCACACGGTGCCGGTCTTCGGTCGAGCCGAGACGGACGCCGAGCACGAACCATCCACGGCGCAGCTCAGATCGGGTCGACGCCGAAGCGCCCTCGAGCATCGCGCGAGCCCACTCCTGCGCCGTTCGCTCCCGGATCCGCGGAACCGTCAGCAGGAAGCCGTCGGTGTAGTCGACGCGAGGGAGGGTTGAGAGCGCCTCTGCGTCGGGCGGAATCGTGATCTCGCGAACCCGGCCCGGTGGCCCCAGCTGCGTGGTCGCGCTTCCGCCACCTTTCGCCGTCGCGCTCACGATCGATACGCCTCCGCTTGCGTGCTCACGGTGGCACCGCCCTGAGGGCTAGCTGCCGCGAGGACCTCCTCGGCCCGGCGTAGCCGCCGTTCGGCCAGCACCTGCTCGGCGGTCTCGCGAGGCTCGCCCACCATTTCTGGGTGTAGGGGCCAGACCAGCTCGTAGATGTCGGGAAGGCGCATCACCCTGCCGGCGCCGCCCCACGTTCCGTCCGGGATCTCGAGAGTAAAAACTCCGACGCGGGCTTCGGGATAGGGCCAGGCGCCATCCTCGGCAGCGGTGATCGCCTGCGTGATCCCTGCCGTCACGGCGGGGCGCCGTTCGTCGTCGTACGGGCTTTCGGGGACCTGGCAGATGAAGCAATAGCGCGGCGACCGTGGCGGCGCGCCGCCGACGTAGACCTCGGGCCGGTGCACGAAGACCCAGCCGAGCCGTTGGCCCATCTCGTTGGACGGGTCGATCCCCTCGTGCTGAAGCAGAAGGTCGGTGATCTCCGTGATCAGTTCGCGCTCAGTACTCGGCGAGAGCGCCCCCGCAGGGATATACGCGTCGAGGAACGGCATCGTTGATCTCCTTCCGGCGAGGACACAGAGTCCCCCAGAGCACTTGGTTATATACGGGTTCGTATAGAGGGCAGAACGTAGCACAGTCGCTGCTCTCGTTATACGCTCGCGTATCCTCTGCACCGAGATGGCGGCGCCCCGCACTCCTCGCAACAGGTGGATCGAACAGGGGCTTGAGGCTCTCGCGGCTGGGGGGCCCGACGCGGTTCGGGTCGAGTCGCTCGCGCGGGCGCTCGGAGTAACGAAGGGGGGCTTCTACGGATACTTCGACGATCGCCGTGCCCTACTCGACGAGATGCTCGATTCCTGGGAGCGGCGAAGCGTTGACGAGGTGATCGAGCAGATCGAGGCCGAGGGAGGAGAGCCCCGGGAGAGACTCCGGCGACTGTCGGCACTTGCTGGCGCAAAGCGGCACGAAGATCTGAGGATCGACCTTGCTGTTCGCCACTGGGCTCGGCGGGACAGACGCGTTGCGAGGCGCCTGAAGCGGATCGACAACCGTCGCATGGACTACCTGCGCTCGCTGTTCGCCCCGCTATCCCACAACGGGGACGACACCGAAGCCCGGTGCCTCCTCTTCTATTCGCTGTGGATCGGCGACCATTTCATCGCCGCCGATCACGGCACCCGGACGCGCTCAGATGTCGTCAAGCTCGCCTTGGAATATCTGGGACGCCAGACCGATCATCGGCCGTGAGGGAGGACTTGCCGAGCCCCCTACTCCATGCGCTGCTAGGCCCGGCAGCACTGAAGGGAGAGCGGCCCTTCGTCGCTCCCGCGGCGCCTCCACGGCCCTACGTCTCGACAAAGTGATGCTCAAATGATGCCCACGGAGGCTGTTATTGGTCTCGACCGCAAGTGACGCGTTACAACAGAAGACGTCTAATTGCAGGACTTTCCGGCCATGCGGATGAGAGGACTCGAACCTCCACGGGATCTCTCCCACACGGACCTGAACCGTGCGCGTCTGCCTAATTCCGCCACATCCGCAGGCTCGGCCAACATAGCTCACCCGGCCCGCCTCGCTCAGGCGTCCGCGGGTGGGAGGCCGGGGACGTGGCGCGCGGACGAGTCGGAATGGCTTACGATCGCCGGCGCAGTGACGAGAGGAGACACCGTGAGGAGAGCCCTGTTCATCGCCGCCGGCCTTGCCGTGCTCGCGCCCGCGAGCGCCGCTGAAGCTCGCACGCTGAGCGACGCGCGGGCTCGGAGCGCCGCACTCAGCCTCGCGGCCGCCGAGGCGCGCCAGGAGCCGAGCGGTGGGGGGGCCCGGGTGGAGTCGTGCAGCCGCCGGTCGTCGCTCCGCGTTCGCTGCCGGGTCTCCTTCCGCTACACCGAGCCGCTGGCCTACCGCGGGCGCTACGACGTGGTCAACAACGAGTACGAGTGGATCTCCGAAGAGCGGGCCTGCTCCGCCACCGCGGTGGTGCAGTATCCCCACCGACGGTCGAAGAAGCTCTCGAGTGCGTTGGAGAAGCGGCGCTGTTCGCCGTTCTTCGACAATCCGCCCGGGCGCTGAGCCTCGACCCACCGGGACCGGTGGATTCCGGGCTGAGGCTCGCTTCGGGCGGACCCCGGGCGGGGTCAGCCCTTCGGCTTGAGGAGCGCCTTGAGCCGGCGCACCCGGGGCCGGTCGTGCCAGGCCGATCCGTCATGCGAGCCAGAGTTGGTGCGCGCTGGGTCCACGGTGACCCTCGGTTCTCCCGTGCGGACGGGCTGCCCGTTGGTGTTCGTCGTGGGCGGCGAAGAGGTGGCCGCCTGCCGGTTGGGGCGCGGGGGCGCCGCGCCGACGGCCGCGAGCGAACCCGTCTCCGTCTGAGAGCTCTCGGAAGCCGGGGTGGGCCAGCGGAAGCGGCTCGCGGGCGGCGGCTCGGGAGCGAGCAGGCCACCGTCCACGGGGGCCTCCGGGCTCGGGGGTACCGAAGGTGGCTCCACCGGGGCCCCCGGCGCCGCCGCCGGGGGCGACGCGGGCCTGCGCGTGGGCGGCGGCTTCGGGGCCTGGGCGGGGGACGCGACGGCGGCGGTCTCGACCCGCGAGGGCGGTGAGGCCGACGCACCGACCCGAGCGGGCGCAGCCGCCACGGAAGCTCTCGAGAGCTCGCCGACGCCCGCGATGGCGGCGACCCCGGCGCGGCGGTCGCGGACCGCGCGCGCGACCAGTACGAGAAAGAGCAGGGCACTCAGACCGGCGAGCAACTCGGGGACACCGGGGCCTCCGGTGCTCCGGGTGCGGATCAGGCTCGGGAAGGGCTCGGCCTCCGCGTTGGAATCTCGGCCGAGGTTGGCCGTCTGAAGATCGCTCGGCGCCTTGCCCTCTCGGGGGCCGGCGGAGCGGCGTGTTCCGATGTCCGGCCGTGTGCGGAGCCCGCCGGGGCCCGGGGCGACGGTGCCGAAGGCTCCGGCGTAGCCGGGACGGAAGATGGTTCCCTCGCCCGCTGCAGCGGCGGGTGCGCCGCACGCTCCGGCGGACGTCGCGCCCCGAAGCTTCGCGAGACCGCGCTGCCCTATGCGCCGCGCCTCCTGCGCGCCGGTTCCGATACGCGCGCCCACAGCGCGCCATGAGAGTGGCGGGCCGGCCATGGTCCCCGCGCGCAGGGTCAGGGCACGTTGCTCGATGCCGGGCAGCGACGGCAGGCAGCCCCGCAGTCGGTCGATCTCGGCCCGCAGGCTCTCGGGCCGCCTCGAAGAACCCCTCGGACTCCCGGCCGCGGGTCCGCGGATTCCGGAGGCGCGGCCCGCGCCGCCTCTCGGGTCGCTTCCCCCGCTCCGACCGCCGCGACCGCGCTCGCCGCGACCGGAGCGCGAGCCCCGCTCGCCACCCCCGGCCGAGGGGCTGCTCCGGCCCGCCGGTGCGCCGGCTTGACCGCCGCCTCCGCCCCCTCGGGACGAGCCGCTCGAGCCGCCGCCGCCGCCTCCGCCCGACCCCGAGCCACCAGAGGAGCCGAGTCCGCCCACCGACGGTGTCTTCGGCGCCGAGGGCACTTTCGGGGCAGGGGCCGGCAGCACGGGCGTGCTCACCTCGGGCACGGCCACCTCGGGCGCCCGGATCTCGGGCACCGACACCTCCGGAGCCTTGACCGCGGGCACGTTGACCGCCGGCAGCTGCGCGGCGGCGGGCCCGGCGGCCAGGGCGAGAATGGCGGCCGTCGCGAGCGAGGCGGGGAGCCCCGTGCGCCGGATGCGGCGGACCCTTGATGCAGACGATCGGTACATGTGCGCGACACGGTAGCTCGTCTCGGGCGCGCGGAGCGCCGGTCGAGAGGCGCGCGACGTCGCAGGCGGCGAACCGTCAAGCTGTACTCGTGGGTGAGATCGTGCTGGCGCGTCACGGGGAGACCGAGTGGAGCCTGAGCGGGCAGCACACGGGCTTCACCGACATTCCCCTCACCGACGACGGCCGACGCCAGGGGGAGCGGCTCGGGCGCAGGCTGCGCGCGTGGTCCTTCGACCGGGTGCTGACCAGCCCCCTCCAGCGAGCGGCCGAGACGTGCACCATCGCCGGCTTTCCCGAGGCCGAGACGCGCGAAGACCTCGTGGAGTGGGACTACGGGGACTACGAGGGCATGACCACGCCGGAGATCCGCGAGCAGGCGCCCGGCTGGTCGCTGTGGACCGACGGCGCGCTCGGCGGTGAGACGCCCGAGGGCGTAGGCGCGCGCGTCGACCCGCTCGTGGCCGAGCTTCGAGAGCTCGAGGGCGACGCGGCGATCTTCGCCCACGGCCACGTTCTCCGTGTGCTGGCGGCGAGGTGGCTCGGCCTCCCGCCCGCCTCAGGCGCCCTCTTCGCGCTGTCGACGGGCACGGTGAGCGTGCTCGGGCACGAGCGAGGCACGGCGGTGATCCGGCTGTGGAACGACGACGCCCATCTGTGAGCGGATAGGGCCGGACGCGTGCGTCCGGGCCCGCGAGGCTCAGCTCAGTCGGTGAAGAGGTGCCGGAAGAAGCGTTCGGGGGCCTCGAGGAAGGAGCGGGTGAGCTGGTATTGCTCGGTGTCCTCGTAGGCCACCGTTGTGCACCCGTCCTCCGAGAGCTCGTAGATGAGCGCATCGGGGTAGGCCATGAGGATCGGCGAGTGAGTGGCGATGAGGAACTGGGAGCCTCCCTCCACGAGATCGTGCATCCGGCGCAACAGGGCCAGATTGCCCGGCACCGATAGGGTCGCCTCGGGCTCGTCGAGCAGGTAGAGCCCTCCCGGCTCGAAGCGGTGGTTGAGCACCGCGAGGAAGGACTCCCCGTGCGAGACCTCGTGCAGAGGCACGCCGCCGTAGCTCTTCAGCACGCCGACCTGCTCGATGGCGGTGGCCACGTTGAAGAAGCTCTCCGCCCGGAGGAAGAATCCGCTGCTCGGTCGAGTGATGCCCCGAACGAGTCGGATCGCCTCGTGCAGGTCCGAGTGCGACGCCCTCGTCGCGAAATCGAAGTTCTGGGTGCCGCCTTCGGCGTTGAACCCGGCGGCGACGGCGACGGCTTCGAGAAGCGTCGACTTTCCGCTGCCGTTGTCGCCGACGAGGAAGGTGACGTGCGGGTCGAGGGAGAGGGAATCGAGGCTCCGCAGCGCTGGTATGCAGTACGGGTACGCAGCCGGGTCCTCGATCTCCTCGCGCCGAAGCTCGACCGCTCGGAGGAAGCCCGGCTCGAGGTGCGTCACGCGGGCCCCCCGGCAGTCTGAGCGTCGAAGAGCGACCCCGCCTCGAGCGGAGCCGCTCTCCCCACTCCTACCTGCGTCGCAGCAACGAGCGGGCCATGCTGGCCAGCCCGCCGCCGGCCGGAGGCCTGCCGCCGGGGCGCGGGCCGGGGCGGCCCGGAGGACGCCCGCCGCGACGCCTACCTCCGCGCGGGGCCCCTCGTGCGGCCGTTCCCAGCACTTTGTTCAGCAATCCCATGGTGCTACCTCTCTCCCTCAGTCGCCAGCGGCGACGTTCGTGCCGTGGGCTCAGGGTACGCCGAACCCGTGGGATATGACGGGATAGGCGAAGCTGAGAGCTTTCCTCCCGCTCGTCGGAGGCACACCCCCTATCGTCCGCTCGATGGCCATGCTCTCCAGCCTGGGCCTCGGCCGGGGCGCCCGGGATCTCGCGATCGATCTCGGGACGGCGAACACCCTGCTCTTCCTCCGCGGCGAGGGGATCATCCTCTCCGAGCCGTCGGTGGTGGCCATCGACGAGGCCAGCGGGGAGGTCCACGCGGTCGGCGACGAGGCCAAGCGCATGATCGGGCGTACGCCGGCCACGATCTCGGCCATCCAGCCGCTGCGGCACGGTGTGATCGCCGACTTCGAGGTGACCCGGCAGATGCTGCGGTACTTCATCCGCAAGGTGCCCAAGAGCCGGTTCGGCCACCCCCGCGTGGTGATGTGCGCGCCGTCGGGGATCACCAGCGTGGAGAAGCGCGCGGTCGAGGAGGCGTGCCTGTCGGCGGGGGCCCGGGCCGTACACCTGATCGAGGAGCCTCTGGCGGCGGCCATCGGTGCCGAGCTTCCCATCGGCGAGCCCACCGGGCACCTGGTGGTGGACATCGGAGGCGGCACGAGCGAGGTGGCGGTGATCTCGCTCGGCGGGATCGTGGTGTCGCAGTCGCTGCGGGTGGGCGGCTACGAGTTCGACGAGGCGATCATCTCCTACGTCAAGCGCCAGCACAACGTGATCATCGGGCAACCCACGGCCGAGCGCATCAAGTTCGAGATCGGCTCGGCGTGGCCGCTCGAGCCCGAGCGCGAGGCCACCATCCGGGGTCGGGACCTGGTGGCCGGCCTGCCCAAGGCGGTGACGCTCACGAGCGCCGACGTGCGCGAGGCCCTCGGAGACACCGTGCAGCCCATCGTCAACGCGGTCAAGGAGACCCTCGAGATCACCCCGCCCGAGCTGGCGGCCGACATCACCCGTCACGGGATCATGCTGGCCGGGGGCGGCGCGCTGCTCGCGGGCCTCGAGGAGCGCCTGCACGCGGAGACCGGGATGGAGGTCTACGTCTGCGACTCGCCGCTCACCGCCGTGGCGGTCGGCGCCGGCCGCTCGCTCGAGGAGTTCGAGACGCTGAGTCGTGGGGAGCGGACCTCACGGACGGGAGACGGAGCGGGGAGGCGGCGCTCGGCGACGGTGGCGGGGTAGCCCGGGGGTCGCCGGTACTTCAGAGAGCCGGAGATCACCCAGCGGCTAGCGGACGGCTCTGGCGCAGTACACGGGCGGCAGGTGACTGGCCACGGTGAACCAGCTCGCCCCGGCGTCGCCCGAGCCGAAGACGTCTCCTGACGTCGTGCCGAAGTACAGCTCGAGCGCCGATCCCGCGCCGATCCGGTCGAACGCCTGCCGGAGGACCGTCAGGTAGGCATCCTCCTGCGGCAGCCCGTGGCCGCGTGCTGTCCAGCTCGCGCCCGCATCCCGGGTCTCGTAGACGCGCACGCGACCGCCGGGGGTGACGCGGTCGTAGTCTCCCTCCAGCGGGATGACGTAGGCGCTGTCCGGGTCGGCCGGGTCGAGGACCATCGGAAAGCCGAAGTCGGACGGCAGCCCGGCGCCGATGTCCGTCCACGTCTGACCCGCGTCGTCGGAGCGGTAGACCCCGCCGTGGAACTGCATGAACATCCGCTCGGGCCGCTTCGGCGCTCGGTGGAGGTCGTGCACGCACAGGGGGATCGAGCCCTCGCGGGCGTCCTCCGGTAAGTAGCGGGGAACGAGGCCCTGGTTGCCGCGGAGCCACGTCGTGCCGCCGTCCTCGGTCAGCCAGACGCCGGCGGCGGAGACTGCCAGCGCGAGGCGGTCGGGCTCGCCGGGCCACGGCACGATCGAATGCAGGCAGAGCCCGCCTGCTCCGGGCTCCCAGGAAGATCGGGTGGGGTGCTCCCAGAGGGCACGGCTCAGCTCCCACGTCGCGCCGGCGTCGCGGCTCTCGAAGAGCACGCCCGGGTCGCCCCCGGCGTAGAAAGTCCGGTCCGCGTCGCCCTCGCCGGCCACGATCACCCATATTCGCTCGAGCGCTCCCTCGCCGCCCTCGGGCAGCGCGAGACCCTCGGCCTGCTCCCACTCGCTCGACGGATCGTCCGCGTACCAGATCTTCGGGCCGTAGAAGGCGGAGGTCACGGACGCCAGCAGCCGGCCCGTGCGGGGATCGCGCATCGCGTACTCGACCGGCTCGCCGGCGAAGGCCCGTGCCGTCACCTCGAACTGCGCACCCGGCTCTCCCTCGAGCACGAACAGGCCCTTGCGGGTTCCGACCAGGATCTCTGTCATCTGCGCATCACCCTCCCGAGATCGCGGGGAGGACGTCGAGGCGGTCGTCCGGACCGACCGGCGTGTCCTCCCTCCCGTACTCACCGTTGACGAACACTTTGATGTGCCGACGGATGAGCCCACGCTCGTCGAGGATCCAGCCGCCGACCGCCGGGTGAGCCCGCTCGAGCTCGTGCAGCAGCTCGCCCACCGTGGCTCCCTCGATCGGGTGGTTCGAGCGGCCGCCGGCGAGCTTCTTCAAGGGCTCGCGAAGCCTCAGAAGTGCCATCGGCTCGAATCCTATGGCTGCGGAACGGACGCTGCTCGCGAGGCGACGGCTCAGCCTCAGAGCGCGCCCGGTGCCGGGGGGCCGTCCTCCACGGGCGGCTCGGCGAAGAGGTCGACCACGCCCCTTCCACTGGTGGCCGCCTCTTGCTCCCAGCGTTCCCAGGGCAATTCGACCGCGTCGCGGTCGTGGCCCCAGCCGTGAAGCGGCTCGTAGGCGAACATGTGCGGATCCTTGCCCATGAAGCGCGCCAGGCGCCAGCAGTTTCCGCACAGCCGGTCTTTCCAGGGCGGAGCTCGACAGCCTCGCCGTGCGCAGAGAGGACCCGTGGATACGATGGGCACTACCGCGTACGGTAAACTATCTCCGGCCCTTTAGACCTGCCTTCTTTATTCTGGCGCGTTGCTCTCGGCCTGCTGCCTCTCTGGAGCCGATCTCCAGAGCCGGTCATGGCGGTGCCGCCCTCTCAGCTCCAGGTGATGACCGTGGTCTCGGCGCCGCGCACCTCCGCCACGCGCGCGGCCTCGGCCTCGAGCGCGTCGCGGTCGATCCGCTCCAGCTCTTCCACCTCGAGCTCCGCAAGCCGGCCGCGGGCGCGGACCCGCCACAGGCCGACCAGATGGCCGTCCTGGAGCACCGCGCCGGGGCTGGCCACCGGGCGGAACACGCGCTTGCGCAGGGCAGGGTCGAGCGTTAGCGCCGTGCGGTCAGGGTGTTGCAGGTACGGGTCGCGCGGCGGGAGCAGGCGCACTCCCCGGGCCTGCGGCGGTGAGGCAAGCGCGGGCTCGTCCATTCCCAGGATCCAGAGGCGGCGCCCTTCGAGCCGGACCTCGGCCAGCTCCTCCTCGATCTGGGCCCAGAGGCGGCGGGCGTGCGCGCGGGCGAGACCACCCCACGCGCCGAGCTCCTTCGCGGTGGCGGGGCCGTAGAAGCGAAGGAACCTGCGGGCGGCCTCGGCGGGATCGGGCGACTCGCCCGGCTCCCCGAGCAGAAAGCGGCGCTCCACGTCGCACCGCATTCCCGCCCGCACTCCGCCGAAGCGCCACAGCATGGGCGCGACGTGGTGGCTGCCACAGCCTTGGCACCAGGGCAGAAGCTCGCCGCGCACGCGGCCACGCAGCTCCTCGTGCAGCTCGTTCTTGCTCAGCGCGCGCCCTCCGGCGAGGGCCGCATCGATGGCGTGGGCCACCTCCTCGAGGGCGTCGTGGGGCGCGATCCGCGCGTCGCCCAATTGGCGCTCGAGCTGGGGGCCGAACTGCTCGCCCAGCTCCTCGTCCTTCTCCGCGATCAGCGCGCGTCCGTAGAGCGCGAAGTCGACAGGTGCGAGCGCGTGAATCGCGGCTCGCAGGCTCGGCCCGAGCACCAGCTCGCCGGAGTCGGTCGCGCGGTCGTAGCCCTCCCGGGTCACACCGCTGGAGCGGGCGGCGAGGGCCAGCAGCGCCGAACCGCGCTGGAAGTCCGAGGCCGGGCACGCGGCGGCCCCGGCGAGCCTCAGCGAGCGACGCGCGTCAAGGCCGTGGCGGCCGACACGGAAGGCGAGGACCTGGTCGCGCTCCACGTCCGCCACGGTATTGGGGTGTCTCGCCGCTCACGCCGTGGCTTCGCTTCAGCCTCTCGGGGCGAGGCGGCAGTGAATCCGCCTCGCTTCCGTCGTGGAATGGACGCTGATCGCCTGCTGAGCGGCGTAGGACCGAACCGTGATCAGCGTTCGCCGCCGGCGCCTCCTGCTAGGTCTCTGGGACGTTTGGTCCAGGTGCGCATGGGTGAACGATGACGAGCGGGAACTCGGTAGCGATGCGCCCGAAATCGGATCGGTTGCCCGTCACGATCGGTGGTTGGTCCGGCTGGGCTAGCGCCGTCGCGGCGACCCACATGTCGTTGAGGCCGTCGCCCTTCAGCTGCCCGCGGAACCGTGCGTAGATTGAGGCAAAGCACTGGGTCACCGGGTCGGTCGCAGTTAGGGCGCGTAGCTAAACAACACGAAGGACCTGCGACGGTTATGTAGAACTGACGGGGTGTGATCGATGAGGAGGCCATCGGTGAGCGCTATCGGGCGCTCGCGGGCGAGCTCGACGAGCGCCGCCGCCGGCTGTGGGCAGCCGCCGAGGCACGCTCGCACGGTCAGGGTGGGGTCACCGCGGTGGCGCGCGCGACGGGGATGTCTGCGACGACGATCTACAAGGGGCTGCGCGAGCTTTGCTCGGGCGAGACGCTCGAGCCCGGCC
>JBPCRE010000256.1:0-3957 GCA_050997195.1 Thermoleophilaceae bacterium
GGGGAGAGGAGCCAGCCGCGAATTCGTGCCGTCCGATTCCCTCTTTGGGGTCCGCGGGCCCGCCCGCCGGGAGCGCCTCGGGGCGCTCGTAGGTCTCACGACGGGTGCGGGCGAGGTCGACGGAGAGCCGGCCGGCGCGCACCGTGGCCGTGCCGAAGCGCTCGTGCGTCACGGCCTCACCGCCGAGGCGCTCGGCCAGCACGCCCGCGGCCGCCACCGCGTCGCCCTCCATGCACACGTCGAGGTCCACCGTGCGCGCGCCTCGGAGGAGATCGCGCACCGCGCCGCCCACCAGGTAGGCGGGGGGCAGGCCGTCGAGGGCCGGGAGCACGGCCTCCATGCCCTCGAGGGCACGGAGGCGGTCGGACAGCTCGCCGTGGCCCATCGGCCGATTGTGGCGCACGACTCCGCGCTACAGCCGGACCGGCACGCCGGCCTCGCGCATTCGACGCTTGGCCTCTCCCACCGTGTACTCCCCGTAGTGGAAGATCGAGGCGCAGAGCACGGCGTCCGCCCCGCCCGTGGCGATGGCCTCCACCAGGTGATCGGGGTTGCCGGCTCCGCCGGAGGCGATCACCGGCACGCTCACGGCCTCGGCCACCAGCCGGGTGAGCTCGAGCTCGTAGCCGTCCTCGGTTCCGTCGCGGTCCATGCTCGTCAGGAGGATCTCCCCGGCCCCGCGCTCCACGCCCCCGCGCGCCCACGCCACGGCGTCGAGCCCCGTGGCCGTCCGCCCGCCGTTGACCACCACCTCGTAGGCGGACCCATCCCCGCGCCGGCGAGCGTCGATGGCCAGCACGACCGCCTGGGCGCCGAACACCTCAGCGAGCTCGCCCACGAGCTCGGGTCGCGCAACGGCCGCGGAGTTGATCGAGACCTTGTCGGCCCCGGCGTCGAGCACGCCCTGGGCGTCGCGCACCGAGCGCACCCCACCGCCGATGGTGAAGGGGATGAACACGTCGTCGGCGGTGCGCCGGGCCAGCTCGACGATGGTGGCTCGCTTGTCGCTCGAGGCGGTGATGTCGAGGAACACGAGCTCGTCGGCGCCCGCCGCCTCGTAGCGGGCGGCGAGCTCCACCGGATCGCCCGCATCGCGGAGATCCAGGAAGTTCGTGCCCTTCACCACCCGGCCCTCGTGCACGTCGAGGCAGGGGATGACGCGCTTCAGGAGCACCGCTACGCGACTCCGCCGAGCGCCGCCGTGGCCTCGGCCACCGTGAAGCGCCGCTCGTAGAGCGCCTTGCCGGAGATCACGCCCTCGAGGTTGGAGAGATCGAGGGCGCGCACGCTCGCGAGGTCCTCGAGCGTGGTTATCCCCCCCGAGTAGACGAAGCGCCCCGTGACCGCCTCGCCCACCCGCGCCACCTCGGCCACGTCGACGCCCTCGAGCATGCCGTCGCGGTCGGCGTTGGTGTAGACGAAGCGAGTCACGCCCCGCCGCTCCATGGTGGCGATGGCATCCTCCCACGGCATGGCCGTGTCCTCGGTCCACCCGGACACCGACACGCGGCCGCCGCGCACGTCGACTCCCACGCTCACCTGGTCGGGCCAGGTCTTCAGGAGGGTGTCGAGGAAGTCGGTGCCCTCGTAGGCCGCGGTGCCCACGACCACGTACGCGGCGCCGGCAGCCAGTGCGTCCTCCACCGCCTCGACCGAGCGCAGGCCCCCTCCGTACTGCACGGGCACGCCGAGCCCCGCGGCGATCCGGCGCAGGTGCTCGAGGTTCGCGGGCGCTCCGTCGCGGGCGCCGTCGAGGTCCACCACGTGCAGGGCGCGGGCCCCGGCCACCACCCATGCGTCCGCCGCCGCGTAGGGATCCTCGGCGTAGACGGTCTCCCGATCGAAGTCGCCGCGCACGAGGCGCACCGCGCGCCCGCCGCGGATGTCGATGGCCGGGAAGAGGATCACGCCGGAGCCCTGATGGCCCGGCGCTCGGCCGCCCGAGCGCACACCCCGATGAAGTTGCCGATGAGCCGCAGGCCCTCGGAGCTCGACTTCTCGGGGTGGAACTGCACGCCCCACAGGGCTCCGCGCTCCACCGCGCTCGCGAACGGCGCGCCGCCGAACTCGGCGGTGCCGATCACCACGTCCGGGTCCGAGGGCTCGGGCGCGAAGGAGTGCACGTGGTAGAAGGCGGCCCCCTCGCCGAGTCCCTCGGTGAGGCGCGAGGGGCGGGTAAAGCTCACCCGGCTCCACCCGATCTGGGGCAGCTTCTCCCCGCGCGGCTCGAGCGCGCGCACGGGGCCGGGCAGGAGGCCGAGGCCCTCCGCCCCGCCGAGCTCGTCGGAGCCGTCGAAGAGGATCTGCATGCCGATGCATATGCCGAGCACGGGAACGCCGGCCTCGAGCCGTTCCGAGAGGAGCCGGTCGAAGCCGAGGCTCCGCACGCCCGCGACCGCTCGCGGAAACGCGCCGTCTCCGGGGAGCACGAGGCCATCGGCCGCCTCGGCCACCGCGAGGTCGCTCGTGACCTCGGCATGGGCCCCGAGCCGCAGGAGCGCCTTGTGCGCCGAGCGGATGTTGCCCATCCCGTAGTTGAGCACTGCGATGCGCGGCCCGCTCACAGCACACCCTTGGTCGAGGGCACGCCCTGCTCGGTGGGATCGAGCGCCACCGCCGCGCGCAGCGCTCGGGCGAAGGCCTTGATCAGCGCCTCGATCATGTGGTGGTGGTTGGTGCCCGCCTCCACGCGCGCGTGAAGGGTCAGCCGCGCCGCCCCGGCCACCGCCCGCAGGAACTCCTCGGCCTCCTGGCCGCCGAAGCCCTCGACGCGCAGGTCGCGGACCTCGGGGCCCACCACGGCCAGCGCACGGCCGGACACGTCGAGGGCCACCACGGCCAGGGCCTCGTCCATCGGCACCCGCGCGTCGGCGTAGCGGGCGATGCCGGCTCGAGCCCCGAGCGCCCGGTCGAGGGCCTGGCCGAAGACGATGCCCGTGTCCTCCACCGTGTGATGAGCGCCCGTCACGAGGTCGCCCGTGGCCTCGACGTCTAAGTCGAGATGTCCGTGTCGGGCGAGCAGGTCGAGCATGTGGTCGAAGAAGCCGACCCCGGTGCGCCGCTCACCCCGACCCGTGCCGTCGAGGGTCAGCGCCACGCGGACGTCGGTCTCGCCGGTGGCGCGAGAGATCTCTGCGGAGCGGAGGCTCATGCTCGTCTGGCCATCGATTCGCCGTGTACGGGAAAGCCCTCGGCGTCGGCGAGTGCGACGCCCGCGGGCGAGAGGCGCGCGGCGGCGCCCGGGGGCAACGATACCCGCGCCATGCGGCGGCGGAAGATGCCCACGCCGAGCGCGCTCTGGAAGCGTGCGGCGCCTCCGGTGGGAAGGACGTGGTTCGAGCCGGCCACGTAGTCCCCGAACGCGGTGGCGGCGTCGCGACCCACGAAGAGGCATCCCGCGGAACGCACGCACGGGGCATGTGCCTCGGCCCCGGCACCCACCAGCTCGAGGTGCTCCGGGGCGATGGCCTCGGCCAGGTCCACACCGGCGCGCAGGTCGGGCACGGCGACGAGGGCGAGCGGAGCGTCGGCCACCGAGGGGCGCGCCCCGCTCGCGGTGAGGCGCTCGACCTCACGCGCCACGCGCTCGAGCACCGCGGAGTCCTCGGAGATGAGCACGAGCAGCGAGTCGGGACCGTGCTCGGCCTGGGCGAGCAGGTCGAGCGCCACGAGCTCGGGCTCCGCGTCGCCCGCGGCCACCACGACGAGCTCGCTCGGGCCGGCCAGCGAGTCGATGCCCACCGCTCCGGCCACCTGTCGCTTGGCCTCCTGTACCCAGGCGTTGCCAGGACCCACGATCACGTCCGTGGGGCGCACGGAGTCGGTGCCGTAGGCCATCGCGGCGATGGCCTGGGCGCCGCCCATGCGGTAGACCTCGAGCACGCCGCACAGCCCACAGGCGGCGAGGATCACCGGGTGGCCCTGGCCGCCCGGGCCCGGCGGGGCGCACACCGCCAC
>JBPCRE010000263.1:0-11977 GCA_050997195.1 Thermoleophilaceae bacterium
CGCCGGGCCTCGGCGCCGCGCTCGATCAGGCGCGCGGCCGCGCGCGCGAGGCGCCGGGCGCCCGCGAGGAGGGCGTCGTGCTCACGGGCGGCGCTCAGGCGGGCGGCCGTGCGCTTGCGTTCGATCACCGTGGCCGCGACCCGGCGTTGGAACTCTCCCCGCTCGGTGAGACCTCGGGCCGAGGCGGCGCGCACCTCGCGTGCCTTCTGGTGAAGCGCTCGGCGCTCGCGCTCGGCGTGCTCGCGCGGAGCGCGCGAGGCGGCGGCGAGCGCCCGGGCGCGGCCCGCGAGCGCTCCGCGCCCGAGCCCCTCGAGGCGGGTGGCACCGGCGCGGAGCTCGATGCGAGCGCGGTTGCAATCGATCCCGACCGCGGCCTCGGCGGCGTGGGTCGGGGTCGAGCAGGCCACCGCGGCCACGTCGTCGATCAGCGTGCGGTCGCTCTCGTGGCCCACGGCGGAGACCACCGCAACTGCGAGCAGGGCCACCTCCCGGCACAGTCCCTCGTCGCAGAAGGCCCACAGGTCGGCGATCGAGCCTCCGCCGCGGCACACCACGATCACCTCGACGCGGGCGTAGGCGACGAGGTCCGACAGGGCCCGACGGATGGCGGGAGCGGCGCGGCGGTCCTGCACGGGTACGTCGGCCCAGACGATGGTCCCGCGCCAGCCGCGCCGCTCGAGCCCCGCCAACAGGTCGCGGCGGGCTGCTCCGCCGGGGGCGGTCACCACCCCGATCCGCCGCGGCAGCGGCGGGCGGGGGAGGGCCTTCTGCGGCGCGAAGAGGCCCTCGGCCCCGAGCTCGCGGCGCAGCCGCGCGAGGCGGGCGAGGAGGTCCCCCTCGCCGGCCAGGCACAGATCGCGCACGCGGAACTGAAGCCGCGGGGAGGCGCTCGTCCCGCCCGGGTAGTAGTCGAGCCCTCCGGCCGCGAGGAGCTGGGCGCCGTCGCAAAGCGCACCGTCGGGGAGGCCGAGGCGATCGAAGTCGGTGCGCCACATCGCGCACGGAAGCGCGCCGTCTCGGTCGCGCAGCTCGAAGTAGACGTTGGGGCCGCTGCCGAGGCGCACCCCGCAGGCCTCACCCTCTACGGCCACGTGGGTGAAGGCCCGGAGCCGATCGCGCAGGGCGGCGGCGTATCGGCCGACCGGGAAGGGGCCGGGGTAGCCGGGCAGGGCCGACGGAGGAGCGGAAACGCCGACGGTCGAATGGGAGATCACGGCACGGCCGAGGCTACGCGTCGCCTCGGCCGTGCCGGCTCAGCGCGAGGCCACCCGCCGGTACCGGGCCACCGCCAGCGGGGCGAACACGGCCACGAGGCCCACGCACCAGAGCAGCGACAGCCAGGGGGCGTTGCCCGCGGGGGCGTCGAGGAAGAGGCCGCGCAGGGCGTTCACCGTGAGCGTGATGGGGTTGACTTCGGCGAAGGCGGCGAGGGGGCCCGGCATCGAGTCCGTCGGGACGAAGGCCGAGGAGATGAAGGTGAGCGGGAAGAGCCAGATGAAGCCCGCCGACTGGGCCGCCTCCACGTTGCCGAGCGAGAGGCCGATGAGGGCCGAGATCCACGAGATCGCATAGCCGAAGAGCAGGAGCAGGAGGATGCCGGCCACCACCTCGGGCACGCTCGAGGCCAAGCGGAACCCGGCCGCGTAGCCCACGAGCACCATGACGAGCACGGTGAACGCGTTGGTGGCCACGTCGGCCAGCGTGCGGCCGGCGAGCAGGCCCGAGCGCGACATGGGCAGCGAGCGAAAGCGATCGACGAGGCCCTTCTGAAGGTCCTCGGCGAGGCCCACGCCGGTGAGCGACCCGTTGAACGCGATGGTCTGCACGAGGATGCCCGGCAGGAGGAAGTCGACGTAGTCGAAGCCCGGGGTCTGGATCGCCCCGCCGAACACGTAGACGAAGAGCAGCGTGAACATCACCGGCTGGATGGTCAGGATCACGAGCAGCTCCGGGCTGCGCGGAATGCGCAGGAGGTTCCGACGGGCCACCACGAGGGCATCGGCCACCCCCCAGCGGAGCTTGGCGAGGAGCCCCCGGGCCACCACGGGGCGCTCGAAGGCCTCAGTCTGCGGGTCGGCGGGCTCGACGCTCACGCCGCCGCCCGGCTCGGAGCCTGCTCGTCCGCGTCGCTCGCCGCGTCCTCGGCAGCGTCCTCGGCGCTTCGCCCGGTGAGGGTCATGAACACGTCGTCGAGGGTCGGTCGCCTGAGCGCGACGTCCTCCACCTCGATCCCGGCGTGATCGAGGCGGCGCACCGCGTCGGTGAGCAGGCCCGACCTGCGCCGCACGGGTACCACCACCCGCTCCTCCGAGGCGCCGGGGCGGCTGTCGCCCTCGGCGAGCGGGGCGAGGGCCTCGACGGCTCGCGCGGCGTCGCCGGTCTCCACGAGCGTTACCTCGAGGCGCTCGCCGCCCACTCGATCCTTCAGCTCGTCCGCGCTGCCCTCGGCGATCACCTGCCCGTGGTCGATCACCGCGATGCGGCTGGCCAGCCGGTCGGCCTCGTCGAGGTACTGGGTGGTGAGGAGCACCGTGGTGCCCTCGCCCACGAGGCCCTCCACCAGCTCCCACATGGCCAGGCGGCTGCGGGGATCGAGGCCCGTGGTGGGCTCGTCGAGGAACAGCACCGGTGGGCGGGCCACGAGCGCCGCGGCCAGGTCGAGACGCCGACGCATGCCCCCGGAGTACGTCCGCACTGCGCGGCTGCCGGCCTCGGTCAGGTCGAAGTCCTCGAGAAGGTCGGTGGCCCGCCGCCGGGCTGTCGATCCGCGCAGGTGGTAGAGCCGGCCCACCATCTCGAGGTTCTCGTGGCCGGAGAGGTTCTCGTCCACGGCCGCGTACTGCCCCGCGAGCCCGATGTGCGCCCGGAGCTCCGCGGCCTGGCGCACCACGTCGAAGCCGGCCACCGTGGCCCGCCCGGCGTCGGGGCGCAGGAGCGTCGTGAGGATGCGGACCGCGGTCGTCTTGCCGGCCCCGTTCGGCCCGAGCAGACCGAGGACGGTCCCGGCGGGGACGCGTAGATCCACGCCGGCGAGCGCCCGAACCTCGCCGTAGGACTTCTCGATCCCGGCGGCTTCGATCGCCAGATCGACCATGGCGGGCACGGTAGCGATCCGGGCGGGGCCGTCCTGGCGCCCCTCCCGCAACGTGAGCGGGGAGGGCCGAGACCCTCCCCGAGTCACGATCTACCTCAGCAGCAAGACGATGACGATGATGATCAGGATCAGGCCGATGATTCCTCCGGGGACCATGTGGTCACTCCTTCCCTCGGGTGTTTAGGACGGTCGACTCTCAAGACGCGTTCGAGCGGCGGACGTTATGCGGCGTACCGGCGCGTGGTCCGCGCGGCACTGGGTATGTTCCCTCCCGCATGCGCTCGAGATCGAGGCGGAGAAGGCTGTCCGGCGTGATCGGCGCCACGTTGGCCGCCGTGCTTCTCGGAGTGCCCGCGGCGGGCGCGCACCAGCTCACGGTGGACCGCGCCGAGTCGGCGGCCGAGCGCTACGCCGACGAGGAGGTCGGGGGCGGGCTCGGCCAGATCGCCATCGACATCGACGGGCGACCGGCCAACCTGAGCGTGGACGGCTACGACTCGGCCCCGTGCCGGAGCCGGGGCATCCACCGCCGCCTGTGCCGCGTGACCTACGAGGGCCAGGACTTCCTGGAGCCCTCGTGCCGGGTCGCGCCGATCAGGGTCGAGGGCCGCCTCGACTCCCGCGAGTGCTTCTCCCGCGTGACCTGCACTCAACGGGTCACGGTGACCCTGACCGGCAGGCACGTCTCCCGGCGGTCCCGCGCCGGGCGCAGCGGCAGGCGCCTCATCCGGCGCGCCGGACACATCGGCACGGTCCGCGACGGCGATCTCACCCTCACGGGCTCCGATCTCTCGTGCTCGCGCGGCTGACCCGGTACCCGCCCTCGAGCTCGGTCAATCCACGCTGAGGGAGTCGCCGGTGGCCCGCTAGAGTGGGCGTTCGCCTCGCGCTGCCCGGTGGGGTTCATCCACGTCGGGGCGCGCTCCACCTACCTCGAGGGAACGCCATGGCCCGCGGAGACGTTCGAATCGCCGTGACGCTCGCTTGCGACGACTGCAAGCGACGCAACTATCAGTCCGAGAAGTCCAAGCGCAACCATCCCGGCCGGATCGAGCTGCGCAAGTACTGCAAGTGGTGCGGCAAGCACACTCCCCATCGGGAGACTCGCTAGCGGCCTCGCGGCCCTTCTCGTCGTGGCACGCAACCGTCAACGGGCCAAGCAGCGCCAGGCCGCGCGCCGCTCCTCGCGCCCCGAGGACGGCGACGAGCGCGCGAAGACCGATGAGCGCGTGAAGACCGATGAGGGTGCGAAGACCGATGAGGGTGCGAAGGGCACCCGTGGGAGCTCTCGGAACGGCGAGCCCACCGGCCCTCCCAACGGAGACCCGCCGGTCTCGACCGATGTCGATCCCGCTGAGTCCCGCGTCGCCAACGGCGACAGCGCCCTCGACGATGCCGCCCTCAGGGCGGGCGCGCCCTCCGAGGCCACCGGCCGCAGCGACACCGGGCTTCAGGACCCCTCATCGGGTTCGCCCGGCATCCCCACGCCGGCCGAGCTCGACGACGCCGAGGCCGCTGAGCTCGACCGCCAGGCGGGGCGCGAGCCGGCCGAGGTCGAGCTCGATCCCGCACGTCCCGACCGCGAGGGCGTGCCCGCCGACGCGGGAGGGCGCGGGCGCCTCCGGACCTTTGCCGCGTTCTGCGTGTCCTGCTGGAGCGAGCTCAAGCGAGTACAGTGGCCCAAGCGCGCCCAGCTCTTCTCCCTCACCGGAGTCGTGCTCGGGTTCTGCGTGATCGCCGGCGGATACCTGGGGCTGCTCGACTTCGTGTTCTCCCGCCTCATCCGCGCGATCCTCTAGCCCCCGCAACCCCGCTCCACCCTCTTCACGAAGGACGACGATGTTTCGCTGGTATGCCGTCAACACCTACTCGGGTCACGAGAACAAGGTCAAGCACAATCTCGAGCACCGCATCGACTCGCTCGGGCAGCAGCGCCACGTGCGCCAGATCGTGATCCCCACCGAGCAGGTCTCGGAGATGAAGGACGGCCAGAAGATCCAGCTCGAGCGCCGCACCATGCCCGGCTACGTGCTCGTGAACATGGACTTGAACGAGGACTCCTGGCAGCTCGTGAAGGGCACCCCGGGGGTGACCGGCTTCGTCGGGGCCTCCCAGAAGCCGGTGCCCCTCTCCCAGCCGGAGATCGATCGGCTGCTCAACCGCGAGGCCGCCGAGCGACCGCGCACCCGCGCCCAGTTCTCCATCGGCGAGTCCGTGAAGGTGGTCTCCGGGCCGCTGTCGGACTTCTCGGGTGAGGTCTCCGAGATCAACGAGGACGCGGCCAAGCTGAAGGTGCTCGTGTCGATCTTCGGGCGCGAGACCCCCGTCGAGGTCGGCTTCGACCAGGTGAAGAAGGTCTAGCTAGACATGGCCAAGAAGGTCCTCACCCTCATCAAGCTTCAGGTGCCCGGCGGCGCCGCGAATCCGGCACCCCCGGTGGGCCCCGCCCTCGGCCAGCACGGCGTGAACATCATGGAGTTCACCAAGGCCTTCAACGCCCAGACGGCGGACCAGAACGGGCGCATCACCCCGGTCGAGATCACGGTCTACGAGGACCGCACGTTCACCTTCATCACCAAGACCCCGCCCGCCGCGGTGCTCATCAAGGAGGCGGCGGGGCTCGACAAGGGCTCCGGCGAGCCGAATCGCACGAAGGTCGCACGGCTCACCCAGGAGCAGGTTCGCCAGATCGCGGAGACCAAGATGCCCGACTTAAACGCGAACGACCTCGACCAGGCGTCGAAGATCATCGCCGGCACCGCCCGCTCCATGGGCGTCGAGGTGGGATAGACGATGGCTCAGAAGCACGGCAAGCGCTACCGCGATCTCTTCGAGAAGATCGACCGCACCCGGGAGTACACGCCCGCCGAGGCGGTGGCCCTCATGCGCGAGATGCAGTCCGCGAAGTTCGACGAGACGGTCGAGTGCCACGTGCGCACCGGCCTGAACGTGCGCCACGCCGACGAGCAGCTCCGCGGCACCATCGCCCTGCCCAACGGGCTCGGCAAGGCCGTGACCGTCGCCGTGTTCGCCAAGGGCGAGAAGGCGCGCGACGCGCAGGAGGCGGGAGCGGACATCGTGGGGGCCGAGGATCTGGCCACGCGCGTCCAGGAAGAGGGCTTCACGGACTTCGACGTGGCCATCGCCACCCCCGACCTCATGCCCCTCGTCGGCCGCCTGGGCCGGATCCTCGGGCCGCAGGGCAAGATGCCGAACCCGAAGGTGGGCACCGTGACCAACGACGTGGGCCGGGCCGTGTCCGAGTCAAAGGCCGGGAAGGTCGAGTACCGAACCGATCGCTCCGCCATCGTCCACCTCGCGCTCGGCAAGACGAGCTTCGAGGAGCGCGCGCTGCTCGAGAACTACGCGGCCTTCATCGAGGAGATGATCAGGGCCAAGCCCGCGGCGGCCAAGGGGCGCTACCTGCGCACCGTGACGCTCGCCACCACCGCCGGTCCCGGGGTGCGGGTCGATCCGTCCCGGACCCGCAACATCGTCGAGGAGCTCGGCGCGGTAGCCTGACCGAAGATTCATCGACCAAGCCCGAGACCTTCGGCATCGAGCTCCTCGGAGGAGCTCGGGGTAAGCCCGAAGCAGGTGGAGCCGGCCGGCGACGCGCGATGCGCTTCGTCTCCCGGGCCCCCCGCGTGCGGCGCCCGAGGAGAGAGACGAACGTGAACAGAGAAGAGAAGGCCGCGGTCATCGCCCGCACGGCCAGCGACATCAGGGAGTCCGCCGCGGTCATCGCGATCGACTACCGCGGGATAACGGTCAAGCAGGCCGGCGACCTGCGCGTGCGCCTCCGCGACGCCGGGGCCTCGTTCCGCGTGGTCAAGAACACTCTCACCGAGCGCGCCGCCGACGAGGCCGACAGCCCGGTGTTGAAGACCTACCTCGAGGGGCCCACCGCCTTCGCCTTCGTGCGTGGTGATGCCGCGATGGCCGCCAAGGCCATCTACGCCTTCCGCCGGGAGAGCCAGCTCCTCGAGATCAAGGGCGGCCTGATGGACGGGCAGGCGCTCTCGGCCGATGAGGTCGAGTCGATCGCTCGCCTGCCCACCCGGGACGTGCTGCAGGCCCAGTTCGTCGGCGTGGTGGCTTCGCCGCTCAGCGGCCTGGTGCGCGGGCTCTCGGGCCTGGTCTCGGGAATCGCCGTGGCCCTCGGGCAGATCCGGGAGCAGGGGCTGCTGGGAGCGGAGGCCCCGCCGGCGGATTCCGAGCCGAGCGAGTCCCCGGCCGACGCGGCCGCGCAATCCGAGCCGGCGCCCTCCGAGGCTCCGGGCGACCCGGTGGCCGAGGCGGCCGCCGCCGAAGACCAAACAGCAGACGAGGCGCCCGAGGGCGCCACGACCCAAGGAGAGAGTTAGATGGCAGCCAGCACCCAGGAGTGGATCGACGAGCTGAAGGGCATCACCGTGCTCCAGCTCGCGGAGCGGATCAAGGCCCTCGAGGAGGAGTTCGGGGTGTCGGCCAGCGCCGCGGCGGCTCCTGCCGCGGCTCCGGCCGCGGCCGGCGACGGGGCCGCCCCCGAGGAGGAGGTGTCCACCACGGTCGACGTGGTGCTCACGGGCGCGGGCGAGAAGAAGATCCAGGTGATCAAGGTCGTGCGCGCGGCCACCGGCCTCGGCCTCAAGGAGGCCAAGGCGCTGGTCGACGAGGCGCCCAAGCCGATCAAGGAGGGCATCGAGCGCGAGGAGGCCGACAAGCTCGTGGCCGACATCGAGGAGGCCGGCGGGGTCGTCGAGGTCAAGTAGCCGGACGAGAGGGAAGGGCCATGGCCGCTCCCACGCATACCGCCCTCGGCACCTGGAGCGGGGGGCGGTTCATGCACTTCGGAGAGCCGCTCGACGAGGAGCGCCTGGTCGCCCTCCTGCGGCCTGACGAGCACGTGCGCACCGTGCTCACGGCCGACGCCTACGGCCAGGGGGACGCCGACCGGCTCCTCGGGCGCTCCCTGGACGGGCTCGACCGCGAGGACTACGTGCTCGTGGGAGCGGTCGGCCACGACTTCTACACCGGCGAGCGGGAGGGCGCCCGCGGGTACCCCCGGTTCACCGACCCGCGGCTGCGCGGCGAGGGGGAGTACGCCGACTACCTGCGCATGGCCACCGAGCGCAGCCTCGAGCGCCTCGGGGTCGATCGCTTCGACCTGCTCCTCCTGCACAATCCCGACCGCACCGGCTACACGAGCTCGGCCGTCTGGGAGGGCCTCGAGGCCCTCCGGGGCGCCGGCCTCACCGAGCTCCTCGGCGTGGCTCCGGGGCCGGCCAACGGCTTCACCCTCGACCTCGTCGAGTGCATCGAGCGCTTCGGCGCCTCGATCGACTGGGCCATGGTCATCCTCGGTCCGCTCGAGCCCTGGCCCGGCGAGCTCGTGCTCCCGGCGGCGGAGGCCGGCGACGTCGCCGTCCTCACCCGCGTCGTCGACTACGGGGGCCTCCTCTGGGACGACCTGCGCCCCGAGCACGAGCTCCCCCGCGCCGACCACCGCTCCTTCCGCCCCGAGGGCTGGGTGCGGCGCGGCCTCGAGCGCCTCGACCGCATGCGCCCGATCGCCGAGCGCCACGGCCTCACCCCGCTCCAGCTCGCGTGCCAGTGGAACCTCGCCCACGAGAGCGTGGGCTGCGTGGTGCCCACCCTGATCCAGGAGGCGGGACCGGGGGCGCGGCCGGTGGAGGACAAGCGAGCCGAGCTAGCCGCCCTCCCCGAGCCGGTCGTGCTCGACCCCGACGAGGTCGAGGAGATCGGGGCGCTCGGCGACAACACGGGATCCATGGCGCTCAAGGGGGCGAGCTCCGAGCACGAGGGACCCGTGGCACCCGACCGCTGGCCGCTCACCGCCAAGCTCGAGGCGGCGGGACGGCGCTTCGGCATCGACGCGGAGCGCGACCTGCGCGCGAAACCGCCATTTCGGAGACGGCCCTAACGAAACCGCCGCTCCCATCCGATAGAGGACCTCGTATGCATGTATCTCAGTCGTGAAGGGCATCATCTTCAACCTGTTCGAGGAGATCGTGGCCCGCGACCACGGAGAGGACACCTGGGACGACCTCCTGGATGCCGCAGGCCTCGACGGCGTGTACACGTCCCTCGGGAATTACCCCGACGAGGATCTCGGCAAGCTGGTGGGCGCCGCGTCGGGAGCGCTCGACACGCCGCCCGACGAGGTGGTCCGCTGGTTGGGCCGCGAGGCCGCGCCGCTCTTCGCCAGGGGCCATCCCGAGCTCTTCGCAGCCCACACCTCGACGCGCTCCTTCGTCCTCGATCTCAACGCGATGATCCACCCCGAGGTCCGCAAGCTCTACCCCGGAGTCGACGTGCCGGTCTTCGACTTCGACAGCTCCTCGGAGGAGGTCCTCGTCATGGGCTATCGCTCCCCCCGCAGGCTCTGCTCGTTCGCGGAGGGGCTCCTCGAGGGAACCGCCGCCCACTACGGCGAGGAAGTGTCCGTCCTACAACCGCGGTGCATGAAGCGCGGCGACGAGCAATGCATCCTCGAGATCTCCATCTCGAGCTGAGCGAGGACGCCGCGGACGGAGTGCAAGAGCACTCCGAGCGCCCTCGGCTCGACCGTGCCGCAAGCCGCCTGCGGCGAGAGCGAGCGACGCGACGCGAGGCGGAGGAGATCGCCGAGCGAACGACGCGGGCCCTCTACGAGCGGCAGCGGGAGCTCGTCCTGCTCGAGGCCGTCGCGGCGGTCTCGAACGAAGCTCCCTCAGTCGGGGACGCGCTGCGCGTCGTCCTCGAGCGCGTCGCGGAGTACACGGGTTGGCCGGTGGGGCACGTCTACCTCTGCGCCCCCGGATCTCCGGAGCTCCACTCGACCGGCATGTGGCACCTGCGCGATCCCGCGCGCTTCGAGCCGTTCCGGGTGGTGAGCGAGAGCCGCGTCCTCTCTCCCGGACAGGGCCTGCCGGGGACCGTGCTGGCCTCGGGTCGGGCGGCATGGGTCGAGGACATCCTGGCCGATCGCGTCTTCACGCGCCCCGAGGCCGCCAGGGAGGTCGGCCTGCGCGGGGCCTTCGCCTTCCCGATCCCCATCGGCAGGGACGTCGTCGGCGTCATGGAGTTCTTCACCGACGCCTGGGCCGAGCCCGATCCCGGCCTCCTCGGGGTGATGAGCCGCATCGGCACCCAGCTCGGCCGGGTCGTGGAGCGCGACTGGGCCGAGCGCGCGCTGGCCGTGGCCCGGGACGAGGCGCTCGAGGCCTCCCGGCTCAAGTCCTCCTTCCTGGCCAACATGAGTCACGAGATCCGCACGCCGATGAACGGGGTGATCGGAATGATCGAGCTCCTGCTCGACACGGACCTCGAGGCCGAGCAGCAGAGCTACGCCGAGACGGTCCGCTCCTCGGGGGAGGCGCTGCTGGCGATCATCGACGACATCCTCGACTTCTCGAAGATGGAAGCCGGCCGGCTCAAGCTCCGCGTGGGCGAGCTCGACGTGCGGGAGGTGGTGGGGGACGTGTGCGCCCTCATGGGCCAGCGGACGCAGGCCAAGGGCTTGGAGCTCGTGTGCGACGTCGGCCCCGAGGTGCCCGAGCTCCTGCTGGGAGACGGGGGCCGCCTGCGCCAGATCGTCACGAACCTCGTGGGCAACGCGATCAAGTTCACCGATCGCGGACAGGTCGCGGTGAGGGTGAGCTCGGTGGCCGGCGTGGGTCCCGAGGCCACCCTTCGATTCGAGGTCACCGACACCGGCATGGGCATCGACCCTCTCGAGGTCCCCCGCCTCTTCGAGTCCTTCAGTCAGCTCGACGCCTCGACCACCCGCACCCACGGGGGCACCGGTCTCGGTCTCGCCATCTCCAAGGAGCGCCGAGCTGATGGGCGGGGAGATCGGAGCAATCGGCGAGCCCGGCGGTGGAAGCACCTTCTGGTTCACCGTCCGCCTGCTCGTCCCGGAATCCTCCTCGCCCTCCTCCGAGGCCTCCTCGCCGGTCGATGCGTCGGGCGGACGGACGCCCGCTCCGAACGCGGGGCTCGAGACACCGACCGCAAGGGGCGAGCGGGCGTCGAACGGCGGGGAGGGTGACCGCCCCTGCGTGCTCATCGCCGAGGACAACCCCGTCAACCAGAGGGTCATCGAGGCGCTGCTCTCCAAGCGTGGGTTCAGGACGGTGACGGCCTCGGACGGGCGGGAGGCCCTCGACCTCATCGACCACGGTGAGTGGGCGGGGGTGCTCATGGACTGCTCCATGCCTCGCATGGACGGCTACGAGACGACCGCCGAGATACGGCGGCGCGAGGGTCCGGACACCCATCTGCCCATCGTGGCCATGACCGCCCACGCGATGGAGGGTGATCGCGAGCGTTGCCTCGCCGCCGGCATGGACGACTACCTCATGAAGCCCGTTCGGGGCACCGCCCTCGACGCTGTGCTCGAACGCTGGCTCGTGCAGGCGGCGCTCGCGCCGGGGCCTCGATGACCCGCGGCATCCGGGTACATCCGCCAAAGTCCCGCAAAGGCGCTAAAGTGCGCCCCGGCCCATAGTCGAAGCCGTCCTTCAAGGCAGCGCTCCGCCACATATCGTGGAGTCGCGGGACGGGGTCCGTGAAGGCCGCGAAGACCGCCCTGGAGAGGGCCGGTTCGCCTGTGCTATCTTCACCGGTCGCGCTCTGCCGCGCCCCGCCGTCCCTCGCCCGACCCTCAAGGAGTGGCCAACTTGGCTTCTGTCGATGCCCCTCGTCAGCGCCGTACCTTCGCACGCCTCGGGAAGGCTCTAGAGCTTCCCAACCTGATCGACATCCAGCGGCGCTCGTTCGACTGGCTGGTCGACACCGAGAAGGGCGGACTGCGCGAGACGATCGACGACGTGTCCCCGATCGAGGACTACACCGGCAACCTCGCCGTGGTCTTCGAGGAGATCACCTTCGACGAGC
>JBPCRE010000135.1:0-12774 GCA_050997195.1 Thermoleophilaceae bacterium
GGCGACGGGCTCATCTTCCCGGCCGGCGACGGCGGGCCCTGGAGGCACGCCGACTGGAGGAACTGGAAACGGCGGAAGTTCGATATGGCGGCCGGGGCCGCCGGGGTCGAGATCGGCCGCCCCTACGACCTACGCCACTCGTTCGTATCGCTGCTCATCCACGAGGGGATGAGCCCGGTGGAGGTGGCCCGCCAGGCCGGCCACCGGCCCAGCATGGCCCTCGACACGTACGGGCACGTTTTCGAGGAGCTAGAGGGTGCCGAGAGGCGCTCGGCGGAGGCCGAAATCCGGGCCGCCCGTGACTCGGGTGTGTACTGAGGGTGTACTGGCCGTGTCCAACCCCCCGCGGCCCCGAAACCGGAAACACCGGATTAGCAGGGGATTTCGGTAAGCCCAGCATCGGACTCGAACCGATGACCCCTTCCTTACCATGGAAGTGCTCTACCAACTGAGCTAGCTGGGCGTGTCTGTCGGCGCAGAGGCCGCCGGCAGTGGGGGGAGCAGGATTCGAACCTGCGTACGCATAGCGAACGGGTTTACAGCCCGTCTCCTTTAACCACTCGGACATCCCCCCGGATGGCCGCGCGAATTCTAGAGGCCGCTTCGAACTATGAGGCGTCCCTCAGCCCCTGGGCTTCCGGTAACGCACCGAGCTTGCTCAGCGTGTCGGACTCGATCTGGCGCACGCGCTCGCGCGTCACGCCGAAGGCACGGCCCACCTCTTCGAGCGTGCGGGCCTCGTGGCCGTGCAGGCCGAAGCGCATCTCGAGCACCTCACGCTCGCGCACCGAGAGGGCAGACAGGGCATGCTGGACGTTCTCGCGGCGGGTGTTCTCGAGCGTGCGGTCGAAGGGGGACTCCGCGCCCTCGTCCTCGACGAAGTCTCCGAGCTCCGAGTCCTCCTCCTCGCCGATGGGCTTCTCGAGGGAGATGGGCAACTGGGCCATCCTGCGGACCTCGCGCACCTCGAGCGAGGTCATGTCGAGCTCCGCACCGACCTCCTCGGCGCTCGGCTCGTGGCCGAGCTCCTGCACGAGCTGGCGCTCCACGTGCACGACCTTGTTCAGCTTCTCCACCATGTGGACGGGGATGCGGATGGTCCGGGACTTGTCCGCGATCGAGCGCGTGACCGCCTGGCGGATCCACCAGGTGGCGTAGGTCGAGAACTTGTAGCCGCGGCGATGGTCGAACTTCTCGACGGCGCGGATGAGGCCGAGTGAGCCCTCCTGGATGAGGTCGAGCAGCGTGAGCCCCCGCCCGAGGTAGCCCTTGGCGATCGACACCACGAGCCGCAGGTTGGCGCGGATCATGTGCTCCTTGGCCGGGAGGTCGCCGCGCTCGATGCGCCGGGCGAGCCAACGCTCCTCCTCGGCGGTGAGCAGATCGACCTGGCCGATCGAGCGCAGGTAGAGGCGAAGGGAGTCGAGGCTCGGCTCGACGGTGAGGTCCACCTCGGCCTTCTTCGGCTCCGCGGACGCGTCTGGATCGGCGCGGCGAGAGGCCACCTCCTCCGCCTTGCCGGCCTCGGACACCGCCGGACGGCCGTCGTCGGAGACCACGTCGACACCCTGCTCGAGCAGGTGGGCATGCAACTCCGCCACCTGCTCCTTGGTGACCTCGACCTCCTCGAGGCACGCGGCGATCTCCGCGAAGGTCAGCCACCCCCGCTCCTGGCCTCGGGCCAAGAGCTTCTGCAGCTCGACGCCCTCCGGCACATCGGCGTCATCAACGTGCACCGACACGTGATCGTCGACCATCTCCACTCCCTCTCGCTCCTTGGGTCCGCAGTTCCTCGAGAGGCCCCGCGGATAGACCCGAGTCGGCCTTCTCCACCTTGAGCAGCGGGGCGGATTGTATGTGCAGAATCGGGAAAGCGAGCCACCGAGCCCGCTCGTGCTCCGCATCTCGAGCCATCCCCGCGTGTGTAGCGATAAGGAATCAATCATCTAGGGTCGGGCGAAGCTCTCCGTGGCCCTTCTGCCCTCACTCCTCGATCACGCGCGCGGCGACGTCCAGGCGGGGCCTCCGGCCACTCGCGTGGCGCTCTCGGGAGTGGGAGTGAGCGGCCTCGAGCAGGTCTTGCGACTGTCGGCCGGAGGCGGTGAGGCCCTGTCCGTGCCGGTCTCCTTCGAGTGCACCGTGGCACTGGTGGCCGACCAGAGGGGCGCTCACATGTCGCGCTTCGCCGAGGCCGTGGCCGCAGCGGCGCAGGAGGCCGCGGTGGCCGGCACCCTCGGTCCGGAGACCCTCGCCGCCCACGTGGCCGAGGGCATCAGAGAGCGCCAGGGCGCCGGCCGCGCGGAGGTACGCCTGGCCGCGCGCTACCCCGACGAGCGCCTTGCGCCGGCGTCCGGTCTGCCCACGCAGGAGTCCTTCACCGTCCTCGGCGCGGCGCTCGCCTCCGAGCGGGGCACCCGCCGGCTCGCGGGCGTCGAGGCCCAGGGCATCACCGCCTGCCCGTGCGCCCAGGACCTCGTGGCCGGTCGCGCCCGCGCACGCCTCGAGGCCGACGGCTTCTCAGCGGAGGAGATCGAGCGCATCCTCGACCACGTGCCGGTGGCCAGCCACAACCAGCGCGGGGTGGGCACGCTGTGGATCGGAGCGCCCGGCGACGGAGCTCCCGCGGAGGCGAGGGAGCTCCTCGAGATCGTCCGCGCCTCGATGAGCGCGGAGATCTACGGGCTGATGAAGCGCTCGGACGAGGTCGAGGTGGTGGGGCGCGCCCACCGCCGGCCCCGCTTCGTGGAGGACTGCGTGCGCGAGATGGTGCGGACCTCGGTCGAGCGCTTCTCCGGGCTCGGCGAGCAGGGTTTCCTCCTGGCCGTCCAGCGCAACCTCGAGACCATCCACCGCCACGACGTGACGGCCGAGCGGCGCGGGCTGATCGGGGCGCTGCAGCGTGAGGTGGGCGGCGGCGAGGAGGCCCCGCACGTGTCCATGGCGGCGTGGCTCGAAGCAGGCGACGGCGCTTCGGAGGCCTGACTCGAGCCGGAGTGCCTCAGCTCAGAGGGCCGGGAGAACCTCAGCTGACCGGAGCGCCCTCGCCCTCGGGCCGGCGCCCCGCCTCGACCCGCCGGCGGTATGAGAGGAAGTAGTCGAGCCCGGAGATGACGGTGATCCCCACGCACGCGTAGACGAGGACGAGCACCCACATGGCTCCGGGGTCCGGGGCGAGGATGAGGGCGAGGACGATGAGTACCTGCGACATGGTCTTAGCCTTGCCGAGCGAGCTGGCCGAGATGATCGTGCCCTGCTGGCCGGCGGCGATGCGCAGCCCGCTGACCGCGAACTCGCGCGCGATGATCACCACGGCCACCCACGCGGCGAGCCGCCCGAGGGACACGAGCGACACGAGGGCAGCGGCGATGAGGAGCTTGTCGGCCACCGGGTCCATGACCTTGCCGAAGTTGGTCACGCTGCCGCGGGCGCGCGCCAGGTAGCCGTCGAGGCCATCGGTGGAGGCGGCCAGGAAGAACGCGATGGCGGCCACCGCCCAGGCGCCGTGCTGCCGCGACAGCAGGGCGACCACCACCACGGGCACGAGGAGAATGCGCGCCACCGTGAGCCCGTTGGCCACGTTCACCGAGTTCACGCCTACGTCCACCCCCGCCGGCTTAGGACCTCGACTCCGATCGACGAGCCGAGCGGGCCGGTGATGAACACCGTCACGGCCAGCAGAGGCCAGGGAAGAAGGCGCCGCCGGCAGCCCAGGTACACGGCGAGACAGAGCAGCAGCCAGCCGATCCCGTGGGTCCAGCCGAGCACCGTCGTGGCGTCCTCGTCGAGGTTGCCGAAGGCGAAGATCATGAGGGTGACGAACACCGCCAGCTCCACGTGGGAGAAGATGCGAACGGCCTGAAAGGTGCTCATCGCGCGGAGGGTAGGTCACGGTTTCGGCGCGCCCGGAGGCCCGCCTTCAGGGGTCGGCGGCTGAGGAAGAGGCCCACGAGCGCGGTGAGCACGAGCACGCCGATGGCCAGCCGGGCCTCCTTGCTGCCGAGATCGTCGAAGCTCCCCCCGAGGGAGACGTAGGCGAAGGCCCTCGGGAACCCACCCACCAGCGTGCCCGCCGCGAGGTGCCAGACCTTCACGCGGGTGAGCCCGGCCGCGTAGTTGACCGGGGTGTCGGGCAGGCCGGGCACGAGGCGAAGCCACACGACCGCGAGGAACCCGCGCCGCTCGAGCAACTCGTCGTAGCGGCGGGCGCCCTCGGGCAGGAGGGCCTCGACCTGTCGGCGGGCGACGTAGCGGCCGATGAGCATCTGGGTCACGGCGGCGCACACGGCGGCCGTGATGGAGAGCGGGAGCCCCGCGACGGTGCCGAAGAGCAGCCCCGCGGCGCCGGCGAGCACCGGTCCGGGAACGAAGGTGCTGCTGAGCCCCACCGACAGGACCACGAAGAGCAGGGGAGCGAGCGGGCCCCAGGGGGCGATCCACCCGCGGATGCTCTCCGAGGAGGGAAGGACGCCGCTCGTGGTGGCCGCGATGAACAGCGCCCCGCCCGCCACCACGAGAACGGCCACGCGGAGCCCGGCGGCGCGGCGGGTGGCGCGCTCGAGGGAGGGCGACATGGCGGGCGGCTCGGCCTCCACGGAGGAGCCTTCCGTGGTTCGGGCGGGTTCCTCCACGCTTCGATGATGACGGTCGCTAGTCTGGCCGCCATCGGGTCCCTGCTCCGATCCCCTCGACCGCGACGCCCGCGGGCCGCGCTGGCCGCGTCCGCGCTCTGCGCGCTCGCCCTCTCGGCGTGCGGGCAGAGCGAAGAGCCCGCGGCCGTGCTCGAGCGTGCCTTCAACACTCCGGTGAAGAGCGCCGACACCTCGGTGAGCATCGAGGCCCGCCTCCGCGGCCAGGCCCCGCAGCTCCAGCAGCCGATCACCCTGAAGCTCACCGGGCCCTACCGGCAGAACGCGCCCAACCAGCTTCCGAGCCTCGACTGGCGCGTGAGCGCCTCGGGTGCCGGACAGACGCTCGCGGCGCGCCTCATCACCGTGGTGGACAACGCGTTCATCGAGTTCCAGGGCACCGCCTACGAGGTCGGCCGCGACGTGGTCTCGCAGGCCAACCGGAACCGCGGGCGCCAGCAGAGCCTCTCGGCCTTCGGCGTGGACCCGAAGACCTGGATCTTGGACCCCCAGGACCGCGGCGAGGAGGATGTGGCCGGAGTGGGCACCACCCACATCTCGGGCGCCCTCGACGTGGGCAAGGTGCTGCGCGACTCGAACAAGATCCTGCGCGACCCCCGCGCCCGCGGCCAGCTCGGCCCCGGTGCCGCGCCCTCCGAGATCCCGGAGGCCCAGATCGCGGAGATCGAGCGCTCGGTCAAGCGCCCCACCTTCGACGTGTTCGTGGGCGAGGACGACTCGAAGATCCGCCGCGCGATCGCCAACGTGGACTTCACGGCGCCGCCGGCCCAGCAGGGAAGCGGGGTTCAGGGGGGAACGCTGAAGCTCACCACCGAGCTTGCCAACGTGGACGGCAACCAGCAGGTACGGCCCCCGGCGAACGTGCGGCCGCTGGCCGAGCTCCTACAGCAGTTCGGGATCTCGCCGGAGGCGCTCGGGGGGGCTCGGCGGGGGCGGAACTAGGGTCCGCCGCGGCCGGCGCGAGCCCTTTTAGGTCCGCTTCGCTCCAGGCTCCCCGTCCTCGACGACGAACGAGGCCACGGTGCTCACCGGCGATGTCGGGGACTGCGTGGTCTCGATCACGCGGAAGTCGGCCCTCCACTGACTCTGCGTCAGGGTGCACCGGACGTAGCCGCGGTGAGTGTCGTAGAACCTCTGGTGGTCGTTGAGGCCCTCGGGGTCGTTGTAGACCGTCGTCCACTGGCCGCCGTTGCGCTCCCTGGGAGCGTCGCCGCCCGAGGAGATCGACGTGCCCACGAACTCCGTGCCGACGGTCCTCGAGGAGGGCTCGGAGAAGTCCTCCTTGAGGTCGAAGACGCGGTTGTTGTGGATGTCGCCGGTGAGCACGACGGGGTTGGTGGGCGCACCGCCGTCGGCGTCGGCGTCGGCGAAGAGGTCCACGAGCGCGCGACGGTCGGCCACGTAGCCGTCCCACGAGTCGCCCCCGCCGGCCACCCCGTTGGCCTCCATCCGCTCGGCGAAGACGACCTGGTTGGCGAGCACGTTCCACTTCGCCCGCGAGCCCGAGAGGCCATCCCTCAGCCACCGCTCCTGCTCGTCGCCGAGGATCGTTCGGCCCTCGTCGAGGGCTGCGGCGCAGTAGCCGTCCGAGGAGTTATCCGGGCGGCAGGTGACCTGGTCGCTCCGGAACTGCCGGGTGTCGAGCACGTTGAACTGCGCCAGGTCTCCAAAGGCCGCCCTGCGGTAGAGGAGCATGTCCGGGCCCGCGGGCCGCTGGGGCGTCCTCAGCGGCATGTGCTCGTAGTAGGCCTGGAAGGCCGCCGCCCGGCGCGCCAGGAACTCCTCCCTGGAGGCCGCGTTCGGGTCCTGGTCCTCGCCGGCCCAGTTGTTGTCCACCTCGTGGTCGTCCCAGGTGGCGATCCAGGGGAACGCCGCGTGCGCCGCCCGCAGGTTCCCGTCGCCCTTGTACTGGGCGTGGCGGGTCCGGTACTGGCCGAGAGTCCTGGGCTCGGTCCCAAAGTGCTCGCGCCCCACGCTGCTGACCTCGTTGCCCTCGTAGATGTAGTCGCCGAGGAAGACGACGACGTCCAGGTCCTCGCGCGCCATGTGCTCGTAGGGTGCGTAGTAGCCCGCCTCGTAGTTCTGACACGAGGCGAAGGCGAAGGTGAGCTCGCCGACCGCGCCGAGCGCCGGCGCGGTCTTCGTGCGTCCCACGGGGCTGGTCTCCGGCCCCGTCTTGAAGCGGTAGAAGTACTCGCGCCCGGGCCGGAGGCCCGCGACCTCGACGTGCACGGAGTGGCCGAGCTCGGGCGTCGCGAAGGTATTGCCCTTGGCGACGACGTCGCGGAAGGCCTCGTCGGTCGCGACCTCCCACCTGACCGGAACCCTGCGGCTCGGCATGCCGCCGCTGCCGCCCTCGGCCAGCGGCTCGGGCGCGAGCCGAGTCCACAGCACCACGCCGCTGGGCAGCGGATCGCCCGAGGCCACGCCGAGGCTGAAGGGATCGCCGGCGAAGAACGGCTTGGCGAGGGCGCTGCTGGGTGAGAGCCCGCTCGCCGCGACCGCGAGCCCTCCGGCGCCCATCCCCGCCCAGCCGAGGAGATGGCGCCGGGTGATAGTCCGCTGATCCCAGTTGCCCTGGATGCTCATCGCGTGCCCCCGATTCGTTGTGTCTCGGCGCCTCCGCGGCGCGCTTGCTCAGCGACCCCTCGACCGTGGCAGCCGAGCGGCAGGGCGATGTGACCGAGGCGTTACCGGGCGGTGAAAGTCGGGCCTTGGCCGAAGACGGTGAGTAGTCGTTGAGCAGCACAGCCCTGGGAAAGGCCCGCTCGCCGTCCTCCTACTCGCGAGGCTGAGGGGTCTACTCGCGGCGCTCCTCTCGCCGGAGGAGCACTTCTCCCTGCCGAGCGGGCAGGCGCTCCGTTCGCCCTGGCGCTCAGTGCCCGTTCGCACGTGCTGCAGGAGTACGACGGCGGCCCCGGCCAGATCGCCCTCCACGGACTCGACAACGTCGGCGGACAGCTGGGGACCGCTGTATCGCACGGCTGCATACGCCTTGCGAACAGCGACGTCACCTGGCTCGCGGCGCGCATCGAACCGGGCGTACCCGTCACCGTCTTCTAGGCTGGCGCATCGGCACCAGTGACCGATCCGATCCAGTCATGGACCGCTTGGACCGCCGCCTCCAGCACCGGCTTCAGACACGAACCGCCACTGCCCAGGGCCCTCGCCTCCGGACCCGGCGGATCCCTCAAGCGGCTCGACCAACACAGTGCACGGCGGGTGAGCCGTGTTTCAATCCCGAGGACCTAGCTGCTCCGGGCGCCCCGGCGACCTACGGTGCCTGCCAGTGGTCCCCGAGGGTGCGCTCGTAGCGGACCTCGAATGCCCCGGAACCCTCGTGGAGGGGCCGCTCTGTCCCCTCTGGCCGCCAGCCGGCCAGCTCGTAGAAGCGCCGTGTTCGAGCGCCCGTGGCCAGCGTCCACAGGGTGGCGGAGGCCAAGCCGTCGCGTCGCAGGCGCTCGACGGCCTCGCTGAGTAGGGCCCGGCCTATGCCGCGTCCCCAGAGGGCGGGGTCCACGTAGAGCACCGCCACCTCGCCCACCGCCGTGGGGTCGCGGTCGTCGTCCCGGGTCGGGCCGACGGCGAGAAGCCCGGCGACCTGGCCGCCGACCTCGGCGACGAGGCTGTGGCTCTGCCGCGACGTCGTCGCCAGACGCTCCCGCCACTGGCCGCGGCGCCGCTCAACCGAGCTGAGGCGCTCGAGCGGCTCCGCGGGCAGGAGCCCCGCCCAGGCCGCCCGCGATGCGCGGGCGTGCACCGCGGCCAGGGCATCGACGTCGGCGTGGACGGCGGCCCGGATCGACGCCTCGCCTCCAAAGGAGAGCGCATGGACGGCCTCTCCGGGGAGTGCTCTGGCACCCACGCGAAGAGCCTATCTCCCGGCGGCGGCTACTTCGATGCTCGGGGCTGACGCCCGCCCCCGCGAGGGCCTACCGCCGCACGCGAAGGGTGAGCGAGCGCGCCGTGCGCGCACCGTCGGCCCCACGGTGCTCGGCGCGCAGCACGAGCCGGGCCCGCCGGACGCGGCTCAGTGCCCGGCGGCCGCGGGCGGTCGGCTTCAGGCGCACTGACGCCGCGCCCGCTCCCGTGACCCGACCGGTGCCGGTCGCGGCGAGCAGCCGCCGGCCGCGGCCCGGCCGGTGCTCCACCCGCAGGGTCACGCGACCCGGGAGGAGTCCCTCGGCGCGGACGATCAACCGCCCGCGGCGCAGCATGCCCGACAGGCGGATGCGTCGCAGAGCCGTGCTCGTCCGGGTGAGCAGACGGTCGAGGGCGGGCGCCGCAGCCACATGCGGAGTGGCAGCCGCAAGCGGCGGCTCTTCTTGGGCGGGGGCCTCGGGCTCCGCCGCCGGAGCGGGGAGCCCCGGTGCGACGGGCACGGGCTCCGGCGGGAAGACGGGCGGCGGGGCTGTGGGGCAGGTCCCCGCCGGAGGCGGGCTCGACGCCGCGAAGGGCAGGCGCAGGACCTTGTCGCCCGAGCCGTTGTGGGTGGTGAGCCAGAGTTGGCCGCGCCCGACGGTGGCGGTGCGCAGCCGCCCGTAGGTGCCGCTGAAGAGGGCCCGATGATCGGTCACCGCACCGTTCGCGATGCCGACGTCCCGCAGGTGCCGGCCGGCCAGGGTGGGCACGTAGAGCCGGCCGTCGGGGCCCACGGCGGCTCCGCCCGGCGCCCACGTGGTCGAGTCGCCGCTGTACAGCGCGGGCGGGCGCATGCCCTCCCGCGTCTCGGCGCCCATGACGATCGGCCAGCCGTAGTTCTGGCCGCGGTCGATGCGGTTGATCTCGTCGCGCGAGCCGCGCCCGCCCGCGTAGGACTCGCCGCTCGGCCCGTGCTCGCTCTCCCACATGCATCCGGAGGCGTCCCAGGCGATGCCCTGCGGGTGGCGGTGCCCGTACGACCACACGAAGCGCCTCGGGCGCGCCTCGCCGGAAGCGTTGAAGGGGTTGTCCGCCGGCGCGGCGCCGTCTCCGGGCCCGCCCGGAGCATCGAGCCGGAGGATCTTGCCGTTCAGGGAGTCGAGGTTCTGAGGCGTGCTCGGATCGTGCACGTCGCCGGTCGTGACGTAGAGCTTGCCGTCGGGCCCGAACTTGATCCGCCCACCGTCGTGGTTGCCGTCGCTGCGGATGTTCTCGGTGAAGATCGGCTGGGGGTCGAGAAGGTTGGTGCCGTCGTCCCGGAGCCGGATCACCCGGTTGCCGCCCGACGGGCCGTAACTGACGTACAGGTAGACGAGCTTGTTCGCGGCGTAGTCCGGGTGGAGCTCGAGGCCCAGGAACTTGTTCGCGGTGGGGTCGGAGTAGACCGGCGTCGCTCGCAGGGACCCGTCCGGCAGGATCACCCGGATGCGGCCGGGCCGCTCCGTGACGAGTACCCGGCCGTCCGGCACGAGGACGACCTCCCACGGGGTGTCGAGCCCCTCGGCGAACACGGTGGGCGATCCCGACAGGGCGGCCGGGGCCGGCGAAGCGGCCACCCCGCTCCCGGCGAGCGCGAGAAGTCCGAGGAGGAGGGCTCGACGGAACGGCACGACGGTCATCATCGACCATACCCTGTCGGACTTGAGGCCCCTGCGCTGCCAACCCGTCCCGGGCAGGGGACTCGCCCAGCGCGCCCGAGAGGATTCGAACCTTCCGTAGGAGCCGGGTCAGGCGCTGCGGGTCTCTGCGAGTAGCGCTTGCGGCGTCATGACGCGGATGCCGCGGTGCTCGCCAAGGGGGAGCAGATGCCGCCGATCGCCAGATACCACTATGTCTACGCCCGCTTGCACCGCACAGGCCAGGATGACATCGTCGTCCGGGTCGCCCGTCACCGGATCGGCCGGCGTCTCGGGCGATGCAACCACCTCGGCCGCAAACTCGACAAGCAGTTCCTCGACCTCCAGCCAGCGATCCCGTTCGAAGCCAAGCTTCGTCGTGAGGACTCGCTCGAGCTCCTGCATCACGGGTCGCGGCAGAACCAGTTGCAGACGACGAACCATGACCTCTTCGAGGATCCGGCTCGGCGGGCCAGCCGCGATGAACGCGGAGACAAGAACGTTCGTATCGCAGACCACGCGCAGCATCAGCTACGCCGCGCGCGCACCTCATCCACCATCGCCTCGGTGTCCTCAGGTCCGATCCCGAGGGCCTCAGCCCGTTGGCGTCCATACCGCTGGAGCCCGGTGAGGCGCTCTATCTGCACGTGGCGACGCAGCGCATCACGCACGACTTCGCTCTTCGTCTTGCCCAGCACCCTTGCGAGAGCCTCGGTCTCTTCCGCGAGACCCTCCGGGATCGAGACAGACAACAGGCGAGCCATATGAAGACATCATATTCATTCTACCCAGACGGCGCCGAGCGCGAGCGGCCATCAGCTCCTCGACCGGGGCGCCCGAGGGGATTCGAACCTCTGACCTTCGGTTCCGTAGCTCCCCCGCGCTCGTGAGTCCGGGAAGTGGGCCGCCACCAAGCCGACGGAGGGATTCGAACCCTCGACCCCCGCTTTACGAGAGCGGTGCTCTGGCCAGCTGAGCTACGTCGGCGGCGGAGGCGCAGTCTAGCCCCGGCCCGCGGAGCCCCGAGCTGTGCCAAGGGCGCCTACCCCGCCGCTCCCACCAGCCGCTCGAGCCTGAGAAACAGCGCCGAGAGCGCCAGCTCCTCGGTCACGTTGAGCTCCAGCGACTGCCGGGTCTCCTCGCAGCGCTCGACCGCCTCGCGGAGGCGCCGGGGGTCGCGGGCGCGGGCCGTGGCGGCCAGCTCCTCGGTGGCCTGATCGGTGGCCAGGACGGCCTCGGGCACGCCTTCGGCCAGGCACGCGAGGTCGCGGAAGGCGAGCGCGGTGAGCTCGATGCCGAGCTCCAGCACCTCGGTGCGCGCGCGGCGGGCGTCGCGGGTGCGGGACTCCTCGAGCTCGCGCTCCACCGCGCGGCGCTCGCGGCCCTTGGGGACCAGCTCGAGGCGGGCGGCCCCGCGGCGCTCGAGCTCGGACTCGACCTCGGCGCGGCGGGCGTCGGCGCGGGTGAGGATGCCGCGCCAGGGCTCCTCGGCGGTGGGGCCTCGGTCGGCTCCGGCCAGGGTGGCGTTCACCAGCACCCCGACGTCGCGGCGGAGCGCCGTGCCCTCCTGGCCGGCGAGGAAGCGGGCGCGCGAGGCGTCGCCGAGGCCGAGGCGCGCGCAGGCCGCCGCGCGCGCCGGGTCCACTCCGTCGCGCTCCAGGCCGGCGGCCACCCGCTCGGCCGGCAGGGGCTCGAAGCGCACGAGCTGGCAGCGCGAGATCACCGTGTCGAGCATCTGGCCGATGGCGTCGGTGAGCAGCACGATGTGCACGAAGGGCGCCGGCTCCTCGAGCGTCTTCAGCATGCGGTTGGCCACCTCGTCGTTCATGGTCTCCGCCCGCTCGAGCACGAACACCCGGCGGCCCGACTCGAAGGGGGTGCGCGTGGCGGCGGAGATCACCGGCTGCTCCACGTCGTCCACGCGCATGACGTGCGCGCCCGTGGGCCGCACCCAGGTGAGGTCGGGATGCGAGCCCGCGTGCACGCGCCGGCGCACGGACTCGGGATCGCGGTCGCCCTCGGTGAGCAGCTCGGCGGCCAGCGCCCGTGCCGCCGTGCGCTTGCCGCTGCCCGAGGGGCCGTGGAAGAGGTAGGCGTGGGAGGGCGCGCCCGAGGCGAGCCCGCCGCCGAGGACCATGCGCGCGTGCGGGTGCTCCTCGGTGCCCGCGAGGGCCGGCGCCGCGGGTGCGCTCACGCCGGTGCTCCCTGGCCGGCCGAGCGCGCGCCCGCGGGGCTCCGCGCGCGGGCCCCCGTGGCCAGCGCCTCCTCGACCAAGCCGAGAACGTCGGCGGCCACCTCCGGCGCCGGGCGATCGGCGGGCACCTGCCGCCAGCGCCGTGGATCGGCGGCGGCAAGAGCCTCGTAGGTCTCGAGCACGAGCTGCTGGAGCTCCACGCCCTCGGACTCGAAGCGGTCCTCCTCGCCCGATCGCCCGGCGGCGTCCTCGGCGCTCATGGCCAGGAGCACGGTGAGGTCGGGAAGCAGCCCGCCGGTGGCCCACGCGTTCACCCGCTCGACCTCCTCCACCCCGAGCCCGCGCGCTCCCCCCTGGTAGGCGAGCGAGGAGTCCAGGAAGCGGTCGCACACCACCA
>JBPCRE010000058.1:0-23174 GCA_050997195.1 Thermoleophilaceae bacterium
CAAGACTTAATCTGCGCCATGGTCGGCACCCCCATAAATGCGGCGGACCGAAGCCCGATTCTTCGGCCCTGACCCGCGCCAACTTATGCGCGGGTGCCGACCGACTTATGGGCCATAGGGTCTAGGCAGCCGATCGGTGATCGGCGCCGGTGGCCGCCGTGCTCTAGGCCTAGCGCGTGCCCGAGCGCCTGGCCAGGCGGACGCAGTCACCGTTCTCAGCCTATGCTCGGGAAGTGATCGAGCGCTCCGTCCTTGGTACCGGGAACCTGGACGGCCGCCGAAAGAATCGTCCAGCGGGGAGCCCGTAGCGATGTTCGCCTTCTGGGAGAGCGTTGTGGAGCCGCTCCTCCAGGCCGCTCGGGCTCGAGTGGTGGTGGAGATCGGCTCCGAGACCGGCAGCACAACCGATCGCCTCCTCGAGTACGCGGAGAGGGAGGGAGGAGCACTTCACGTCATCGAGCCGGTGCCCCAGTTCGACCGGAGCGCGTACGGGCGCAGGTATGGAGATGTCTTCGTGCTCTACGAGCAGACGAGCCTCGAGGCCCTGCCCCGTCTGCCGGACTTCGACGCGGTTCTCGTCGATGGCGACCACAATTGGTACACGGTCTTCAACGAGCTCAAGCTGCTCGAGGCGCATCCCGTCACCGCGCGTCGGGGCTTCCCGCTCACCTTCGTGCACGACGTCGGCTGGCCGTACGGGCGACGGGATCTCTACTACGACCCGAGCACGGTGCCGGCCGAGTGGCGCCACCCCATCGAAACCGGCGGCATGCTCCCCGGCCGACGTGAGCTGGTCAAGAACGGAGTCAACCCGAACGAGTCCCATGCGGTACTCGAAGGAGGCCAGCGCAATGGCGTGCTTACGGCGGTTGAGGACTTTCTCTCCGGCACTTCCCTTGACCTTCGAACCGTCAGCGTGCCGGGCCTCTACGGCTTAGCGGTGGTCGCTCCGGCTTCCGCCGGCGGAGAAGTCGCCTCGCGAATGGACGACCTGTCCTCCGCGACATTCCTCGACCGCCAGTGCGAGGCCGTCGAGGCGTCGCGATTGGCCGAGCGGGCCGCAGTGCAGAGCCTCGAGCAACAGCTACGCCGTGAGCGCCGCGGCTCGTCGAAGAAGGTGACGAGAAGGTTGGAGAAGCTCCTACGTCTGCTCGCCGCCCTCGAGCGAGACCTCGACCGGATCGTTGCGCCTTCCGCGAGCGGCCCGCGGCTACTCGCTCGCGTCACGACGAAACGGGCGCCGTCCGACGAGCGCCTCGAGAGTGCTCGCGCTCAGGCGGCAAGGCTGCGCACCGAACTCGCCCTCATGCTTGCCGAGGGCGGCGGACCAGGGACCCCGCCCGCCGGCATCGACGGAATCGCCGGGCCCACCGAGCCGAAACCCGTCGCGGGACGGGAGGGTGATAGCGCTCGACATTCCTCGGCGCCCGAGACCGCCAGCGGGACAGGCTAGGCCCCGACCCTGTCCGCCCGCTCTCGTGAGGAAGCCGGTCGAGTTTTCCGCTGCGGCCGGCTCACCGCTCTCCTCCTCTTCGGACGCGCCTTCCCGCCGTTCGGGCCGTTTGATGCACGGATAGCAAGGCTGTTCGAATTCGGAACAGGCCACTCCTCTCGACGGCGGTGAGCTGGGAGAGCGCCTTCTTCTTATCGCGCTCGGCCCGCTTGCGGCGAGCCTTCGCCCGGGTGACCTCCTCTTCGGCCCGCTCCCGCCGGCTCCTCTCCCGCTCGAGCCTGGCCCGAGCGCGCCCGAGCTCCATCTTGAGGTAGTCGACACCACTCGCTCCGAGGTCATCGTCGGTGGACTCGAGGGGTTGCTCCGTCCCCGAGAAGGGATCGTCGGGCTCTGTCGAGGGCTCCCTTCGCCTCGACCCTGCGGGCAGGCGCCGGAGGTAGCCGCCGGGATGGAAGGTCACCATGAACTTCTCGCGGGAGGGGTCCACCTCGAAGTCCTCCGCCATGGGGAGCCACTCGGCGAGGGCCTCCGCGGGGCCTGGGCCGAAGTCGGGCAGCACGGGGTTGCCGTTTACGCTCGTGTCCTCGACGATCAGATAGCAGCCCGGGGATACGAGCGGTGAGAGCACCTCCAACTCGGCGGACACGTGGGCGGCCGAGTGGTCGGAGTCGAGTATCACCATCGTGCGCTGGCCCCTCACCCGCTGAGAGACCGAGCTAACGACGTCCGGGTCGGTCGAGCCGCCCCTTATTGCGTCGACTCGAGGGTGCTCGACCACCTTCGCGTGGAGCGGCGCGTGGTCCACGTCGATCGTGATCACCTCGCCGTGACCGAGCGCGTCGAGCACAGTGGCGAAAAAGAGCGCACTCCCTCCCGAGTACGTGCCAGTCTCGACGATGACGTCGGGGCGCGTCTCGACGATGATCTCCTGCTGCACCCACATGTCGAATGGGAGCTTCAGGGCCTTGACCCCGAGCCACTCGGCGTTCATCCACGTCTGGTCCGAGAGCTCGTAGAGCAGCCAAGCGAACTCGCGGGGCAGATCGACGGGGCGAGCGCTCACGACCCGTCGAGGCTAGCGCGGCTGGCCTCGACTCGGCGCCCACTTAGAGCGCCGATGAGGCACTCGAGACACTACCTTCGGAGAAGCAGGGCTCCGACCCGCTGGCGGAGCAGGCGCACGGAGTGGCGACGGGCGACCCGAGCCCGCTTCCGGATCTTCTTGAGCCGACGTCGCCCGCCTCGATCAGCGCGGCGTGACCACCTGCGTGCACGCTTGCGTGCCTGATACATCTCTCTGTTTCGCACCCGACGGAAGCGACGACGGTGCATGCGTGCCAGCCATGACGGAACGCAGCTCAGGGCGAGGAAAAGACGTTGCCTGGGGCTCAACGATTCGTATACGGAGGAGCGCCAAGCGATGTCCGAGACGGCAAACCACGCGGCGCTAAGAAAAGGGATCCGAGTCTGTCGAGGGGAGATGTCGTATGCCTGAGCGATAGCCGCGGCGTTGTCGCTGATACCTCCGGTGGCCCGGTTGAGCTCAGTGGTGTCGAGCGTGACCGCCTTCCCGAGGAAGGCGATGCGCGACACCATCAAGAGGTCGCCCCCTAGACGCGTCGGAATCGGTCCGACCCGTGCCCAGGTGTCCTGCCGGATCAACCCGTAGAACTCCTCGTTCCACTCGACGTTGGCGTAGTAGGCCCTGACCCGTCTCGACGGGGACGACTCGATCAGGTTCACCGGCTCTGGCCGCCAGACCAGCCCGTCAGCATTGAAGTACCGTGTCTTGCCGCGCGCGAGCACTCGATCCGGATGGCCCCTCAGAGCATCGAGGCAGTGCTGGAGATATGTGTCCTCTATCCAGTCGTCGTCTGCCAGGAACATGAGGTAGTCGCCTCGGGCACGCTCGAGGATGCTGTTGAAGTTCTCGATCAACCCGATGTTGGTGGCATGTCGGAAGTATCGGACCCTGGGATCCAGCCGGCGGTACTCGTCGCAGATCGCCTCCGTGCTGTCTTGCGAGGCGTTGTCACAGACGACCAGCTCGAAGTTTTCGTAGGTCTGGACAAGGACGGAGTCGATCGCGCGCCGGAGTACGTGTGCGCGCTCCCACGTGGGCACACCCACACTGATGAGGGGCTGCTCCTGGCTCGTCTGGGTGTCCCCGGGCGAGGTCGCGTCCCGTTCTGCCTCCGAGGTGATGAGCCGCTCGTCCATGGCGCGAAGATAGCCTCCGGATCGCCTGCCCGCCTCCGTTCTCTGCGACTCGTCGTGGAACGCGGGATGTACCGTCCAGCCGATGCGACCCGGCCCCCAGCGTCCCTCCCTTTGAAGGCCGTCATCCTGGCCGGAGGTGTCGGCAGCCGGCTCAGCGAGGAGACAGCCGTCAGGCCCAAGCCGATGCTCGAGATCGGCGGCAAGCCGATCCTCTGGCACATCATGAAGCTCTACTCGGCTCACGGGATCAACGACTTCGTGGTGTGCCTCGGCTACCGGGGCTACGTGATCAAGGAGTACTTCGCCAACTACTACCTGCACACGTGCGACGTCTCGTTCGACATCGCCAACAACACGATGGAGGTGCACCAGTCCACGGCCGAGCCCTGGAAGGTGACCCTGGTGGACACCGGCGAGGACACCATGACCGGTGGGCGGCTGAAGCGCGCGCTGCGCTACGTGGGTGATGAGGACTTCTGCATGACCTACGGCGACGGTGTGGCGGACATCGACATCGGCGCGCTCGTGGCCTTCCATCGTGAGCAGCGCACCCTCGCCACAGTCACCGCCATTCAGCCCCCCGGCCGCTTCGGGGCCATGGACGTGGACGGCGACCGCGCGGTGGGCTTCCGGGAGAAGCCCGAGGGCGACGGCGGCTGGATCAACGGCGGCTTCTTCGTGCTCTCGCCACGGGTCGGCGACTACATCGAGGGGGACGCCAGCGCCTGGGAGCGTGAGCCGTCCGAGCGCCTGGCCCGCGAGGGGAAGCTCGCCGCCTATCGGCATCATGGCTTCTGGCAGGCCATGGACACCCTTCGCGACAAGAATCAGCTCGAGCAGATGTGGCAGTCAGGGCGGGCGCCGTGGAAGACGTGGGCGTAGACCCCGCCTTCTGGCGTGGCCGGCGAGTCCTGCTCACCGGCCACACGGGCTTCAAGGGAAGCTGGCTGTGCCTGTGGCTCCAGGCCCTGGGCGCCGAGGTGGTCGGCTACTCGGGCGCTGCCCCCACGCACCCGTCGCTCCACGAGCTCGCCCGGGTCGGCGAGGGCATGACCGGGGTGGAGGGAGACATCCGGGACCTCGAGGCGCTCGCCGGCACGATGGCCGAGCACCGGCCCGAGGTGGTGGTGCACATGGCCGCTCAGCCCATCGTGCGGCGCGCGATGCGCGCCCCCGTATCCACGTACGAGGTCAACGTCATGGGCACGGTGAACGTGCTCGAGGCCGTCCGCCTGGCGGGGAGCGTGCGCGTGGTGGTGAACGTGACCACGGACAAGTGCTATCGCAACCGCGAATGGGAGTGGGGCTATCGGGAGACCGAGGCCATGGGAGGCTCCGACCCCTACAGCAGCAGCAAGGCGTGCTCCGAGCTCGTGACCGCCGCCTACCGAGCCTCCTTCTTCTCCATGGCATCCGGTGGCGCGGGCACCGCCGTGGCCACAGCCCGAGCGGGCAACGTGATCGGCGGCGGGGACTGGGGAGAGGACCGGCTGATCCCCGACGCGATGCGCGCCGCGCTCGACGGGCGTCCCGTACGCGTTCGCAACCCCAACGCCATCCGGCCCTGGCAACACGTGCTGAACCCGCTGAGCGGCTACCTGGCCCTCGCCCAGAGCCTGTGGGAAGACCGGGCCAACGCCGACGGCTGGAACTTCGGACCCGAGGACCGCGACGCCCGGCCCGTGGGAGCGGTCGTGGGCCGTCTGGCCGAGCTTTGGGGCGAGGGCCTCACGTGGGAGCACGACGGCGGGGCGCATCCGCACGAGGCGCACTACCTGAAGCTGGACTCCTCGCGGGCGCGAGCTCGCCTCGGGTGGGTGCCCACATGGGGGCTCGAGCGGGCGCTGACCAGCATCGTCGCCTGGTATCGCGCCTTGGAGGCCGGCGAGGATTTGCGGGAAGTCTCGCTGGAGCAGATCCGGGCCTTCGAGGAAGATCTCCGTTCCGAGCCGCCGGGCTTGGGCGGAGACCAACGACCTGCGGCCGGCACGCTCGAGCGCGAGCGAGCGGACGCCCCTCGGTGACCTGACGCGACTCTGCACGAGATCTTCTCCGACTAGGCCTAACCTCTCCTCGTGATCTTCACGGAGAGCCCGCTGGCGGGGGCCTGGGTGATCGAGCTCGAGCCCAAGCGTGATGAGCGCGGCCATTTCGTCCGCACCTTCGATGCGGCTGAGATGAGCGCTCGGGGGCTCGACTCCCGGGTGGTCCAGGCCAGCCTGTCGGTGAACCCGCGCGCGGGCACGCTTCGGGGTCTTCACTACCAGGCCTCGCCTCACGAGGAGGGAAAGCTCGTGCGTTGCGTCGCGGGGGCGATCTATGACGTGATCGTCGACCTTCGAGAGGAGTCCGCCTCCTATCGAGAGTGGTTCGCGCTGGAGCTCACGCCCGCCAGCCAGCGGACGCTCTTCGTCCCGCCAGGACTGGCCCACGGCTTCCAGACGCTGCTGGACGACACCGAGGTGCACTACCAGATGACCCACGAGTACGTACCGTCGCACGCGCGCGGCGTTCGCTGGGACGACCCTGCCTTCGGGATCGACTGGCCGCAGGCCGTGCGGACCATCTCCGAGCGCGACCGCAACTGTCCGGATGTGGACGCGTGAAGCGCGTCCTTCTGACCGGGGCGAGCGGCCTCATCGGCCGGCACGCCGGGTCGGCGCTGGTGGAGCGAGGCTACGAGGTCCACGCCGTGGCCCGGCATCCTCCTCCGGGGCGCGACGGGCACCTGAACTGGCACGCGGTCGACCTTTTCGACCTCCGTGCCACGGAGGATCTCGTCGCGAAGCTGGTCCCCTCTCACCTGCTGCACCTGGCCTGGGACACCGAGCCGGGCGTGTACCTCACGTCGGACGTCAACGAGCGCTGGCGAGAGGTCAGCGCGGCTCTGCTCGAGGCCTTCGGGCGTCACGCCGGGCGCCGCGCCGTGCTCGCCGGCACGTGCTTCGAGTACGACTGGTCGGCGGCGTCGGAGCCACTCACGGAGGGGGCTCCGCTGCGCCCGCGCTCTCCCTACGGCGTGGCCAAGGATGCCCTGCGTCGGGACGCTGAGGGCGTGGCCGCGGATGCGGATCTCTCGCTGGCGTGGGGCAGAGTGTTCTTTCTGTTCGGGCCCGGGGAGCATCCGCGCCGCCTGGTGGCCTCGATCGCTCAGCGCCTGCTGGCCGGCGAGCCGGCGCCGTGCTCGGATGGCCGCCAGGTGCGTGACTTCCTGTTCTCGGCCGAGGTGGCCAGGGCGTTCGTGGCCCTGCTCGACAGCCCGACCCGAGGTCCGGTGAACATCGCCTCCGGGAGGGGAGTGGCGGTCAGACACCTCGCGGAGCTCGTCGGGTCCGCCGCCGGACGCCCCGATCTCCTGCAGTTCGGAGCCCTGCCTCGAGCCCCGGACGATCCGCCACGTGTCGTGGGAGACGCCACGCGCTTGCGCGAGGACGTGGGCTGGCGCCCCGTGGTCACCCTCAGTGAGGCGGTCGCCCGCACGGTCACCTCGTGGCGGTGCCCCGGGGCTGAGGCTTCTCGATCACCAACTCCCGGGTGAGTGGCGCCGTCAGTTCTCCGGTACGGCCCAGGCCGCCTGCTGAAAGCGGGTCTGCACGGGCGCCCGCTCGTGCAGGAGCGGCTCCCACCGTGCGGGGATCGGGTAGCTGTCGAAGCGGAGGGTGACGGCGTCGTCCGGGTTGTGCCAGCTTCGCCACTGCTTCAGGTACACGATGCCCCCGGCGGCGACGCGATCGAGAAGGCCAAGATAGCCCTCGACCTGGGCAGCGGTCATCTCGTGCAGCGAGCTGACGGACACCGCGAGCGACGCCGATCCGGTGGGCAACTCCGCCGCCTCCGGAGGGCCGAGGAAGCGTAGGTGCTCGGGGGAGACGAGGTTCGGCAGATACCAGGAGGAGATGGTGAGCGCAGGCTCGATGTCGATGATGGTCGCGCGAGCGTCGGGGAAGACGCCAAGTAGCGCGTGGGTAATACGCCCGTAGCCCGCACCGATCTCGAGGATGGTGGCCGGACGGCGATCGCCGAGAGCCCTGTGGATCGCACTCGCCTCGAGGGCGCTGTTCGCCAGGTCTTGGGATATCAGCCGACCCCTCCAGTGGACCGGGAGGGGATTTCCGAGCGACGGCTCGTCGAGCTCGAGAACCCCGAGGGAGTCTTGCCGGCGGGCGTACTCCCAGAGCAGCCGCACCGCGAAGACGTACAGCCAGCGGTCGTGGCGGGGCCATTCCTCAACCCCCTCCCACTGCGCTTCGGAGAGGTCGACCGGGGCTCGCGCCGCGGCGGCCAGCGTGCGAGGGCTCGAGTGGCGCACCAGGAAGCGGAACTGCTCACTGCGCCACAGCCGCCGCCAGGTCCATCTCCAGGTGAAGTAGCGGAGCGCCTGGTGGCGCTTGATGTTCTCGGCTCCATGGGTCTCCAGCGCGCGGACGTGCTCGTCGCCCAGTCGCTGCCAGAAGCGGGAGACGTCCCGCTCATCCGGCGGCCCGGGCGTACGTCTTGGTCGAGGCGCACCGTCGGGTGGCTTCGCTGCGCTCAGATCGACCGCCGGAGGAATCCGCGCGGAGAGTGAGTGATGCGCTCGCTGACGTTTCCCTCGTTGAAAGGTGGCTGGATCTGCTCCACGGTGAACTCGGGATGGGCCGCGGCGAAGTCGGCGGCCGCGCGGGACGGGTTGTCCTCGCTCCAGTGAGCCGGAGCCCGCGGGGCGCCGGCCACGAGCTCCATGATCCCGTCCATGGCCACGATGTAGGAGCCGGGGCTCACCAGGGGGGCGTAGAGCTCAAGCTCAGCCCGTACGTGTTCCCGTCCATGCGCCGAGTCGAGCAGCACGAGTACCGTCTCGCCGGGTTTGATCGCTGTGCCGACCTCCTCGACCACCTCGGCATCGGTCGAGCTGCCCTCGATGAGCGTGATGAGGGAGGACAGAGGGTGAGCCTCGAGCGCCTCGCGGTTGTGGGGGCGTATGTCGACGTCCACTCCGATGACCCTTCCGCGACCGAGCAGGCGGCACAGGCTAGCGGAGAACACGAGGGACCCTCCGTGAGCGATCCCCGTCTCGACGATCACGTCGGGGCGCACGTCGAAGACAAGCTCCTGGAGGCGAACCATGTCCTCCGGAAGCTGGATGATCGGCCGGCCGAGCCACGAGAACGTGTAGATGTGCTTGTTGACCCACCCCGAACGTAGCCATGCGCGGGAGAGTGCGGCGAAGCCCTCCGGGGAGTCGATCGGATGAGACGTCTCATCATCCACGGTCACCCGCCCGGCTTCGAAGTCGATGAGGAGGCGCTGCTCCGGTGGAGAGAGGGGAGGCTCGTGAAAGGACTCTCCCATTGCTCAGGCCGGCGAGCTCGGAATCTTCACGAGCCCCTCGTCGCATTCGGCAAGCCCCCTGATGGCGGGGGCTTGAACTGACCTGAGCGGTGCGGGCGATGGACATCGGCTCACGAGGTCCGGCAGGCTAGTGACCGTCCGTGTCGGATGCCGCACGGGAAGCGGGCGAGCCAGTCAGAGGGTTGGTTCTGGGGGAGGTCGCGGATGCAATACTCAAGGGCGGTGGCTGAGCACATCTCAACCGACACCCTGTCTTACATGCGCATCGCAATCGTCCGCCTTGACGACCGCCCCGAGAACATCTACGAGGTGTTGAACGAGGACGCCGACGGGACTCTCGAGCTGAGGCCAGAGGCTCCGGCCGCAGCAAGCCTCCGGCGCATAGGGCTCCTGCCGGCCACGCTCGAGGAGATCGAGGCCGAGTACGGCCCGATGCTCCCGCCCGACGACGAGCCGTAGCCCCGTGGCCTCCAGCCTGGGGCCCGGGCGAGCCCGGGTCGGGAGCTGCTCGCGCTGCGGCCCGACGGCCCGCTCGGACTACCCAACTGCGCGGAGGTCTATCTCCCGCCTCCCAAGGGCAAGTGGGGCGTGGTCCTACGATTCGCCATGGACGGGGCCGAGCGGCTCTATCTGGTCTACCTGGCCTTCGGCCTGCGCCACCCGCCCAAGGACTCAGCTCGCTGGAGCGTGTACGAGCTCGCTTACTCCCGACTTCACGGGCGGGCGCCCCGCCGCGGGGGCTGAACATGGAGTTCCTCCAGCGGCATACGGCGGCTACCTCGAGGACTACGGCGCGGCCTACTCCTGGGACCACGAGCTGGCGGTGTCGGGCGGTTGCACAACGCCGCTCGGAGCGCCGGCGGGCGCTTCAACGCCACGAGCTCATGCCTGACTTCCCCACCTTGGTCACACCTACCAAGACGGAGTCCCCGACGAGCACCCGAGCGCGACGGACGAGAAGGTCGGCACCGGAGCGCGGCACCCTTCAGTGACTACAGTCGGTGCCTGCAGGTGCCTTCACCTGGTGAGCAAGGTTGCCCGACCGATGGTGCTGCTATCCGGCGGCGAGGCTACCCAGCCCTGAGAGGTCTTCCCTCATGATTCTTGCCATGACGTTGTTCGTGAGGAACGAAGAAGACATCATCGAGTCGAACCTTGTTTACCACTTGGAACGCGGCGTCGACATCATCGTCGCCACCGACAACCGGTCTGAAGACGGCACCACCTCCATTCTCGAGCGGTATGCCCGCGAAGGGCATGTGCGGCTCTTGCGCGAGGACACCGATTCGTACTCTCAGCCTCGAGCGATGGAACTGATGGCCCATATCGCCGCGGACGAGTACGGGGCCGACTGGGTCATCAACAACGACGCGGACGAGTTCTGGTGGCCGAGAGAGGGCTCTCTGAAGGAATTGCTGTCTACGGTTCCCGACTGCTACGGAGCCTTGACCGCCTCACGAGTGAACTTCGTGGCGAGGCCGCAGGACGGCACGGCTTTCAGCGAACGCATGATATTCGCCAAGGTCCGAGAAGTGAGCGGCATGGAACCCAAGGCGTCGTTCAAGTATCCCTTTGATCGATATGCACACTATGTGATGCCGAAGGTCGCGCATCGGGGCCGCCGCGAGGTGGGGATAGTGGATGCGAGTCACGGTGTCATCGGAGAGGGCCTGGCGCCGGTTCCGGGCTGGTTTCCGGTGGACATTCTCCATTTCCCGCTCAGGAGCTACGCACACTTCGAGGCGAAGGTCAGGAATGGAGGTCGAGCGCTCGAACGTCATCCGGACCAATCGTTCAACCCGCATCTGCGTGAGTTGTACGACCTGTATCAGCGCGGTGCGCTTCCCGAGTACTGGGAGGACAAGGTGTTCGACGACGATGCGGTAGCCACCGGCATCGCTGACGTGCGCCTCACCGTGGACCGACGGCTGGAGAGGTGGTTTCGCGAGAGGCGCGGCTCCGATGGCCCTTCCTCCGAGGAGGCTCTTCCAGAGTGGGCTGAACCCTCCAGGCTCGAAGCAAGCATGCTACGAGCGATCACCGTGGGGGAGTGGCACGAGTCGAGGGCCCGTAAGCTCGAACGCCAGCTCGCGAAACGCGCTGAGCAGATGGAGCGCCTGGAGAGGCGCATGGAGAAGGTCAGGGAGGAGAGCCGTGAGGTAGCCGCTCGTCTAGCCGAGCTCGAAGCCTCCAAGTGGTGGGGGTCACGCTTGGCCAGTCGCGCCCGCCATCCCACTCGATCCAAGACTCCGTAGATCCTTTGGCCCGACCCCCTGAGATCGGTCCTCCCCGTGAAGAGTCCTACCCGTCCATGGGAATGGGCGAGAGGAGGACCGACGAGGTGAAGCGACCGAGCCCGTCGCGCCGGAGGAAGCCCCGGGCCAACTCGACGCGCGTCACCACGAATGGCGGCGCTGACGCGGTCGAGCGGTAAGGCGCGGGCCCACCCGGATGGGGCGAACTTGATCCCGTCCCCTCTCACCCATACACCACGCAAAGGAGAAGTCCATGGCTTCCACCTCCGCCATTTACGACCTAGCGCTAGCGTCTCGACCATGAGCGAGCGCATGGTGCTCACCGCCGTCTACGAGCCCGACGAGGACGGCTGGGTGCGCGCGCACTTGGCCGAGTGGCCGGCGGTGGTGACCTGCGGGCATGACCTCGAGGAGGCCCGCGCGCTGCTGCGTGACGCCTTCCGCGAGATGGTGCTGTCCTACACGCAGTCCGGAGAGCAACCGCCCGTCGGCGATGATGCCCTCCGCGAGCCGCTCGAGCTGACCATCGCGTGAAGCGCAGAGCCCTCGAGCGCCATCTGCGCGCTCACGGGTGCCGACTCCTTCGGGAGGGTGGCAATCACGCGGTGTGGTCGAACCCGATCAGCGACGAGCGGGCACCGGTTGCCCGACACGCCGAGATACCCGCCGGCACCGTTCGCTCGATCTGCCGAGCGCTCGGCGTGCCGGTCCCGCCCAACCCTCGTTAGAGACCCCCCGGCGGAGCCGGGTCCGCGCCGAGGCCAGCCTGCCGGTGGCCGACCTCTGCGGTGACCCGGCCGGACTCGAGCGCCGCTCGAAGCCGCGGTCCCCAGCGTTCGTGACCCGCCCGGAGGCGCCCGTGAGCACCCGCGCGTCGTTCGTCGTCGAGACCGGCCGCCCGGGCACGAAGCCGGCCTGAACGGGAGGAGACCGTGATGCGCTCACGCGCCGCCCGGCGCGGCGCCTGTGTGGCCGGCGACCGGTTACCGAGGGCGGAGGTCGGTGCGACGCAACACCGCCACCCCGCTCGCCGCGAACACGGTCTCGTAGCGCGCCCTGGGGTCGCGCACGAGGCGCGCGGGCCCCGGCCCGGTTCCCCGCGCCAGCGCCTCGTCCTCGGCCGTGCCGGGCACGGAGCTCTTCGGGTCGAAGACGATCCACTCCGCGGCGGGCATCCCGGGTCGTACGGGAACGATCGTGTCTCGCTGGCTCAGGTGCGGCACGAGGCGCTCGGTGGCCGCCACCGACCCCGGCTCGGGACGCACGATCGCCACCGCCCTCATCGCCGCCGTCTGCTCGGTGGTGGTGCTGTAGAGGTCGGGCTGCGCGAGGTCGGGCAGGCCGAAGGACCGGCCGACGTAGACGTTCACGGCCAGCACGATGCTCGCACAGGCCATCGCCGCGAACCGCCCGCGCTGCCCGCCGAGGAGGACGCTCACCCGGCGAAGGCCGTCCGCGGCCGCGATGGCGATGATGGGCGCGAGCGCCAGCGAGTAGTGGTAGCCGGTGCCCCACAGGTTGTTGTTGCCCGAGAGCATTCGCTCGGCCAGGAGCGGAAGCGTCAGGAGGACCGCCGGGGACAGGAGCGAAAGAAAGAGGAAGGGGCCGAAGAGGTAGAGGAGGGTGCCGAGCTTCTCCACCGGCTCGACGGCCACCTCGAGCGGGAGGAGCGGGTTGCGTAGGACCGTCCGCAGCGCGTCGGCGGGGTCGGTCCCGAGCTGCCCGTAGGACCAGTACCCGAACTCCAGCCCCCCGCTGAAGTAGGGGATGAAGAGCTTCGTCACGATCAGGTACCCGGCCACCCCGCCCACGAGCGCGATGAGTCCCGGCCGCACGGCACGGCGGGCCAGCAGGTACAGGCCGAAGAAGGCCACGACAAGGGTGAGGTCCTCCTTGACGAGCAGGAGCAGCCCGAGCGTCGCCAGACACCAGCTCCAGCGCCGCATGTCCGCGAAGAGCAGCGCCGAGGCGATGAGCACCGGGGCGAACGCCACCTCGTGGAAGTCGAAGTCCACCGCGGCCTGGATCCCCCAGAACGCGGCGTAGGCCACGGCCAGGAGGTAGGCCGGCCCGTGCCCCACGCGGCGGCGGGCGTAGAGGAAGACCGGGATGATGGACAGCGCGACGAGCACGCCCTGGGCGAGGAGAAGCATCCGGGGGTCCGACCACACCCAGTAGAGCGGCGTGAGCAGCACGATTATCGGGTGGAAGTGATCTCCGAAGAGGTTGGGCGCGCCCTGGAGGTCGTGCCCGGAGAGCGTGCTCGCCGGCGTCTCGAAGCGGCTGAGATGCCAGATCGCCTGGTCGAAGACGCCGAGATCCCAGGCGGTGCCGAGCCGGTTGTGGTCGAGCACCGAGTAGGCCCCGTACACGGCGGCGGCGGCGAGAACCAGCACCGCCAGCGGCAGCTCGCGACCCAGGAGGGGCAGGGTCTCGAGGCGCCGGCCGAGGGCCTGGGCGGGGCCCCGCGCCACGAGCAGGAAGGCGGCCACGGATACGGCCATCCCCGGCACGGCGGCCACCATTACGGCGATCCATACCGGCCGGTACGACGGGTAGGCGCGCAGGCCGTCCGGACCGAGCGCCGAGACCGCGTAGGCGCCCACGGCGATACCCGCCACGGCGGCGAACGCGAAGTACGGATCACGGGGCAGGAGGCTCCGAAGCGGCGGGCGCTCGCGCAGGCGCGCCGCCGCGAGGAGGAGCCACCCCGCGGCACAGAGAGCCGCGAGGGCGGTGGCGCCGAGCATGGTGAGCGCCCACCCCACCGAGGTGTCGTCCAGCAGCAGCCGCGTGTAGAGCGCGACGGCCGTGCCGCCGGCGCCGAGGATCGCGAGCGTGGGCGCGGCCGCCTGACGGGAGGGACGACGCGTGGCCTCCTCGCGCGGGCGCGGTGGTGCCTCGACGCTCATCTCAACTCGGCCCCGGGGGCGACGGTTTCGCGGGTCGCCGCGTGCGCGTGGTCACGCGCGAGACGGTAGCGGCGCCCGTCCGTGGCTCGGCTTGGAGCGGCTGGACGGTCAGTCGAGCGGGACTGTTCGCCGCTCCGCGTCCTTGGTGTACACGATGGCGCGACAATCGGGGGTCAGCTCTAGCGATCGGGGCTCGATTCCCGCTCCCCGGTCCACGATCCGCCTCTGCCCGCTCACGTCGGCCACGTGCACCTGGTTCTCGGTCTCCCGAGGGGACCCGTCGGGGTTGGACCGGTCCTCCGAGATCCACGCCGCGGAGCCGTTTCGCTTGACCACCAGGTCGAAGACGGGAAAGGAGGAGTCGAAGTTGCTCTCGCTCCCAGAGAAGCCGTGAAGGACCCGTCCGGTCACGAGGTTGCGCACCGTCACCTCCACATTGTCGCCGCCGGCGGCCGAGGAGAAGCGCTGAACGTAGCCCACGAACCGGCCCGAAAGCGCGAGCGGGGCCCGGGGAATCGCGGTGATCCCGAACTCACCTTGCTGAGGGAGCCGATAGGTCGCGCGCTTGCCGTAGTGGCACCCGTAGTCGACGAGACGGTAACCGGCCGCTCCATCCGTCTCCCGGCTGGTGAGGTAGACGCGCTTGCTGAACACGCGCGCCTCCGAGCTGCGGACCACGGTGGTCGAGGGGCGTCCCCAGCATCCGTGCGAGGCCTCCACGGGAGGGGGATGGGCGAGAGCACCGGCGAGGGTGAGCGCGCAGAGCGCCGTGAGGGAAGTGGCGAGGGCTCGGATCGGCATATCGCCTTTGAGAACCCGGTGTGAGGGGGGAAAGTTGCCGTATGAGCCGCCGAGGAGCGCGCGAAGAGGGTGGCGCCGGCGGTACCCTTCGGGGCACCCGACAGTCACAAGGAGGTCACCAAGATGAGCAACAGAGTCATCGGAGCGATCCTCATCCTGGCCGGGCTCGCCGTCGTGATCGTCACCGTCTTCGCGGAGTCGCTCGGAATCGGCGTCAGCTCCGGGGGCATCGAAGGAGCGCCCACGAGCCCGGCCTTCGGCTGGAAGCAGTGGGTCGGCCTCGCCTTGGGTCTCGTGCTGGCTCTCGCCGGGCTCGCGGCCCTGCTCCGCCGGCCCTCGGCAGGTCCTCGGACTAGCCACTAGGAGGTGGACATGAGCAAGTTCTTTTCCATGGCGAAGTTCCCCATCATCGTGCTCTCCGGGATCCTGGGCCAGAAGATCGCCGACAAGCTGTGGAGTCAGGTCCTCGGCAGCGAAGCGCCGGATACCGAACAGGAGGACATCCGCTGGGCACAGCTCATTCCGGCGGCGGTCGTCGAGGGGACGCTCTACAAGATCGCCCGCATGGTGGTCGACCGGGGCCTGCGCACGGCGGTCGCCCGGTCGACCGGCAAGTGGCCTGGAGGCGGGCGCTAGGCATCGATCTGGTTGCCGCGAGGGGCCTCACACCCGCGAGGGCAGCTCTGCCCCCACCCGCTCGACCACGGAGTCGGCGTCCAGCCGGTGCGCGCGCAGCACCTCCTCGTTGGTCCCGCACTCGGGCACGCGGTCCACGGCGAGCTTGCGCATGAGGCCCACGGACACCACCGACTGGGTGGCCAGCGCCGCGGCTACCGCGTCGCCCTGCCCGCCGACCGTGAGGTGGTTGTCCAGGCAGAAGACGGGCGCGCCGGCGGCCAGCTCGGCGAGCCACGGACCGTCCACGTCGCGCAGCCAGGGGAGCGCCACCACGGCGCACTCCACGCCGCGCCCGGCCAGCGTGCCGGCCGCGGCGTGGGCCTGGGAGAGCATCACCGGGCCGGCGGCCACGAGCACGGCGTCGGCGCCCTGCCGCACCACCTCGCCGCGACCGAGCACGAGGCGCTCGGGCCGCGGCGGCTCGAAGCCGAGCTCCCACGGCACGGACACGAGGCGGATGTAGACCGGGCCCGGAGCCTCGTGCACGGCCCAGTCCAGGCAGAGGCCCACCTCGTGCTCGGAGCTCGGCTCGAGCAGGCTCATGCCCGGCATGGCCCCGAGGGCGGAGATGTCGCGCACCATCTGGTGGGAGTGTCCGGGCCCACCCGGCACCAGGCCCACGAGGGAGCCCACGTAGATCACCCTCGTGCCCTCGGAGCAGTTGTTGGCGATCTGCTCGTTGGCCCGTGGAGCGAGGAAGCAGCCGAAGGAGTGCACCACCGGCAGCAGACCGGAGAGGGCCATGGCCCCCGCCTGGGAGACCATGTCCTGCTCGGCGATCCCGCACTCCACGAAGCGGTCGGGAAAGCGCCTGCGGAAGGGGATCTGCCCGGTGTCGAGGATCAGGTCGGCGTCGAGGGACACGAGCTCCGTGCGCGCCTCTCCCGCGCGCACGAGGGCCTCGCCGTAGGCGGGGATGAGCTTCTGCGGCCGCTCGGGCGCCGACTTGACCGGAGCCTCGGCCGCCTCGAGCGCGAGAGCGCGCGCCCCGAGGGCCTCGAGGCGCGCGGCCACGCGCTCCTCGAGCTCGTCCACGGCGCGCTCGTACTCCTCGGCGCTCGGTGCCCCCGAGTGGTAGGCGTACAGCTCGTCGCCCTCCGCGGGCAGGCCGTGCGGCTCGAAGAACGACACGCCCGAGCCCTTCCGCGTGTCGGCGATGAGCAGCTTCGGCCGGTCCGCGGCCTCGTCCTCGAGGAGCTTCAGCGTGCCGGCCAGCTCGAGCGCGTCGTTGCCGTCGCAGCGGGCCACCGCCCAGCCGAAGGCCTCGACCTTGCGGCGAAGGTCGCCGAGGTCGGACACGGAGGACACCCACGTGTCCGACTGGATCTTGTTGTGGTCCACGATGGCCGTGATCTCGCCCATTCCCCGGTTGGCCGCCGAGGCCAGCGACTCCCAGAACTGTCCCTCCTGGAGCTCTCCGTCGCCGGTGAGCACCCACACCCGCCCCGAGCGGCCGGCCAGGCGGTCGCTCAGCACGAAGCCCTTCGCCTTCGAGATGCCCATGCCGAGCGAGCCGGTGTTGGTCACCACCTCGGGCGTGGTGAGCACGTCGGGGTGCCCCGGCAGGCCTCCGAGGCGCCGCAGCCCGTCGATCTTCTCGAAGGGCAGGCGCCCGAGGCCGAGGAGCACGGAGTACAGACCCGGCGCGTCGTGGCCCTTGGAGGAGAAGTAGCGGTCGCCCGCGCCGAGGACCTCCAGGTGCAGCCACGAGACGATGTCCATCGCCGAGAAGCTCGAGCCGACGTGGCCCGAGCCGGCGCGGGCGATCATGTAGAGGCAGTTGATCCGGCAGGCGTCGGCGAAGATCTCGGCGCGCTCGACCGGCTCGGCCTCGAGCTCGCGGATGCGCGCGAGCTCGGAGGGGGGCACGAAGCGCAGGCTCCCGCCCGCGCCGCTTCGGGTGACGCTCGACTCCACTAGGACCCGCCTCGGGCGCCCGCGACGCGGTGGGCGCTCACCCGTGCTCCCCGACGGGCACCGGGGTGCGCTGCGGCACCGGAAGCTCGGCCTCGCCCGAGGCCACGAGGCGCTCGGCCTCGCTCCAGTCCCCCGGGTAGTCGATGGTGAAGCCCTCCGCGCCCTCGGTGAAGAAGGGCACGACCCGCTCCCCGGCGATCGAGTCGTGCTCGGTGACCACGCGCGTCCACGCGATCTCGAGGCTCGAGTTCTGGACGTAGACCTCGGGCAGCGACTGGTACTGGCGCGAGTGCAGGGGCACCCCGGCGGGCTGGGCGAGCAGCGGGCGCATCTCCTCACCCTCGATCCTCCACATCTTCCCCGGATGCTGCCTGCAGAGCTCGACGGCCCTGATCGAGTCGCCGGCGTCGTGGGCGAGGAGCTCCTCCCACGCGCGGCGGATGGTGCCGGCGCCGCGGAAAGGGCTCGTGGGGCGAAGGATGGAGAAGAGGTCGAACTCCCGCCCGCGCTCGCCGAGCAGCTTGACCGTGTGGCGGATCCACTCGATGTCGGGGGAGGTCGATCCGGCCAGCTCGGCGGGACGCAGCTCCGGCACCTCCGCCCCGTAGCGCCGGGCCACCTCGGCGGTCTCCTCGGAGTCCGTCGAGACGTAGACGAGGTCGAAGAGGCCGCTCTCCCGAGCCGCGGCGATCGAGTAGGCGATCAGCGGGTGCCCGGCCAGGAGCCGGACGTTCTTGCCCGGCACGCGCTGGGAGCCCGCGCGGGCGGGGATGAGGGCCAGGCCGGAGGGCACGGGCGTGGAGCGGACGCCTAGACCGCGGCCGGGTCGTGGTTCACGTACACGGTCTTCCAGTCCGAGTACACGTCGAGCGCCTCGGTGCCGGGCTCGCGCCAGCCCGTGCCGGAGTCCCCCTGGCCGCCGAACGGCATGTGCGGCTCCGAGCCGTAGGTGGCGCCGTTCACCGCGGCCACGCCGGAGTGCACACGGCGCAGGAACTCCTGCCCTCGATGCACGCTGGCGGTCCAGATGGCCGCGGTCAGCCCGTAGGGGGTGTTGTTGGCGGCGGCCATCGCGTCCTCGAAGTCGCGCGCCCGGTGCACGGTGGAGATGGGGCCGAAGAGCTCGTTCTGGGCCGCCTCGCCCTCGAGCTCGACCCCCTCGATGAGGGTGGGGGACATGAAGAAGCCGCCCGCGTGCTCGGGGCCGGAGAGTCGCTCACCGCCGGTGAGCACTCGGGCGCCCTGCTCGCGGGCGCGACCGACCACGGCGAGCATGCTCTCGAGCTGGCGCTCGTTGATCACCGGACCGAAGTCGTGCTCGTCGCCCGGGCCCACGCGCTGCTCGGAGGCGCGGGCCAGCAGGCGCTCCATGAAGGCGTCGTACACCGCATCGAACACGACGATCCGGCTGCCCGACGCGCACCGCTGCCCGGCGTTAGAGAAGGCCGAGAGGGCGGCGGCCTCGGCCGCCTTGTCGAGATCCGCGTCGTCGCACACGATCAGGGGGTTCTTGCCGCCGAGCTCGAGGCAGACCTTGACGAGGCGATCGGCGCCGATGCGGTTGATCATGCGTCCCACCGCGGTCGAGCCCGTGAAGGAGATGACCGCGACACGCGGGTCCTCCACGAGGGGCTGCCCGGCCTCGGGGCCGAAGCCGTGAACGACGTTGAGCACGCCGGGGGGCAGACCGGCCTCGGCGGCCAGCCGGGCGAAGGCCACGGCGGTCTGCGGAGCGTCCTCGGAGGCCTTCAGCACCGCCGCGTTGCCGCAGATGAGCGCGGGGAACACCTTCCAGGCCACGTTGGCGATCGGGGTGTTGGCGGCGATGATGAGCCCGGCCACGCCGAGCGGCTGGCGGATGGTCATGGCCTGGCGGTTCGGAATCGCGCTGGTGGTGGTGCGGCCGTAGAAGCGCCGGCCCTCGCCGGCCATGAAGTAGCCCTGCTCGGCCGCGCCGCCCACCTCGCCGAGGGCCTCCTTCGGCGCCTTGCCGGTCTCGAGGGCAACGATCCGGGCCACCTCCTCGCGATCGCGCTCGAGCAGCTTGGCGATCTCGCGGAGCACGCGGCCGCGCTCGGCCACGGTCTCGGCGCCCCACGCGGGCTGGGCGGCCTCGGCCGCGGTGACCGCGGCGTCCACGTCCTCGGCGCGCGAGCGCGCCGCCCGGCTGATGACCTCGCCTTTGGCGGGGGCCAACTTGTCGAAGGTCTCCCCGCTCTCGGCGGGGCGCTCTTCGCCCGCGATGACGTTGGCGATGGTCTGGGTGGCCTCGGGGGCCGCGGTGCTCATCGAGGCGGTGCCTTTCGTGGTCGGGGCCGGCGGGGAAGCCGGTGGCCTTCGAGTGCCCAAGACCGTAGCCGTCGAGCTCGGTGACCGAGCGGTGGCTGGGAATGTGGCCCGTGCGGAGCTCCTGGATGCGGGCTACACGCCGCGTGCCGCTTCGTGTAGCTTGGTCCCGTGGACCGTGGGAGCTACCGCTTGAACGTCACCCTCGACGAGGAGCGGGCCGCCAAGCTGGCCATCCTCGCCGAGCGGACCCATGTCCAGGAGGGAACGCTGGCCCGCTCCCTGCTCTCGAGTGCACTCGACGAGGCCGACCCGGACCCTCGCCACATCGTCTCGCTGCTCGACGCGATCCCCGGCGCCTGGGAGCGCGCTCAGCTCGGGCTGCGTCAGTCCGATTCCGGGGACACCGTTCCGTTGGACGAGATGTAGCCGGTGGCCCGCGTCGAGGTGAGCGCGGCCGCCGCCGAGGACCTCCAAACGCTCATCGTCACGCACAGCCTCCCGCCCGACACCCGCGAGCGGGTCAAGCGGTCGCTCCGGCTGCTGGAGCGGTTCCCTCTCATGGGCGCCGAGTTGAGCGGGCGCTGGAGCGGCCTCCGCTTCCTGCTCGGACCCTGGCGCTGGCTGCTGATGATCTACGTCTTCTTCGAAGGGGAGGATCGCGTAGTGGTCGTCACCTTGCAGGACGGGCGATCCTCCGGCGCCGCGACCGCCGGGCGCTGACTACGAGCGACCCGCTTCAGGCGACGGTCAGCCGTTCCTCGAAGCTGCGGACGAGCTCGAACAGCTCCGGCGCCTCCCAGGAGCGACTGCGCTGTCGATTGTCGCGACGCTTCAGCACGCCGGCCCTCTCCAGCCCGTTGAGAGCACGCAGGGCAGCGGCCTCGGAGCTCCCTGTGATCCTGCGTGCGGTGGTGCCGTCCATGACCGGGTAAGCCGGCAGGGACGCGAGAATCGCCCGCGCCGCGGAGTTTCTGCGGGGTCGCCCAGCTTGCTCGAGCCACTTCTGCTGGATCGCCTCCACCTCATCCGTGAAGCGCTTGGCCCGGGAAACGGCGTCACGCGTCGCTCGGCTGAACATCGCCACCCAGTCCCCGATCCTGTCGGCCTCGAACGCCCTCAACCCCGCGATGTAGGCGTCCCTGCGTGCTCCGAGTGCAAGGCTGACGGGAGGCACGTAGTTCTCGGCCAGCCCGCGGCGACGCAGGAGGGCGTGGATCAGGCAGCGACCGACGCGCCCGTTGCCGTCGGCGAACGGGTGAATGAGCTCGAATTGGGCGTGCGCGATCGCAGCTTGGACCACGGCCGGAAGGTCCGTGCGGTTCGCGAATTCGCAGAGATCCAGCAGAAGAGGCGCCAGTAGATCGGGCGGTGGAGCCACATAGCTCGCGTTCGCCGGGGTAGTGCCGCCTATCCAGCCTGGCTCCTCACGGATGACCCCCCATGCTTCTCCAAGAACGTGTCCACGGCCAGGATCCGGTGGAGGTCCTGCAGGTCTTCGGTTCGGAGAGGGACCGCCTCGGCCCCGAGATCGATGGCCGCTTCCATCGCCCGCATGTTGCCCAGGACCTCGTGCGCTCGGTGATCGCCCGCCCGGGGGTCATGGACAGCTTGCGCGAGTCGACGGTGCGACAGGACCAGCCCCTCAATTGCCGAGGACGCCAAGGCCTCCGTTCGAAGTAACTGTCGTGCGAGGCCCTCCAGTGACGCCAGCCGCTGTGGCGACCCGTTGAGGTCTCTGACTGCGGTCTCGGCCTCACTCACCAAGCCGATCGCTGCTATCCCCAACTGGAGGTCGAGGTCGCGAATGGGATCGGGGATGAACGCTTCGTAGTAGAGGGCTCGCCCCGCACGGCCGGTCCCGAAGCGCGGCGGGAGGTGTTGAGGCTCTAGCGTCCCTCTACCCCTGCGATGCCTCAACGGTGCCCCCGAAACTTCAGTAGCCGCTCTCGTAGCTGAACAATAGAACGGAAAGTTCAGCTACGAGCCGCTTGCTGAACGATTCCCTCGCCCACGGTCTCCGAAGGGCTCAGCGGACTTCCACCCGGACGAGGTCTCCGCTCGATCCGGCCAGCCGGCGGTCTCGAGTCAACAGCGAGCAGCCGAGCGCTTCGGCCAGGGTGACGTATGCCGCGTCGTACGCGGACACGTTGTCGCGTAATTGAAACGCTCGGCGCCGAAGTCCGTCGCTCGACGGCCAGCGCCGGACCTCCAGGTCGTCGAAGTCCGTCAAGGCGTCTTCGGCCCTCGCGGCGGTGAGATGCCCGCCGAGGGTCAGTCCCCGAAGGGTCGACACGACCTCGAAGTCGAGAAGAGTCGGCGAGTTGAGGTCCTCACTCGCCAGGAGGGCACGCAGATCGTCGCTCCCGTCGACCGCCGTGAGGGCGTCGACCACCGCCGGGCAGTCGACGACGATCACGTCGGCCGGCGCCGCGGCTCGCCCCCGCGTTCATCGCGAGCCTCATGGATCAGCTCGACGGCCGAGGTACTCGCACGGTCGGCTCGTTGGACTGCGCGGTCGAGTACCTCCTCGACGGTCGGACGCGCCACGTCTCGTTCGATGAGGTCGAGCAGGTAGGTGTTGAGAGACTCGCCGCGTGATGCCGCCCGGGCCTTGAGCGCGCGGCGCGCGTCATCCGGCACGTTCCTGATCTGGAGAAGTGAACCCATGGCATGCAAACTACCGCATACTCAATGCAGAGTGCTGTGTGGCGCCCCGGGAAGCCCATCTTCGCCCGTGAACCCGCCAACCGCACCCTTTCCGCTGAATCCAGGTTGAGGCGAGAGGCCGGCGAGCGATACCCGATATCTCCGTGACGCTCGCTCGCGGATACGACAAGAAGTTTGTCTCACAGACACTTTTCTTGTCTCAGGGACAACTTTCTTGTCGTATCTGAGAGTCGCCTCGTGATGGACCTGTGCCTGGATCCGCCGACCCCGCCGGCCGCGGCACCGGCACTCGTCGAGAGTGGTGCTGCACCCGGTTCTGACCGGTTACCCGGGGCTCGGCCCCCGACTCCGACCCATCCACCGTTAGGCGGGTCCGGGCTAAGCGGTAGCTTGCTGACGAGCGAGAAGGTCGGCGCCCGAAATACAGTCGCCGACACGCCGACCTCGGTCATCAATCTCGAGCCGCCGCGACGAACACTGGCATCCGGCGCGCCCGACTGCGTGGCTGCTACGCCGTGAACCCCCCGTCCACCCGCAGCTCGTGCCCGGTGAGGTAGCCGGAGGCGTCCGAGGCGAGGAAGAGCAGCGGCCCGGCCAGGTCGGCGGCCTCGGCCATGCGCCCGAGCGGCACGCGCGCGGTGTACTTGGCGA
>JBPCRE010000187.1:0-4517 GCA_050997195.1 Thermoleophilaceae bacterium
GTGCACGTGTGGGACCACGGGACCTACGAGACGCACAAGTTCCGCGACGACGAGGTGATCGTGACCTTCCGTGGAGAGCGGCTGCGCGGCAGGTACGCGCTCTTTAAGACGCACGGCGAGGACTGGATGGTCCACCGCAGGGACCCCCCCGAGGACCCGGATCACGAGCCGAGGCCCGAGAAGCTGCGACCTATGCTCGCCTCGCTGTCGCCGAACCTCCCGACCGACGATGCCGCCTTCGCCCACGAGATCAAGTGGGACGGCGTCCGTGCGCTGGCCTTCTGCTCGGGCGGCCGCGTCCGCCTGGCCAACCGGACCGGGCGCGACGTGACCGGTCGCTACCCGGAGGTCCGGGGCCTCGGCGAGGCGCTCGGCTCGAGGGCGGTGGTGCTCGACGGGGAGGTGGTGGCCTTCGACGAGCAGGGCCGGCCGAGCTTCCAGCGCCTTCAGAGCCGCATGCACCTCGCCTCCGAGTCCGCCGTGCGCCGTCGCGCCCGCGAGGTGCCGGTCCACTACATCGCCTTCGACGTGCTCTACCTCGACGGGCGCTCGACCCTCGATCTGCCCTACGAGCGACGTCGCGAGCTCCTCGCCCGCCTCGAGCTCTCGGGCCCGGCCTGGCAGGCGCCCGCCCACCATCGCGGTGACGGTCAGGCGCTGCTCGAGGCCAGCCGCGCCCAGGGGCTCGAGGGCATCGTGGCCAAGCGACTCGACTCTCCCTACGAGCCGGGCCGGCGAAGCTCCGCGTGGCTCAAGGTCAAGAACCACCGCTCCGAGTCGCTGGTGGTGGGAGGGTGGATGCCGGGCACCGGGGGCCGGCGGGGCCGGATCGGCTCGCTGCTGGTGGGCTTCCGCGACACCCCCGGCGGCGCCCTGCGCTACGCCGGCCGGGTGGGCACCGGCTTCACCGAGCGCGAGCTCGCCCGCCTCGGGGAGCTGCTCGAACCCCTCGCGCGGGAGGACTCGCCGTTCGAAGGGCGCCAGCCTCCGCGGGAGGCGCGCTTCGTCGAGCCGCGGCTCGTGGCCGAGGTCGCGTTCGCCGAGTGGACGCACGCCCACACGCTTCGCCAGCCCTCCTACAAGGGCCTCCGTGACGAGATCGAGGCGCACGACGTGGTGATCGACCCCGAGGCCCCCGGCGCGTGAGGCGTTCGGTGGAGGTGGAGGGCCGGCGCCTCTCCCTGTCGAACCTCGAAAAGGTCCTCTACCCCGAGGCCGGCTTCACCAAGGGCGAGGTCATCGATTACTACACGCGCGTGTGGCCGGTGCTCCAGGCCCATCTGCGTGGGCGGCCCCTGACGCTAAAGCGCTATCCCGACGGGGTGCGCGGCCAGTACTTCTACGAGAAGGAGTGCCCGTCCCACCGGCCGGAGTGGGTGCGCACCGAGGCGGTGTGGAGTACTCGCAACGGCCGCCACGTGAACTTCTGCGTGGCCGACGATCTCCCGACCCTGGTGTGGGCGGCCAACCTCGCCGACCTCGAGCTCCACACCTCCCTGGCCATGGCCACCGAGGTCGCGACGCCCACGACGATGGTCTTCGACCTCGACCCCGGCGCGCCGGCGGCGATCCTCGAGTGCGCACGCGTCGGGCGCTGGCTCAAAGAGCTCTTCGACCAGCTCGGGCTCGAGAGCTTCCCGAAGACCTCCGGCTCCAAGGGGCTCCAGGTCTACGTGCCCCTCAACACTCCGACGAGCTACGCCGAGACCAAGCCCTTCGCTCGAGCCCTTGCCGAGCTGCTCGAGCGCCAGCACCCGGAGCTCGTGGTGTCGAGCATGAAGAAGCAGCTTCGGGCGGGGAAGGTCCTGATCGACTGGAGCCAGAACGACGAGCACAAGACCACCGTGTGCGCGTACTCGCTGCGCGCGCGGGAGCGGCCCACCGTCTCTGCGCCGGTGACCTGGGAGGAGGTCGAGTCGGCGTTCGAGGCGGGTGATCCCGACGCGCTGGCGATCACGTCGGCGAAGGCCCTCGAGCGCGCGACCGGGCGGGGCGACCTCTTCGCCCCGGTGGCCGAGCTCGAGCAGCAGCTCCCGCGGCTATAGGGAGCGGCGGCGGGCGAGGCGCCGGCGCACCGTGGCGCTCACCCAGCGGCGGACGCGAGGGCTGGTGAGGAGGAAGACGAGCCAGCCGCCCGGCAAAAAGCGGGCCAGGCGGCGGCCGATCAGGTAGCGAAGGACGCCTCGGATCATCGGTGGGCATTATGGTCGGTGGCGTCCGCCCTGGCCGTGGCCCACTTGAACCCGGCCTGGAGGAAGTCGTTGACCGCCGAGGCCACGAGCACGCCCGTCACCGCGCGTGAGGCGCTCGGCGAGGCCACCCTCAGGCCCACGAGGCCGAGCGCTCCCCACGCCCCGATGCAGCGCGTGCAGGTCACGAGCTCGCCGATCGCGGCCCGGAGGCCCTCGCCGCGCGGAGGCCGGCCGTGGGCCGACTCCTCGACGAAGGGCTCGCGCATCCACGAGCCCACCTTCTCCTTGGCGATCACCTTCGAGAGCGCGAAGGTGGCGGCTCCGAGCGGTAGGAGCTCCGCTCCCCGTAGGGGCTCGGCAGACCGGCCGGCGGAGAGCGCCAGGCCGCTCAGCAGCACGCCGTAGACGGCGTTCAGCTTCCCGTAGTCGGCGGGCGCCACGCCGTTGGGAGCGCGGTGACGCAGGCTGGGCTTCGTCTCGGTGGCGTTCACGACCGCAGTTCTACCCGCTGCCGCCTCGCTTCACGCGATCCCGGGAGGGGTAGGCTGGGTCGGCATGATCGATTGGTCGCTGGCGCGCCAGATCGCGGGCTTCGCCGCCGGCTCCGAGCCCGCCGGCGCGCTCGGCGTGGATCTGGACGCCCTCGCCGAGCGCTCCGAGCGCCACGTGTCCGGCTACACCGGCCTGGTGGCCGGCGAGGCGCTCCCGGGGCCCGAGGCCGTCAGTCGCGGGCAATGGGCCGAGGCCAACCTGACCACCCTCGCCGGCCTCCTCGACCCGGTCGCCGACCGCCTCGCCGGACGCCTCGAGGGAGCCGGCCCGTTCGCAGGAGCCCTCCGGGCCGTGACCTCCGCGACGCTGGCGGCCGAGGTCGGGCTCGTGATGGGCTACCTCTCTCAGCGGGTGCTCGGCCAGTACGAGCTGTCCCTCATCCAGCCCGAGGCCCCGGCGCGGCTGCTCTTCGTGGCCCCCAACCTCCGCAAGGCCACCGAGGATCTCGACGTGGACTCCGGCTCCTTCCTCGGCTGGGTGGTGCTGCACGAGGTCACCCACGTGCTCCAGTTCTCCGGCGTGCCCTGGCTCCGCGGCCACCTCGGCGGACTTCTGCGCGAGTACCTCGAGACCGTCGACGTGCGCGTCGATGAGTCCGCCGCCGGGCGGCTGCCCTCCCTCCGCGACCCGCGCCGCATCCTGGAGACCTTCCGCGAGGGCGGCCTCGCGGCGCTCGTTCAATCCTCCGAGCAGCAAGAGATCATGGACCGCGTGCAGGCGGTCATGGCCGTGGTCGAGGGCTACGCCGAGCACACCATGGACGTGGTCGGCGCCGAGGTCCTCCCCGCCTACGCGGGGCTCCGGGAGGCCATGGATCGTCGGCGCCGAAGCCGCTCGACCCCCGAGAAGGTCCTCCAGCGCCTCCTCGGGCTCGAGGTGAAGCTCCGCCAGTACGAGCTCGGCAAGAGCTTCTGCGACGCGGTGGTCGAGAGCCACGGCCTCGGGCGGCTGAACCGCGTGTGGTCGGCCCCCGAGGCCCTGCCCACCCTCGACGAGCTGCGCCGCCCCGAGGACTGGGCGGCTCGCGGCGAGATCGAGGGACCGCGACCCGCGGCCGCGTAGCCCCCGGCTCCGAGGACCGCCCGGACGGCCGGAGACGTCTTCCCCGCGGCGGTGAACCAGGCCGGTAGACAAACACGTGTTCGGTGGCTAGGGTTATGCATGTTAGATGTAACTTGCTTACCCAAGCTTCTTGATAGTTCGGACCGAGGAGGGCTTCAATGGCCACTGAGACTCAGAGCAAAACCCGGGCCGCCAAGGGCCGGAGCGGCTCCCAGCAGCGTTCGCAGGGTGCCACTGGCCGCTCGGCCACCACCCGCAGCTCGAACGGATCCGGCACCACGCCGGCGCGCTCCCAGACCGGGACCCGCTCCCAGAGCCGCTCGGCTTCGGGCTCGACCCAGCGCACCCCGGCCCAGCGCCGCGCGGCCGGCAAGAAGGCCGCCGCCACCCGTCAGCGCAACGCCTCGCAGCGTGGCGCACAGGCCACTCGCCGCAGCGCCGCCTCGAGCCGCACGTCGGCCGAGACCACGGCTCGCCGCGCGGGCCGCACCGCCGAGACCCGCGCCAAGGCCGAGGCGAACGCGCTCCAGGGCGTGGCCGCCCAGGCCGAGCGTGCCGTCCTCATCCCGGTGGGTGCCGCCCTCGAGGTCCGCGAGACCGTGATCGAGGCCGCCAAGCCCTTCACGAGCCGTGAAGCCGCCGAGCGTGAGCTCTCGAAGTACCAGCGCCGCATCGTCCAGAGCCTGCGCCGGTACGAGCGTCGGGGCACCA
>JBPCRE010000191.1:0-3232 GCA_050997195.1 Thermoleophilaceae bacterium
GACCTTCAAGAAGGACGACCTCTCGATCCCGATGGGCATCCCCGAGCAGCTTCGCTCGATGGCGGCCATGATGATCGCGCTCGGCCGCCACTCGGGGCCGCCGGCGCTCGAAGAGCTCGAAGAAGTCCGGCGGCAGGAGACGCGCGACCCCCGAGGCACGCTCGCCGGGCGTCGATCCCGGCGCCCCGAGCACCTCGGCCGCCCAGCGGTCGAAGAAGCGGGCGTGGCGGCGCTCCTCGAGCGCCTGGATCTCGAAGCAGGCGGCCACGTCGGGATCCGCCGCCGCGGCGGCGAAGGGCTCGAGCTCCGTCGCCACCCGGCTCTCGCCCACGCAGAACCCTGCCACGAGGCGCTCGACGCGCCGGCGCAGATCCGGATCGAGTCGCGGCCACTCGTCCGCATCGCGGCGGAAGTCGATCGTGGACCCGTCCCAGCGTCGGCGCGAGGCCAGGCGCAGGAAGTGCCCGTAGCCGGCCAGCGTGGCGCTCACGAGGTCATCCCCGTGAACTGCCCGCCGGTCACGTTGAGCACCTGCCCGTGCACGAGGTTCGACCACGGCGAGCACAGGAAGAACACGCCGCCCGCCGCCTCCTCGGCTGTGGCCGGCCGGCCGAGCGCGATCATCATGGCCGCCATCGAGCGAAGCTGCTCGGGGATGCCCATCGGGATCGAGAGGTCGTCCTTCTTGAAGGTCTCGGCGTTCTCCTTGGCTGCGGTCATGCGCGTCTCCACGAACCCGAAGGCCACGGCGTTGACGTTGATCTTGAACCCGCCCCACTCCTTGGCGAGGGTCTTGGTGAGCCCCACCACCGCCGACTTGGCCGCGGCGTAGTTGGCCTGCCCGGGGTTGCCCATGGTGCCCGAGGTGGAGGAGATGTTCACCACCTTCCGGAACACCTCGCGTCCCTCGGCCCGCTCGCGCTTGGCCGGCTCGCGCAGGTGGGGCGCCGCGGCTCGCAGCACGCGGAAGGGCACCACCGTGTGGATCTCGAGCATGGCCTGGAACTGCTGGTCGGTCATGTTGTGCACCGTGCCGTCCCAGGTGTAGCCCGCGTTGTTGACGATGATGTCGATCTGCCCGAAGGCCTCCACGGCGTGGGCCACGAGCCGGTCGGGCATCCCCTCCCGGGTGAGGTCGCCGACGAAGGTGGTGGTCTCACCGGCGATCTCCGCGGCGGTCTGCTCGGCCAGGTCGCCGTCGAGGTCGTTGATGAGCACCCGCGCGCCGTGCTCGGCGAGGATCTCCGCCGTGGCCCGGCCGATGCCGCGCGCCGATCCGGTGACGATGGCGGCCTTGCCGTCGAGTACTCCCACAGGGTGCGTCTCCTTAGTTCGGGATGGAGGGCGCGAGATGATGACGAGCCCGCGGTCGTGCGGAGCCCCGCGCGTCGACTCGGCGCGGGGCCCTCGGATGTCGCCGAGCCCGGAGCTACTTGCCGGCGCGACTGGAGCGCATGGCCGCCAGCCGCGTCAGCGATGGGTCAGCCGCATGGAACTGGGGCGAACGCCACGGTCGGCCTCCCCTCGCGATCCGGGGGCACGGCCCCGGATCGGGCCGGCGAATCCTCGGAGGCGGTGATGAACGTGTCGTAGTAGCTCCAGTCCATGGCGGGTCGCTCGAGCCGCTAGTGCCGGGGCTCCTTACGAGCCGCCTTCCCCCGGATTCCCTCGATCTTGCGACGGGTCTCGGGGTCCTTGGCCATGTGCTTGGCCTTCTCGGTCAGCTCGCGCCCCTTGGGGCTGCGGGCGAATTGAACGGCCTTGGTGAGTAGGGACAACGTGGCACCTGACTTTCGTACGGGGCTCTGAAGGCTAGACGTCGCCTATCGCCGCGCCGCCTCTCGGAGCTGCCCGGCCACGTCGCCCGACACGGGATGGGCGTGCCCGGCCCACACCACCGCGGGCTCGAGGTCGGCCAGCTTGACCATGCTCTCGCGCGCCCCCTCGGTGCTCCAGTTGAAGGCCTCGTGGGCCACGCGAGCGCCTCCGAAGCGAGTGGTCTGGATGTCGAGGGTGTAGAGGGCGTCCGACACCAGGGCGAGCCGGTCGGACTCCCGCCACAGCCCGATGAGCCCGGGCGCGTGGCCGGGCAGGTGCACCACGCGAAAGCCCGCGACGTCGTCGCCCTCGGACACCGTCCCCGCCACCTTCACCGGACCGCCGTCCCAGCGGTCGATGAACTTCGGCATGGCGAAGCGGGCGAAGACGTACTCGAGCTTCGCGTAGTCGAAGTAGTGCGCGCCCCCGTCGCCCTCGACGTCGGCCACCTCGTCGGGGTGGCAGTGCACCGGTGCGCCGAGGCCGGGCGCGGCGCCCCGGTGGTCGGGGTGCCCGTGCCCGAGCACGACCCGATTGATGCCTCCCATGCGCTCGCCCACGTCGGCGATGAACTCGGTCATGTCCTCGATACCGGCGTCGAAGAGGGTCACTCCTTCCCCGTCCTCGATGAGGTAGACGTTCATGGCCTTCACCGGCATGCCTCCGCGCATCACCCACACGCCGGGAGCCACCGGCTCCATGACCGGCGCGGTGGGCTTCAGGTAGCTCTGGGCGGGGGCGACGGCGCTCATGGGGGCGGGCAGCTCGCCAGCCCCACGCGCCTAGAGCCCATACGAGCGGCCGATCACCTCGAGCATGATCTCGTCGGTGCCCGCCCCGATCCGGTTCAGGCGAAGGTCGCGCCAGATCCGCTCGATGCCGTACTCCTTCATGTAGCCGGCTCCGCCGTGGATCTGGATGCACTCGTCGGCCACCTCGACGGCGATGCGGGAGGCGTGGAGCTTGGCCATCGAGATCTCGCGCACGGGGTACTCGCCGTTCTGGAAGCGCCAGGCCGTCGTGTACACCATCTGGCGCGCCGACTCGATCTTGGTGGCCATCTCCGCGAACTTGTGCCGCGTGACCTGGAACTTGCCGATCGAGCGTCCGAACGCCTGGCGCTCCTGCGCGTACTCGAGCGTCTTTTCGAAGGCGCGCTGCGCCCCGGCCACGCACCCCGCCGCGCCGATCAGCCGCTCGCCCTGGAGCTCCCACATGATGTGGTAGAAGCCTTTCCCCTCCTGGCCGAGCAGGGCCTCGTGGGGCACGCGCACGTCGCTGAACGCGAGCAGGGCCGTATCGGAGGCGTGCATGCCGAGCTTCTCGAGCTTCTGCTCGCGCACGAACCCGGGCGTATCGGTGTCGACGATGAACAGCGAGAAGCCGTCGTAGCCCGCGTCGGGGTCGGTCTTGG
>JBPCRE010000153.1:0-4758 GCA_050997195.1 Thermoleophilaceae bacterium
CCTGCTCCCGGGCCCGGCCTCCACCCAGCTTGCGATCTTCTGCGCGTGGCGGGTGGCCGGGGTGCCGGGCGCGCTCGCCGGCGGCACCGCGTTCATCGTGCCGGGGCTCGTGCTCATCGTGGCGCTCGCCGCCCTCTTTCTCGCCGGCTCACCGCCGGCGTGGGTACTCGGCGCGGGCGCCGGCGCGGGCGCCGCGGTGGCCGCCGTGGCCGTGCGGGCCGGCACCAGCCTGATGCCCGCGAGCTGGCGGCGGGCCACCGGAGCGGAGCGGGTTCGCTGGAGCGCCTACGTGCTGCTGGGCGCGGTCGCGGCGGCGGCGATCGGCCCCTGGCTCGTGATCGTGCTCCTTGGCTGCGGCGCCGTCGAGCTTGCCTGGAGACGGGGCATCGGGGGCGCCCGAGCCGCCGCGCACGCCTGGCCGCTCCTCCCGCTCCTCGCCGCAGTGCTCGGCACCGGATCGCTCGGCGCGCTCGCGTGGACGGCGTTCAAGGTGGGCGCGCTCTCCTACGGAGGCGGCTTCGTGATCATCCCGCTCATGCAGGCCGACGCGGTGGGCGTGAACGGCTGGATGACCGATGGCCAGTTCCTGAACGCCGTGGCCCTCGGGCAGGTCACGCCCGGGCCGGTGGTGCACACCGTGGCCGTCGTGGGCTACGCGGCCGCGGGCGTCGGCGGAGCGCTCCTGGCCTCCGCGGTGGCCTTCGCTCCCTCCTTTCTCTTCATCGTGATCGGCGCCGAGCGCTTCGACCGTCTCGTGGCCAACGCGGGGGTGCGCGCCTTCCTGGCCGGCGCCGGCCCCGCCGCCATTGGGGCCATCACCGGATCGGCCGTTCCCCTCACCCTCGCCCTGGGTGAGACGTGGCAGTACGCGATCCTCCTCGCGAGCGCGCTGGCTCTGCTCCTGTTGGGGCGCGGTGTGGTCACGACGCTGCTCGCGGCCGGCGCGGTGGGTGTCCTGGCCGCGCTCGCGGGGGCTCCGCTGCCCTCGTGAGCCCACGCCCTCGGGCCGTCGCGGCCGCCGCCTTGCACCGGTGGGGGGTCCGAGGAGTACCGTGGGCCGGCGATGGCGGTAGGAACGATCAATGTTCGAGACGTGCTCGGGCGACGGGTCATGGCGTGTGCCGCGGTGGCCGCCGTTGCGTGTGCGCTCTCTCTCGTACCGGTCGCTCAGGCCGGGGCCAAGCCCCTCACGGGGCCATCAACGGTGGCGCCCGGTGCCTCCGTGCGATTCGTGGCCTCTGGACTCCAGCCCGGGGTGCGGGTCGCGGTCACGTTGACCAGGGTGGGCGGCGGCGCGCCGAGGGCCGTACCGGTGGAAGCACGCACCGACGCCCGCGGCACGGCCGTGATCCGCTTTCGCTTCCCCCGGGCCTCCAACGTCTGCCGCGCTGGCTCACGCTGCGCCCCGAGGGCCTGGAGGCGCGGGCAGCGCGTGGAGCTCGACGTGGTCACCGCGAGCGCCGATGGGTCCGCGAGCGCTGTGGGCACCGTGCTCACCGTCCGCTGAGCGGCCCGGACTCCGGCGGCGTCTTCACTGCGGGCGCCCGGCGCGCCCTGCGGCGGCTTCGGGCCGCAGCGGCCCACGGCGGTCAGCTCGGAACCGCCTACGCGCTGCTCGACCTCGGCCTCGCGGGCGCTCGGCGCGTGACCGACGCGCTCGAGGATCGCCTGCTGGCCATCGAGGGTGCTCGCGGCGTGTACGGACCCGCGCACCGTGCCTTTCCCCGCTACGGGGCCATGGGTGGTCAGGAAGGGTGGGCAGCCTACGACTGGAGCGCCGGCGGGGAGGAGTGGACCGCCTCGGAGGCGTGGAAGGGCGGCCTGGTCGAGGAGGTCCTGAAGCCGGGCGTACCCGAGGGCTCCGCGGCGGTCGAGCTCGGGCCGGGCGCGGGGCGCTGGAGCGTGATCCTTCGCGAGCGGGTGGCGCGACTGGTGCTCGTCGAGGCCACCGAGGAGGTGCTCTCGCTCACCCGGGCCCGGCTCGGCGACGACCCCGCGGTGACCTACCTCCTCAGCGAGGGCGCCTCGATCCCCGGGGTGCCGGACGCCACGGTGGACGCGGTCTGGTCCTTCGACGTGTTCGTGCACCTCTCCCCGGGAGACGTGGGCGCCTACGTGGCCGAGATCGCCCGCGTCCTTCGCCCCGGCGGGGTGGCCACCATCCACCACGCCGGACGACGGGAGCGCCGCGGCCGGCGAGCTCCCATGACGGCTGTGCTCTTCGCCAACCTCGCGCGCGAGGTTGGCCTCGTCGTCGAGCGCCAGTTCGACTCCTGGGGCGGAGGCCGCCACGACGTGCGGGTGTTCGGAGACGTGATCTCGGTGCTGCGCCGGCCGGCGGCCGAGGCGGGGCGCGTGGGCTGAACCAGCCCTCGGGTGGCCCGCCTGGCGATGGCTACTCTCTCGGGTCAGCGCCCGTAGCTCAGCTGGATAGAGCGTCGGTCTACGGAACCGAAGGTCACAGGTTCGAATCCTGTCGGGCGCGCTCGATGAGTCCCCTGTATAGCGGAGCATTTGAGCTCTCTGCCAGCCAATGCCCGCCGAGAGCAAGGTGCCAATGAGTGCCATTCCCTCTACCGACTGAGGGGTCCGCAATCGGTTCGGTGTGAACGGCAGGGTCCCAATCGGGAGCCGGCAGTCGAAGTTGTTGGGGGGTTCCGGCGCGAGTCGGTGTTCGCCGAGTCAACCCGTTGCCGCTGGGTTTGCGCTCCGGAGCTAGGCCACGATGGCTGTGAGCGGCGACCCCGTCGCCCTCCCCGTGCTGTGGCGGACCAAGCTTCGGTCGACGTTGGAGGGCATAGACCACGCGGCTCAGGTCGACCACTGCGTGCTCGGCGGGCTGATCGGGATCGGATGGCGCATGGATGAACTCCGACCGGGCACGTTGCTCGAGACGGCGTGCAAGCGGATTGAGGAGACCGAGATGCCGGGATGGGGGCGCCGGGCCGCGCAGACAGTGCGGCGGTTCGGGGCGGGGGCGCAGTCCGGCGATTTCGTCTGGACGCGCGACACGCACGGGCGGTACTGGCTGTGCAAGATCACCGGCCCGTACCGCTACGACGGCAGCGAGGCTGCTCGCCAGGTCGACGTCCATCAGGTGCGTGACGCAGAGTGGGCCCCAAGAGCGCTGAACGATTTGGAGGTGCCAGGTGGCGTCATCCGGCGCTTTGTGGGGACAGGCTCAAGCTTTAGCCGTATTCACGATCGTTCGGCACAAGAGTTGACGCTGTACCTGTGGGAGAAGCTTCACGACCGGCCACTTCCTGAGCTGGCGATCACGCCTGTCGAGGTTCTGACAAGCCACCTGGACCCCTACGATGTCGAGGATCTCGTCTACGTCTGGCTTCAGGTGGCTCGGGGCTATGTGGCGCTACCGAGAGCCCGCCAGCGGGATACGCCGGCCTACGAGTGGACGATGATTCATGGCGAGACAAGGCGGCGTGGCATCGTCCAGATCAAGACCGGCTCCGATCACGTTGATCTTCAGGCCCTAGCGGATGCGAGGGCAGACGATCAGACAGACGCCTTCGCGTTCGCTGCCTGCGGCCACTACGACGGAGCCCGTGGCCTGGTCGATGAGGTGATCGAGCGCGATGAGCTGCTGGGATTTGTCGCTGAGAACTCGGACCTACTGCCCGCGCGGGTGCGGACATGGTTCGAGTTGGCGACTTGAGCACCCAAGGCGCGGTTTCGCCGAACTCGTGTGGCGGGGGGCCACGCCGAGCGTCCGGCGCCTCCGGGGATTCGAGTCGACGCTCGCCGCAGCCTCGTCGGATCGTGAACCATTCCCGCCCAAGCTCGGCGGGGTGCTCATCATCGCACCCGACGGCTCCGTTCGCCATGCGCACATGTCAGAGGACTCGAGCGACATCCCGCCCAACGAGGAGGTCCTTGCCGCCGCACGGGCCATACGACCCCACGTGGACGCCGGGACGGGTCGAGGAGCTCGGCCTCGGGCCGGCGCGTCCGGCGGCGCCCTTCGAAGGCTGACGGCGACGTTCAGGCGGGGGACGGACCCGGCCCGAGGCGATCGAGGACCCGGAGGAGGGCCTGCGTCTGGGCGCGGCTCTCCTCCCTCAGATCGTCTTGACCCGCGGAGAGCGCCCGCAGCTCGGCCAGCACTCCCTCGGTGAACCGCTCGGCTCGCAGGCTGGCCTCCCGGATGAACACGCGCAGATCCGCGTGTTGCTCGCGGGAGAGGCGGACCTCCTCGCGGGTGAGGCGGATCTCCTCGCGCACCTCATCCATCAGGTCGTTCCCGCGCTCCATGTGGCCTTCGATGGTCTCGAGCAGCCGCCGGTTTCTCACGGGGTCATTGTGCCATCTCGGTCGCCACGGAACTGCGACCGCGGTGACGAAACTCGCGAGCCCATCAGCGCCCGTCGGCGGGCGCCATTGGTTCGCGCGGACCCCCTCGGCGGCGAGCGTCACGGTCTCGGTCACCCGCTTCACACGGGTTGGGGGCCGCTTGGCGGCGAGGATCCACTCCAGAATTCCGCGCCGGGTGGAGGGCGGGAAGCCGTCCCACTGCCGTCGGGCCTCCTCGTCGCCGTCGAGGGCGGCTCGGAGGTCGTCGGGCTCGATGAGCGCCTCCACGGCGTCGAGGGCGCTCCACGATCCGTCCGCCTTGGCCCGCTCTACGGCGGCGAGCCCGGCCGGCGCCATCAGGCCGGCGGCGGTGAGCTGCTCGATGCGGTCCTTGTTGGCCTTCGACCAGCGGCTCCCGCGCTTGCGCGGTGTGACGAGCAGTTGCGAGCG
>JBPCRE010000253.1:0-6977 GCA_050997195.1 Thermoleophilaceae bacterium
TATCCACGGGCACGCGGCGGCCGTTCTGGGAGACCCTTGCGGAGGTCTTACCGAGGTTCATCCGCAGGCGCTTTCCGCGGAAGCGACGGGCCTCGGTGAGCGTGCCCTCGTAGCGCACGTTGCCCGAGCCGTCGTCCACGCAGACGTAGGTGGGCTCCGAGGGCACCACCCGCAGGCTCACCGAACGCGGTGTAGCGCGGCGCTCCGGGCGCCGCGGGGAGCGCTCGCGGGTGCGCTGGCGGCGCGCGCTGCGGCGCTTCTCGCGCTCGGCCTGCTCGGAGGCCGACTGGCTCGGCCCCCGGGGCTCCTCCTCGGCGGTCAGCCCCAGTATCAGGAAGAAGAGGATGACCGCCAGGGCGCCGAAGCCGAGAAACGCGAGCGGTCCAGGGCCCCCTCGGGGGAGCCCGACCCGCTGGCGCTCGCGCCCCCGACCCTCCACCGGGGAGAAGGGGGTGCCCTCCACCTCCTCGGTGCGGCCCCCCTCGTACTGGGCGCGGTACTCCTCCACGAGCAGCCGGGCATCGAGCCCGAGCCACTCCGCGTAGGAGCGCAGGAAGGTGCGGACGTAGGTGCGGCCGGGAAGCACGTCGTACTGCTCGTCCTCGAGCGCCCGCAGGTAGCGGGCGCGGATCTTCGTGCCGTCCTCGGCGTCTTCGATGGAGGCGCCCCGGCGCGTACGCGCCTCCCGCAGCCTTTCCCCTATGGCCGGCACGGCCGGAGGATATCCCGGAGCTCGGCCGGTCGAAGGCCCGCGCGCCCGAGGGCGCCTACGCCTCCGCGTCCAGGCCGCTTGCCACCGGCTCCTCGAGCGCGGCCAGCATCCGCGGGAGCTCGGCCTCGGTCAGGAGCACCTGCCGGGCCTTCGAGCCCTCGTAGCCGGAGATCACTCCCCGGCGCTCCATCATGTCGATGAGGCGTCCCGCCCGCGTGTAGCCCACCCGGAGGCGCCGCTGGAGCATGGAGGTCGACGCGGTGCCCATCTGCACCACGGTGGTCACGGCGTCGGCCAACAGCTCGTCGGCGTCGGGGTTGAACTCGCTCTCGGGGTCGGTCTCCGGCCCCTCGGTGGCATCGAGCAGCTCCTCCTGGAGCTCGGGCTCGCCCTGCGCGCGCCAGTGCTCGCACAGCCGCTCCACCTCGTCCTCCTCGATCAGCGCGCCCTGGATGCGGGCGCCGCGGGACTCCGACGACGGTCGGAAGAGCATGTCGCCCTTGCCGAGCAGCGACTCGGCGCCGTTGGCGTCGAGGATGACCCGCGAGTCGGTCTGGGAGGACACCGCGAAGGCGATACGGGCCGGCACGTTGGCCTTGATCATCCCTGTGATGATGTCCGCGCTCGGGCGCTGGGTGGCCAGCACGAGGTGGATGCCCACCGCGCGCGACTTCTGGGCGAGGCGGATGATCGCGTCCTCGACCTCGCCGGGGGCGACCATCATGAGGTCGGCCAGCTCGTCGATCACGCACAGGATGTAGGGCAGCGGGCGCTCGCCGTCGCGCTCGCGCATCCGGTTCAGCTCCTCGAGGTTGCGGGTGCGGGCCACGCTCATGATCCCGTAGCGCTCCTCCATCTCCCGGATCAGGTTGCCGAGCACGTTGGCCGCCATGCGCGGGCTCGTGACCACCGGGGTGAGCAGGTGAGGGATCGACTCGTAGAGGTTGAGCTCCACCTGCTTGGGGTCCACGAGCACGAGGCGGACCTCGTTCGGGGTGGCGCGGAGAAGGATCGACGCGAGCATGGCGTTCACGCAGCCCGACTTGCCGGAGCCCGTGGTGCCGGCCACGAGCACGTGCGGCTGCTTGGCGAGGTCGGTGCCGATCGCCTTGCCGGCGATGTCCTTGCCGAGCCACACGGTCAGCGGTGACCACCCCGGGGGCGCCTGCTGGTAGACGTCGCCGAGGCGCACGAGGCGGCGCTCGACGTTCGGCACCTCGATCCCCACCGCGCGCTTGCCGGGCACCGGCGCGAGGATGCGCACGTCGGTGGCCGCGAGCGCGTAGGCGATGTCGTCCTTCAGCTGCGAGACCTTCGACATCTTCGTGCCGGGCGAGAGGCGCAGCTCGTAGCGGGTCACGTGGGGCCCGGACACGGTCTCCACCACCTGGGCCTCCACGCCGAAGTGCCCGAGGGCCTCGATGAGCTGCGCGCCGGTGCGCTCCTCGGCTCGGCGGTCGATCTTCGCCGGGGTGCTCGAGCGCTTGAGGACCCCGGGCGAGGGGACGGTGTAGGGGAAGCCCTCGGCCTCGGTCACCGAGGAGCGCAGCCGGCCCATGGGCGTGAGGTCCTCGGGAGCGATCGCCCGGGGCGGGGGCGAGACCGAACCGGGTGGTTCGGCCTCCGGCGCCTCCGGAGACGGGGGCGGCTCGGGGATGTCCTCGTCGTCGATGTCCTCCTCCTCGGACGCCTCGAAGAGGTCCGGGTAGCGAGCCTCGCCGTCGAGGGAGGGTGCCTCCACGTGGGTGGCTCGCACGATCGGCTCCACCTCGGGCGGCGAGGCGGAGCGCGGCTCGTCCTCAGCCCCCGGGGCGACCGTGTCTCGCGGGGGATCGGGCGCCGGCGACGCGGGCTCGCGCTCTCCCCGAGGCAGGCGCATGGTGACAGCGCCCGCAAGCCCGGCACCCCCCCGACGCACGCGGCCGCCCGTCGAGGTCACGCCCTGGCCGGTGGCCCGGAGAATGCCGGCCACCGACCCTCCGGTGAGCAGCAGAGCGCCCGAGATGAGCAGGAAGAGGAAGAGGATGTGGGACCCGAGCTCCCTGACGAGGGTCCGGCTCACGAGGAAGAGCACCTCCCCGAGCGCGCCGCCGTGGCGGCGGAACTCCTCGGGCTCCGCGATGAGCCCGCTGCGCGGGGCCTGGTCGGGTCCGAGGCCGAGGCTCCCCGCGGCGAGGCCGAGCGCGAGGGCGGCGAGCAGGCACAGAGCACCCGCCTTGAAGGGGCGCACCGAGGGGAGGAGCGGGCGCAGCACGAGCACCGCCCCGAAACCGAAGAGCGCGGCGGGCGTGAGGTACGCCGCTGCCCCGAGCAGCCACAGCAGCCCGTTCGCGAGGGCCTCCCCCAGCCGGCCGCCGGCCCACCCGAGGTAGAACACGAAGGCGAGGAAGGTGGCCAGGGCCACGAGCCCGAGCCCGATAACGTCGAGGTGGCGTTGCTCGAGGATGGGCAGGCGCGGCCCTACAGCCCCTCGGGACGCGCGGCGTGAGCGGGGGCGAACGGCAGCTCTCTTCGGGCGGCGGGCGCGACGATCCATGCCGAGCGCCCTTCGACGCGGCCGCGGCCGTCCCTGCCGTCACTGCCCGTCTGTCGAGACGCGCAGCCGAAGCTCAGGCGTGGTGGTCGAGGCCTCCTGCGCCGCCCGGCGCCGGCCCCCGAAGGACTTGGAGGAAAGCCCCGCCGCTCCGACGCGCCAGCTCGTTCCACGGGACCGCGGGCGCCCCCCGCTACCGTGCGCACGGTCATCCGGGCCGCCGCCGAAGCTCCACCGATCATCCGGGTGCGCGGCCTGCGCAAGTCCTACGGAGCCGTCGAGGCGGTGGGCGGGATCGACCTCGAGGTGGCCGCGGGCGAGGTGTTCGCCTTCCTCGGCCCCAACGGAGCGGGCAAGACCACCACGGTGGAGATCCTCGAGGGCCACCGGGCGCCCGACGCGGGTGAGGTGTCGGTTCTCGGGCGCGACCCCATGCGGCCGACCCGCGAGTGGCAGGCCCGTATCGGCGTGGTGCCCCAGACGAGTCAGATGCAGGCCGAGCTCACCGTCCGCGAGTGGCTCGAGCTCTTCGCCGGCTACTACCCGGCCCCCCGGCCCATCGACGAGACGATCGACATGGTCGGACTCGGCCGGGAGCGCCACCGAAGGGCGAGCCGGCTGTCCGGAGGCCAGCAACGGCGCCTCGACCTGGCGCTGGCGCTGATCGGAGGCCCCGAGCTTCTCTTCCTGGACGAGCCCACCACCGGGTTCGACCCGGCCGCGCGGCGCGGCGCCTGGGACACGATCGCCGGGCTGCGCGCGCTCGGCACCACCGTCTTTCTCACCACCCACTACATGGAGGAGGCAGAGGCCTTGGCCGACCGCGTGGCGATCATCCGCGGTGGGCGGATCGTGGCCGAGGGGGCCCCGCGAGAGCTCAGCCGCGCTCGGGGCGGGACCCGGATCTCGGTGAGGCTGCCCGATGGGCTCGGCACGGCGGACCTGCCGCGGGGCCTCCCGGGCACCATCGAGGCGCGCGCGGGGCGCATCGAGCTGCGCACCGACGCTCCGGTGCGAGCGCTGAACGCGCTCACCGGGTGGGCGCTCGAGCGCGGGATCGAGCTGCCCGAGCTCGAGGCCCGGGGCGCCCGGCTCGAGGACGTCTTCCTCGAGCTCACCACCGGGGAGGCTGAAGGAGCCGGCGCCAGCGAGAACGGCTCGAGCGCCGGGCCCGCCGAGGGGGCGTCGGGGCGATGACCGGCGCCCGCCTCGTCTGGCACCAGTTCCGCTACGACCAGCGGACCTTCTGGCGCGAGCCCACGGCCGTGTTCTTCACGGTCGTGCTGCCGGTCACCTTCCTCGTCATCTTCGCCTCGATCTTCGGCAACGACCCCGCGCTCTTCCACGGCCGGCTGATCAGGGGGACCACCTACTACGTGCCCGGCATCGTGACCCTCGGGCTGGTCACGGCCACCTTCGTGAACATCGCCATCTCCCTGGTGATCGCACGCGAGCGGGGCATCCTCAAGCGTGTCCGCGGCACCCCCCTGCCCATGTGGGTCTACCTCGCCGGGCGGGTGCTCACCTCGATCGTGGTCGCCCTCCTGCTCACCTCCGTGCTCGTGCTCATCGGGCGCCTCGCCTACGGCGTGAGCGTTCCCACGGGCACGCTACCGGGTGCCCTGCTCGCCATCGTGCTCGGGGCCGCGACCTTCTGCGCCCTCGGCTTCGCGATGGCCGGCGCCATCCCCTCCGAGAGCGCCGGACCGCCGCTGACCAACGCGATCTGCCTGCCGCTCTTCTTCATCTCAGGCCTGTTCGTGCAGAGCGGAGACACACCGGAGGCGATGCGCCGGGTGGCCGACCTCTTCCCGGTCAAGCCGCTCTTCGAGGCCCTGCTCACGGCCTTCGACCCGGCCACCGCGGCGCCCGGCATCGCGGGGCGCGAGCTCGCCGTCGTGGCCCTGTGGGGCGTCGGGGCCCTGCTCGTGGCGCTGAAGACCTTTCGCTGGGTCCCGCGGGGTGAGTGACGGGACGGTCGTAGACGCTTCGCTGGGCTACGACCGTCCGAGCGTTCGCTAGACCTCGACCACCACCGGCAGCACCATCGGCCTCCGCTTCAAGCGGTCGTACACGAACCGCGCCAGGTCGTCGTGTAGGTGGTCCTGGAGCAGTGAGATCTCCCTGATCTCCTCCTCGGCCGAGTGGGCCAGCGACTTCTCGACCGCTTCGCGCAGCTCGTCGATCAGGCTCTCGTCGTCGAGGAAGGGCACGCCGCGGAAGATGAGCTCCGGCGGGGAGATCGACTTCCCGTCCTGCTCGGACACGGTGGCCACCACGATCACGATTCCGTCGGCGGAGAGCATGCGCCGGTCGCGCAGGGCCACGTCCTCGATGTTGCCCACGTCCACGCCGTCCACGAAGATCATCCCGGCCTGCTCGCGCTCGGCCCAGCGGGCGCCGCGGGCGTCGATCTCGAGGGGGCGGCCGTTCTCTCCCCGGAACACCGCCTCCGGCTCGATGCCCACCGACTCGGCGAGCTGGCCGTGCAGGCGCAGGCGCTTGTGGTCGCCGTGCACGGGGAGCACGTACCGCGGGTTGGTGAGGTTGATCATCAGCTTCAGCTCCTCGGCGTAGCCGTGGCCCGAGGCGTGGATGGGCGCGTCGCGCGCGGTGATCACGTCGGTGCCGAGCTGGTAGAGGCGGTCGACGGTCTCGTTCACGGCTCGTTCGTTGCCCGGGATGGGCGTAGCCGCGAAGATGATCGTGTCCCCCTCGCGGAGCTTCACCTGCGGATGATCGCCGTGGGCCATGCGCCTAAGGGCCGAGAGCGGCTCGCCCTGGGAGCCGGTGGAGATGATCACGAGCTTGTGGTCGGGGAGCTGCTCGATCTCCCGGAGGCCCACCAGGATCCCCTCGGGCACCTCGATGTGCCCGAGCTGGCGACCGATGTTCACGTACTTGCGCATGGAGCGCCCGACGAGGGCCACCTTGCGTCCGTTGGCCGCCGCGGCGTCCACCACCTGCTGCACGCGGTGGACGTTCGAGGCGAAGGAGGTGACCACGATCCGGCCCTTCAGGCGGGAGAACACCTGCTCGAGCTGTGGGCCCACCATCGACTCCGACAGCGCCATGCCGGGACGATCGACGTTGGTCGAGTCCCCGCAGAGCAGAAGCACGCCGTCGCGCCCGAGTTCGGCGAGCCGAGCCACGTCGGCCGGCTCGCCCTCCACCGGGGTCTGGTCGAACTTGTAGTCCCCGGTCAGCAGGATCGTCCCGAGCTCGGTCCGCAGCGCCACCGCGCACGAGTCCGGGATCGAGTGGGTCATGTGCACGAACTCAAAGCCGAACGGTCCGAGCTCGAGCTGCTCGCCGGCGTCGACGTCCTCGAGGTGCACGTCGCGCAGCTTGTGCTCGTCGAGCTTTGAGCGGGCCATCGCCACGGTCAGCGGGCCCCCGTACACGGTCGGGGCGCGATCGGCGCCGAGCTCGCGCAGCACCCACGGCAGCGCCCCCAGATGGTCCTCATGGCCATGGGTGATCACGATCGCCTCGATGCTGTCGACCCGCTCGCGCAGATAGGCGAAGTCGGGCAGCACCAGGTCGATCCCGAGCATGTCAGTGGTGGGAAAGCGCAGGCCGGTGTCGACGACCACGATTCGATCCTGGTACTCGACCACGGTCATGTTCTTGCCGATCTCGCCGAGCCCGCCCAGCGGCAGGACCCGGAGCCTGCCGCGACTCATCCAGCTGCCGTGGCGAGCATGCCGTGTCGTTCGAGCAGGTCCCGCA
>JBPCRE010000259.1:0-23012 GCA_050997195.1 Thermoleophilaceae bacterium
CGGATCGCTTGGCTCGCCGCCCTGCGGCCACCGAACCTTGCGCGACGCACCACGCCTCTCTCGGCGACGCTGCTCGAGCTCGCGGTCCGCGGACAGGTGATGGAGCCGGTGCACGCCCTCCTCGACCTAAGCCCCGCGGGAGCCGAAGGATGGCCGGCCGCGCTGCGCACGCTCCTGCGCATCGGCCACTCGACCGGACCGGCCTACGCCGCGCAGGTGGCTGCGACGCTCGTGCTGGTCTGCGAGTGAGCGGTCGCGCGGCCCGGCGCGGGAGACTACGCGCGGGGCCCCGCCCCCCCTGTCGGCGGCCGCCACGGCTCGCTCGGCTCCCGCGGCGGCGGCGTCCAGCCCTGCGAGGTCATGCGGGCTGTGCCGATCGCCCGCTGCATGGTGGACCAGGGAATGCGCCGGTAGACCGGGACGAAGATCCGCCGCCAGAAGAGGCCGCCGGAGTCCGAGGCCGGGGGGCGCGTGCCCGTGGGGTAGCGCCGGCGCAGGTCCTCCTGGGCGGCCACCGTGAGGTAGTGCTCCGAGCGGTCGCGCAGCGACTCGGCGAGGGTGCGTGGCAGCGGGGACTTCATGCCTTCCCCGCGGCCTTGAGCTCGGCGAGCCCCGTCTGGGCGGCAATGGCCATCGGCTCGAAGAGGGCCCCGATGGGCGGCGAGTAGATGTTCTCCATCCACGCGATGTCGTCCAGGGTGGCGCCCCGGCGGGCGGCAAAGGCCAGGAAGTCGGCGCGCTCCTTGACCCCCTCCCCGCCGTGGATCTGCGCTCCGATGAGCTTGAGCGTGTCCGGCTCGGCGAGGAGCTTCACGTGCATCTTGTTGGCGCCCGGGTAGTAGCGCGCCCGGGACACGCCGGCACCCTGGGCCAGCACGTAGGGCACGCCGATGGCCGTGGCCAGGGTCTCGCCTAGGGAGAAGCCGCCGATCACCGTGCTCCCGCCCTGCATGCCCCAGGGGATCCACACCGGGTCGTAGTTGCGGTCCTCGCCGGCCGCGTTGGCGCCCGCGGTGCGGCCCTGGGCGTAGGCGTGCGATCCGGTGAGCCCGCGCACCGGCAGCATGGTGAGCCCGTGGGGCACCTCGATCATGTCTCCGGCGGCCCAGACCCCCGGCTCCGAGGTGCGCATGTGGTCGTCCACCACCACCCCGCCGGTCGAGCCGATCTTCAGCCCGATCTCCCGGGCGAGCGTCGTGTTGGGGAGCTTCTCGGAGCAGACGATGGCCACGTCGCAGGGAACCTCGCCCTCCGAGGTGCTCACGCCGGTCACGCGACCGTTGCCGGTGTAGGCCCTCACGGCGGAGCCGAGGCGCAGGTTCACGCCGGCCTCGGTGAGGTCGTCCTGCACGGGCTGGACCACGTCGGGGTCCGCGAGCTCGTGGAGTACCCACGGTCCCTCATCGATGAAGTCCACCGTGAGGTTCTCGCGGTGGGCGAGGTTGCCCGCCATCTCGAGTCCGAGCGGGGTGGCGCCCACCACCGCGACGCGCTCGACCTCATCGAGCGTCTTGTCGAACTCCATGGCCTTGCGGATGTTCTTCACGTAGTGCAGGCCGTCGAGGTTCGCGCCGGGCACGTCGGGCTGCGCGTAGTGGAAGCCCGTGCACAGGATCAGCTGGTCAAAGCCCTCGGGCTCGTTGCGGGCGGTGATGGTGCGGCGGTCGAGGTCGATGTCGGTGACCACGCTCTCCATGCGCATGTCGAGGCCCTCGTCGCGGTAGCGCTGCACGGTCGAGAGGAAGAGATCGTCGAAGCTCGGGATCTCGCGGCCGTACACGAAGGGGATTCCGCAGGGCGAGTAGGCGATGTCCTCGAACTCCGTGAACACCGTGATCTGCGCGCTCGGATCCGAGCGCTTGGCGATGGTCGCCGCCGCCGTTCCGGCGCCGCCCCCGCCGATGACCACTATTCGCTGACCCATTTCCATTACTCCTCTCCTTCGCGTCCCGCTCGGGGGCGCAAAGCGTTCGATCGTCGCTTCGCCAATAGTGGTATCAGCCCGGGCCGCGAACCGAAAGCGGTCGAGCCGATGGGAACCGGGAACCTCATCGAGCGCGGATCAGCTCCGCGATCTCGTGGGCGCGCGCTGTTCCCTTGCCCTCGAGCAGCGCCGCCACCGGCTCGGCCCAACGCCCCGAGGCAGCCTCCTCCACCGCCTCGTCGAGGACCTCGCGCAGGTGCTCCATGGCCCAGGGATCGGGGCGAGAGAGGTTCATCCGCAGCGTGCTGGCCGCGCCCACGGCACCGAGGCCGTCGCCCGGGTACACCACCACGCGCCGCGCGAAGAGAGCCACCACGAGCTCCTGAGCCGTGGCCTCCGTTCCCGAGACGTCCACCGCGCAGGCGAGCCCGCGGGCGGGACGGGTTACCAGCTCGAGGCCGGGGCGCGAACCGAGCGTCTCCTCGAGGTGGGCGAGGTTGCGGCGTACCACCGCGCCGGCGTAGGAAAGGTGGTCCGGGTCGCGGAGGGCCGCGAGCGCGCCGTACTGCGCCACGAGGCTCGTGTTCAGGCGCGTGACGGCCGCCTTCAGGCGCAGGCAGCGCCGGATGAGCCCCGGGGGCCCGGCCATGAACCCGATGCGGGCGCCGGCCATGCCCCAGCAGTGCGACACCGAGTACATGGTGAGCGCGCGCTCACCCGCGCCGAGCGAGGCAAACATGTGGTGGGGAACGCGCTCGTCGATGGCGATCGGGGCGTGGGTCACGTCGTGGATGAGCATGAGGTCGTGGCGCTCGGCCAGCTCGGCCAGGGCGCTCAGCTCCTCCGCGCTGTGCACGGTCCCGAAGGGGTTCAGAGGATCGACCACGCAGATCGCCCTGGTGCGCGGGGTGATGGCACCCGCCACCGCGTCGGGGTCCAGCAGGTGGCCGGTGTGGGCGCCGATCGGCACCACCACCGGCGTGGCTCCCGCCACGATCACCGCGCCGGGAAGGTGGAAGTAGCCGGGGTCGCCGAGGATCACTTCGTCGCCCGGGTCCACTCCGGCCAGCAGCGCCAGGGTCACGCCCGCCTGGGCGCCCTCGACGCCCATCACCTCGAGCCCGCCGTCCCGGCGCAGGCCGATGGCCGCGGCGGCGGCTTCGCGCAGGGGGTCGATCAGGTCCGGTGTGTACTGGTTCACCGTCTCCACCGACACCGAGTCGCGCATGGCGTCGAGCGCCGACTGCGGCGGGCCGCAGAAGGAGGCGAGCCAGCCGAGGTCGGCCCACTCGGCGGGATCGAGGCGCGTGGTGCCCTCGGGATAGAGGTCAGCCGACTCGAGGCCCACGAGCTCGATGGCGTCGCGGTAGGTCATGTAGTTCCACATCGCGTGGTGGCTCGACTCGAGCGCCTGCGCGCGCGCCGACGCGCGGGTGGCGATGGCGGGACCGGCGCCCGGCCAGGTGAGCACGCTCACGCGCTCGCTCCCATATCCACGGGGGCGCCCTCGCGCACGAGGCGCACCACGCGGTAGATCCCGTGGGAGTCCGCGGCCACGCTCGCGGGCGCGTACCCGGCGTCCTGTGCCCACCCAAGCACCAGGGAGAGCGGGCGAAGGTGCCACACGCAGCGCCCTCCCTCGCGGTTGCGCCAGACCCGGGCGATGTACTCGATCTCGGGGTTCTGCGTCTGCACGTTGAAGACGATCTGCTCCGGAGCCACGATCTCGGCCAGGTCGAGGAAGTGACGCCGTACCCGCTCGTCGTCGTGCACCATCCCGTAGAGGCCGAGCTCGACTACCACGTCGGGGCGCGGCGAGAGCGCAGCGAGCGCGCAGCGATCGAGAGCGTCGGCGGCGCGGAAACGCGTTCGGTCCTCTACCCCGAGCCGGCTGGCCGCCGCCCTCGCGCCGGCCAATGCGCCCTCGTCGAGGTCACTCACCAGCGCGGAGGACTCGTGGTGCTCCGCCACCGCCCCGAGCAGGTAGGGCGCCGGGCCGGCGGCCAGGTCGGCCACGAGCGCGACGCCGCCCGCGGCGTCGAGGGCCTCGTCGACGGCGCGGCGGGCGAGGTCCTTGATCTCCCGGAACGCTGTGAGGGTGGGCCGCTCGAGCAGCCGCCGGTCGAGGGCGCGGCCGAGCGGCGTGCGCCCGCCCGGGCGTCCCCGGTAGGCGTGGTCCATGAACGCGCCCGAGTCGAAGCCGTGGCGGTGGCCGACGGCGAGCCCCTCGCTGAGGCCCGCGCCCGCCCGGCTGAGAAGCCCGAGCGTCGCGAAGCGCCAGGCCCGGGGCGAGGACCACGGCAGATCGCGTTGGAGCTCGGAGAAGGTGGGCTGCCCCGCCGGCCGGCCGTCGTCCTCGACGGGCGCCGCCACGGTCGGGGTGGCAGTGCTCACGCGGCGTAGCTCGCGGTCTCGGCGAGCTCCCGAACTCGGTAGAGCTCGTTGGCCTCGGCCGACATGGCCCCCGGCGAGCCTCCGGCGTGCTCGCCGAGGATCGAGCGCGCCCGCTGAACGTCGCGGCCCACCTCCTCGATGGTCACGAGGTCGTCGTCCGTGGCCGCCGCCGCGTAGACGCCGAGGAGCGTGGCGAAGTGGTCGAGCGAGCCGCGCGCGTAGTCCACGAGCTCCTCGAGGGAGGAGATCTCGGCCATGCGCTCGTAGATGGCCTCGCCCTCCGGCGGGCATACGTAGGCGTCCGGATCCACCCCGCGGGCCACCGCGCGCTCGCGGAAGAGCACCGCGTGGCGGGCGTTGTCGGCCACCAGCGACGCGATCAGGCGCTTGCCCTCGGGATCCGCGACGGCGGGGATGCGCGCGGCGAACAGGTCGACCCACCGGACCATGCCGTAGGCGTGCCGGGCGAACACGCGACCGAGCCGCGAGCGCTCGCTGAGCACGGCGCGGAGCTCCTGGCTGTTGTCGAGAGTCATCTACTTTGAGAGACGGACGTCTACTCAGACGTAGAGTAGGTCACGTCGACGCCGGCCGCGAGGGTCTGCGAGACCCAGCACACGGGCTCGGCACGGCGCACGAGCTCCTCGAGCTCCTCACCCTCCACCGTGCCTGAGGTCTCGACCTCGAACTGCCCGTAGCGCGGCTCGTCGCCGGCCTGCCTGGCCCGGACGGTCACCGCCAGCCCCTCGACCTCGAGGCCGCGCTTCTTCGCGGTGAAGGCCACGGCGAGGACGAAGCAGCTCGCGAGCGCCGCGCAGAACAGCTCGGTGGGCATCATCCCCGAGTTCTCCCCGCCCGGCACGTCGGGGGGCTCGTCGATGCGCACCTCGTGCCCGCGCGCCGACACGTTGGCGGCCAGTTCGCCCTCCCAGGTGGCGAGGACCTCGAGCTCGGAGGCCATCAGGCGGCGGCGGCCACGGGCGCGAAGCCGAGATAGAGCTCCTCGTGGCGCTCGGCCACCCGCTCCCAGCCGTGGGCGCGGGCCAACGTCTCGCCCCCGGCCACGAGCCGCGAGCGCAGCGCGGGGTCGTCGGCCACCTCGGTCAGGGCCGCGGCCAGGGCCGCGGCGTCGCCGGACGGCGGCAGGAGCGCGCTCTCGCGATGGCGCAGGAAGGTGCGAAAGACGTCGATGTCGGAGGCCACCACGGGCAGCCCGGCGCTCGCGGCCTCGAGCACCGTGAGCCCGAAACCCTCCTTGATCGATGGGAAGGCGAACACGTCGGCCGCGCGGTAGAGGCGCGCGATCTCCGCGTCGGGCAGCGGCCCGGCGAGCCGCAAGTCGCGCTCGAGGTCGAGGCCGAGCGCCTCGATTCGCTGGAGCACGCGGGCTCGGTAGGGACGGTAGTCGAAGAGCGTGGCCCCGCCGGCCACCACGAGCACGGGGTCGAGATCCGGCCGCGCCTCCCGCAGGGCGGCGAAGGCCTCGATCAGGGTCATCGAGCCCTTACGCGGCTCGATCCCTCCCACCGTGAGGATGAGCAGTCGCCCCGCGGCGCCGTGGGCCGCGCGGTCGCGGCTCCGCGCCTCTCCGTCGGGCGCGGGGCGAAAGCGCGCTCGGTCCACCCCGTTGCCCACCGGCTGGGCCTCCACGCCGAACTCGGCGCGCAACCGCTCGCGCCACGGCGCGGACACGCAGAGCACCTCGTCGGGCGCCAGGATCGAGCGGTCCTGGCAGGCCACCAGCGACGGCGAGGTGAAGTCGTCCACGTGGTGGACGGTGCGCACGAGCGACTCGATCACCCCCTCCTCGCGCAGGTCGAGGGCGCTGTTGGCCGAGAGGCAGTCCTGGGCGTGGACCACGTCGAAGCCGGCGCCGAGCGGCTCGCGGAGCCCCTCGCGGTAGGCCTCGATCATCGCGGGGATGCGCTCGTCGAAGTCCACGGCGGGGTGCTCGAAGTCGATCACGGTGGCGGGCACGCGGGACGCGCGGAAGAACCCCTGCCCGGGCGGCGCGATGGCGAAGACGTGGGGGCGGTGGCCGCGCGCGGCGAGCGCCTCGGCCACGGCGAGGGTGTGCACGGGGCCGCCGCGGGGCTTCACCGAGTAGGTGAGCAGCGCGACTTCGAGGGAGCGCGTCACTGGGTGGCCACCGCGCGACCCGCCAGCCGGGCGGCGATCGCGTTGGTGGGCGCCACGATCGCCCCCGCCCGCCGGAGCTCGCCGGTCTGCCTCGAGCCGTCCTGGGGATCCTCGTCGGTGCCGCACACGTGGAGCACGACCACCGTGCCCGCCTGGCATGCGCCTTCGATGGCCGGGCCGAGCTCCGCGCTCGGGTCCTCGTGCGAGCCGTAGCCGAGCACCACGTCGAGCAGGATGCAGCCCACCTCTGCGTCCTCGCCCGCCTCGGTGATCCGCTCGGCCCGGTCGTCGAGGGCCACCATGGGATGGGGGCGCCCCTCGGTGTACTCCTCCTCGCCGAGGTCGAGCAGCTCGTGGCTCGACTCCTCGTCCTCGCCCGAGAGGTTCCCGGCCACCGGGCCCACGAGCCCGCGCAGGAGCTCGAGCGACTCGTAGGCGAGGGTGCCGCCCGAGTAGAGCGCGCGCACCGAGCGCCCGGCGCTCTCCACGCGCCTGGCCTCCTGGTCGAGGACCTCGTGCAGATCGGCCTCCTCCGGCGGCGAGACCCCGGCCGCCGCGTACGCCGCGGCGTCGAGGGTCGAGTGCACCGGGAAGGGCGCGTCGTCCAACTCTGCGCCCACGAACGCGGCGATCACCGGCTTGCTTGTGGGGAGGGGATCGGCGAGGGCGCGCACCACCTCGGGGTCCGGCGGCTTCGAGACGAGCAGCATCGACTCGGTGCTCTCGTCCTCGTCGAGCAGCTCCATCGCGGCGCGGAACATCAGCCCACCGATCTCGGGCGTGAGGTCGCGCCCGCCCACGCCGATGATCTGCGACACGCCACCCCCCGCCGCGTCGATCAGGCACGCCACCTCCTGGGCTCCCGTGCCCGCGGCGGCCACCACGCCGATGCTCCCCGCGCGCACCTTGTTGGCGAAGCCGAGCCCCACGCCTCCGAGCATCGCCGTGCCCGCGCCGGGGCCCATCATGAGCAGGCCGTGCTCGACGGCGCGAGCCTTGAGCGCGCGCTCGTCGTCGGTGGACACGTGGTCGGAGAAGAGGAACACGTGCAGCCCCGCCGAGATCGCGCGATGGGCCTCGAGCGCGGCGTACTCCCCGGGCACCGAGACCATGGCGAGGCCGGCCGTCGGAGCCGAGGAGAGCGCCGCGGCGAGGGTCCTCGGAGCGTGCTCGGCCTCCCCGGACCCTCCCCCGGGCTCGCCGCCGGCGAGGGCGCGCTCGGCCTCGCTCAACGACTCTTGGGCTGCGTCCTCTTCACCGCGAACGGCCACCACCACGTCGCTCGGGGATGCGTCCACCTCCACGCCCGCGTCCCGGAGGTACTCGAGGTTGGCCGGCGTGCCCATGCCGATCTCCGAGCGCTCGACCCCTTCTCGCCCGCGGATGTCCTTGGCGAGGCCCATGAGCCGCACGCTGTCGGCGTAGCGACCGGTGATGACGCGCACGTGCCACTCGCTCACCCGGCCACCTCCCGGGGAGCGGAGAGCACCGACGGGCCCTGGGTGTCGGGCACGATCGACGAGCCCCGCTCGCCCGCCAGGGCCTCGACCACGTCATCGGGCGCAGCGATCACGGCCCGGCCGCCGCTGCCCTCGACGAAGCGGATGGCCGCCTCCACCTTCGGGCCCATGCTGCCGCTCGGGAAATGGCCCTCGGATAGATAGCGCCTGGCGTCGGTCACCGTGAGCCGCTCGATCTCGCGGTGGTCGGGCCCGCCGAAGTCGAGCGCCACGCGCTCGACGCCCGTGAGCATCACGAGCGCGTCGGCGCCGATGGCGGCCCCGAGCGCGGCGGCGGAGCGATCCTTGTCGATCACCGCGTCGGCTCCGTTCATCGAGCCGTCACCGTCATCGCCTCCGTGGCGCGACACGGGGATCCCGCCGCCTCCACCGGCGATCACCAGGATCCCGTGCTCGGCTAGCACCCGCACGGCCTCCACCTCGAGGATCTCGACCGGCTCGGGGCTCGGCACCACGCGGCGGTAGCCCCGGTCGGCGTCCTCGATCACCGCCCAGCCGCGCTCTCCGGAGAGCCGCTCGGCGTCTTCCTGCGCGTAGAAGGGCCCGATCGGCTTGGTGGGGATCGAGAACTCCGGGTCGTTCTCGTCCACCACCACCCGGGTGAGGATCGTGGCCGTGCGCACGCTCGCGTCCACGGCCATCACCGCCTGCTGGAGCAGGTAGCCGAGCTCGCCCTGGGTCATGGCCCCGAGCACGTGCATTGGCAGCGGCGGCACGGACTCGTCGGCCGCGCGGTGCTGGATCCCGAGGGCGCCGATCTGCGGCCCGTTGCCGTGGGTGAGCAACAGCTCGTGGCCGAGCTCGGTGTGGAGGGGCAGGATGGCTCGCGCGGCGGCCGTGGCGTTCTCGTACATCTGGTCGTAGGTGCCCCGCTGACCCTCGAGGGTCAGGGCGTTGCCGCCGAGGGCCACGAGCACCTTCACGACGTGGACCTGATCGTGAGCCACACCGCGCGGGCCGGCTCCTCGGCGGGGTTGCACCAGGCGTGCGGGCGGTCCGTGCGGAAGTGGATCGAGTCGCCGGGATCGAGTCGGTAGCGCTCGCCCTCGATCGTCCACTCCATCGTTCCCTCGAGCACCAGCATGAGCTCCTCCCCCGGGTGGTTCATCGGCTCCTCTCCGCTCGAGGCGCGCGGCTCGACGGTGGCCGCCGCGCCGGCCAGGAAGAAGGGCCCGTAGCGGCCGGCCACGCTCTCGAGCGTCACGCCGGACTTCGAGGTCGTCAGGAGCGAGCGGGCATCGCGGCGGGTGACCGCGACCGGTCGCAGGCGGTCGTGCTCCTCGATCAGGTACGCCACGCTGCGTCCGAGCGCCCCGGCGATGCGCATCAGGCTGGTGATCGTCGGGGTCATCCCCTTCTTCTCGATCTTGTGGATGGCGGCCGGGGATACCCCCGCCCGGCGCGAGAGCTCCTGGAGCGACCAGCCGCGTTCGTGGCGCAGTGCGGCGATGCGAGGCCCGATCGCCGAGACGGTTCCCTCGACCGAGGAGGGCGGGATCGAGTCAAGTTGTGCGATGTTGCTCATCGAAAGCTCCGGTCGGCGACGAGAAGCCGACCGTAGCCGTTTCCCATGGTGCACGCAAGCTCGATGCGCGGCTGGACCTCGTGGCCGGTCGGGTGCTCCCACCTGTCGCTTGACCCGGGCGGCCGGAGCCGTTATGAAGGGTGTTCGCTCAGGACACGATTCGGCGCTCCGCCTAGGTGCGCGGGAGGGAGAGAAAGTGGCAGACCTTCAGGAGAGCATGCAGGGATCGGGCACGACGATCTACAAGGACGACGGGAAGACCTTCGAGGACATCAAGGCCGAGCCGGGCGAGAAGGCGTTTACCTTCATGCACACGGTGCCCTTCGAGGGCTCGGTGGGCCTCGTGAACCTCCTCACCACCACCCGGCTGGTGCGGAAGGGCTTCGACACGACCCTCGTCCTTTACGGACCGGGGATCCTCATGGCCTCCGGCACGCGAGGTTTCCCCAACGTGGGCGACGAGGCGTTCCCCGGGCACATGGCCATCAACAACCAGGTGAAGACGCTGGTCGAGGAGGGCGCCACCGTTCACGCCTGCCGCTTCGCCGCCGGCGCGCTGTACGGCTTCCGGGAGGACGACTTCATGGAGGGAATCAAGCCGTTCCACCCGCTCGACGTGCTCGACTCGGCTCTGTACGCCTGGCGCAACAAGGCGTTCCAGTTGAACACCTGGACCCTCTAGCCCTTGGCTGAGGTCGTCGCGGCGCGGGAGGCCGTGATCGCCGGGTGGCGTCGCGCGGAAGCGGCGATCTATCCGGCGGTCATGGTCAACGCCGCGCTCTACCAGCAGTACGTGCAGGTCATCCGCGCGGTGGTGGACGAGCTGGCCGACGTAAAGACCGAGGACGACCTGGTCCGGTCCTGGTACGAGCATCCGTCCGTGGCCAAGGAGGCGGCCGAGCGCCTGGCCGTGCCCCTGCGCACGGTCATGGACTTCGAGCAGCTGCGCGACGCCGCCTACGCCCAGCGCCACCGCGACGTCGTCCGGTCTCGGGGGAAGGAGATCGCCATGGAGCGCCTCGAGGAGGCCCGGCGGACCCAGGCCGCGTGGGTCGTGCTCTTCGACGACGCCACGCCGCTCGGCTCGCACCGCCTCGAGATGCACGTACGCACGGGCAAGGCCATCCACGCCTCGACCACGGTCGAGCTCGACGCCGGGAAGGCGACCTACGAGCTCGAGGCCGTGAGCCTCGATCCGAAGACCGGAGCCTGGCTCCTCGACCTCCCCCCCATCGTTCCCCAAAAACGCTACGACACCGAGGAGGAGTGGCTGGCTCGCACCGAGCAGCTCCGCTCCACGCTCGAGAAGGAGTGAAGTGGCCACCACCTACCAGAACCCCAAGAACGTCTTCGACGCCCATTGCCACATCGGGGAGATCCCGCCCTACAAGTTCTACGACATGGAGCACCCCGTCAAGCCCATCGTCTACGACTACCCGGACACGAGGTCCTTCGTGAAGGACCACATGGACGAGTTCGGGATCGAGCGGGCGCTCGTGATGTCGAACTACGGAGTGCCCGACCACGAGCTGTCCTTCAACCTGAACGACGTGGTCATGGATGCCGCCACGTCCTCGGATCGCATCCTCGCCGGAATCTGGGTGTCCTTCCTGCCCCAGAACGCCGAGCACACGCGCAAGGCGCTCGAGCTCTGCACCGAGAAGCGCGTGGTGGCGCTGAAGACCACGTTCCTGCTCGGCGGCAACCCGGACCCGGGCTCCTGGGACGAGGAGACCAAGCAGATCGTGGACGAGATCTTCGACGTCTGCGAGCGCGAGGACCTCGTGTTCCACTTCCACACGAGCCCCGGTGGGAACTCCGACATCAACAACTTCATCCCCCTCGTGGAGGCGTACGGCAAGCGCTACAAGATCTACCTGGTCCACTTCGGCGGCGGGGTGTCGGGTCACATCAAGCTGGTGCCCAAGTTCCTCGACTGGGTGCGCGAGGGCTACCAGGTCTACACCGACCTCTCGTGGTCGGTGGGCTTCGGCGGGCGCTGGCTGCTCACCGAGATCGAGAAGCAGGGCATCGGCGGGGACCGGGTGTTCTTCGGCTCCGACGAGCCGTGGTCCGACTTCATGGGCGAGTTCTGGAAGATCAACGGAACCCGCGGCATCTCCCAGGAGCTCAAGGAGCGGGTCTTCTGGCAGAACTACGACGAGCTCTTCGCCGGCCGTGGTTGAGCCCTCGCCGGCCGTGGAGCGCTCCCCGGAGGGAGCGCTCCAGCTCGACGATCGGCAGCTCGTGGTCGAGCTGCAGTCGCTCGGCATCCGCGTGCACGAGGAGGTGGGCGACTGGCTCGACGGACGCAAGGGAGGCGCGGGACCCTCGGACGCGGGCTTCATCTTCGTCCGCGGCCTCCCCCTCACCGTGCCCATGCACGCCGGGTACGCCGGCGCCTCGCCCTACGAGCTGCGGGCGGGCGAGGGACGCAAGGGCCGGCTCTACCGGGCCGAGCAGTACGTGGGCCCGGTCACCGTGCCCCCGCGGCCGAAGATCTACGACCTCGAGACCGCCGAGGGCGTGCCCTACTGGAAGATCGCCCTGCTCCACCTCGACTCGATCGCCTCGACGGTGGTGCAGAAGTGCATCTATTGGGACACCCCCGAGCAGTGCGGCTTCTGCGGGATCGAGCTCACGCGTGGAGAGCAGACCATCCCCGTGAAGACGCCGGAGCAGCTCGCCGAGGTGGCCACGGCGGCCCGCGACCTCGACCACGCCGTGGACGTGACGCTCACCACCGGCTCGATCAACCGCCGCGACCGCGGGGCGCTCTACATCAGCAGGTGCGCCGCGGCGGTCAAGGAGGCCTCGGGCCTACCGGTGCAGGTGCAGTTCGAGCCGCCCGACGACCTCGACGTGCTCCAGCACGTGAGGGACGCGGGCGTGGACTCGGTGGGCATCCACATCGAGACCTTCGATCCCGAGGTATTGGCGCGCGTGGCCCCCGGCAAGGCGCAGAGCGGCGTCGAGGGCTACTTCCGCACGTGGGAGCGGGCGGTGTCGGTGTTCGGCGAGGGTCGGGTCTCGACCTACGTGATCCTCGGCATGGGCGAGCGTCCGGAGCTGATCGAGGAGGGCTGCCGGAGGGCCATCGACATGGGCGTCTACCCCTTCGTGGTCCCCCTGCGGCCGGTGCCGGGCTCGCTGATGGAGGACGCCGAGCCCCCGCCGGCCGACTACGTGGCCGGCATCTACAAGCAGGTGGCGGCACACCTGGCCGAGCGCGGGTTCGACCACACGAGCGCGGCCGCGGGCTGCGCCCGCTGCCAGGCCTGCTCGGGCCTCTCGGCGTGGGAGCGGGTCTTCCGCAAGGAGGAGCGCGGTGGGCCGGACGGTCTCTTTCCCGTCGTCCAGAGCGCCGGCTAGAGCGCGGGGGGCGGACGCCCGCCCCCTCGTGAGCTGCCGGCTCACGGAGTCGGCCGAGGATCTCCGGGCGCACCTGAGGATCCGCCACGAGGTGTTCGTGGTCGAGCAGCGGATCTTTCCCGTAAGCGACGAGGACGAACGCGACGGCCACGCCCTCTCGGTGCTCGGGCTCTGCGAGGCGGAGGCGGTGGGTGCGGTGCGGCTGTACCCACTCGAGGACTCCGGCCTGTGGAAGGGAGACCGCCTCGCCGTGCTGCCGGCCTTCCGCGGCTGCCGGGTGGCGGCGCCGCTCGTGCACTTCGCGGTGGCCACGGCGGCCGCGTGGGGCGGGCACACCATGCTCGCCCGGGTCCAGACCGCCAACGTGAGCTTCTTCACCGCGCTGGGCTGGCGGCGCGACGGCCCCGAGGAGCTCTACGTGGGGCTCACCCACCAGCCCATGGCCATCGAGCTTGTGCACGCAGGCGCGCCGGACCCGCCTTCGCCGCCCGACCTCAGGAGCCGAGGCCGGTGAGGACTTCGGCGTCGAGGTCCCAGGCCACGCCGACCTCTGCGCCGGTGGCCACCGTGAGCCGGCGCTCCTCGGTGAAGCGCCCGCACTCAGCGCAGGCGAGCCCCCGGCGGGTGAAGGCCGCGCACGCCTCGGCCGCCCGGTCGGGAGGGGCGGCCAGGACGAAGCCGAACGAGGGGAAGGTCACGAGCCACTTCTCGAGCGCCACGCGCCCGGGACGTGGGAGGCGGTCGAGGTCGAGATGGGCCCCGCACCCCGCGAGCTCGAGGAGCTGGATGAGCGAGCCGGCCACCCCGGGCATGGACACGTCCCGGGCCGCGTGGCAGAGACCGCCCTCGGCCACCTCCGCGAGCGCCTCGCCGTCCTCGCGCAGCGCCTCGGGCGAGCGAGATCGCAGCGAGCTGAAGAACGGGGCGTCGCCCCTGTACTCGCCGTCGAGGCAGAAGGCGGCGAGCAGCGCGTCCCCGGGCCGGGCGGCGGAGGCGCGCAGGAGCACGCGCGCCTCTCCGGTGGCGAAGACGGACAGGCTCGGAGCGCCGCCCAAGGTCAGGTGCCCCCCGGCCACCGGTGTGCCCATCAGGTCCGCACCCCACGCCAGGCCGTCGATCACCCGCTCGGCCTGCCCGCGGTCGCGAGCCACCACGGTGTCCACCAGCGCGACAGGACGGCCGCCCATGGCCCGGATGTCCGAGACGCTCGTGACCGCCGCGGCGGCGCCGGCGGCGAAGGGATCGGCCTCGAGCAGCGGCGGCCAGATGGCCTCGCCGCCCACGAGCAGGAAGCCGTCGCCCCGGGGGATGGCCGCGGCGTCGTCGCCGTCCACGCTCGAGCCGAAGCGGCCGAGCACGTCGAGGTGGCGCTTGGATGCGAGCCCCGGGGCCTCGCGAATGGTCCGTACGGCCGCACCGAGGTCGCTCACGAGGAGGCATTGAACCATGCGCACTGAGATCCTCCAGACCGTCGAGGTGGCCAACGTGGGCCTCGCCACCTTCGGCGACGCGCTGCGCGAGCAGGGCGCCCCGGTGGTCGACGTGGACTGGAGCCCGCCGGCCGAGGGCGACCCCGACGTGCTCGAGGTGCTCACCCGCCTCTACGGCACCCACGGCGACCGGGTCGCGGAGGCCAACCGCATCACCGTGGAGCGCATCGAGGCGGCGAGGCCGCGAGCCGTGGCGGTGGAGGCCGCGGGTGACGTGATCGAAGGGCTCACCGACCGGATGCTGCTGCACTCCGGTCCGCCCATCGAGTGGGATCGGGTCTGCGATCCCCAGGCGCGGGCGCTCACGGCCGCCTGCCTGCTCGAGGGATGGGCGAGCGATCGCGATGAGGCGGCCCGCCTCATCGCCGACGGAGAGGTGGAGCTCGCCTCCGGCAACGAGCACGACCACGTGGGGACGATGACCGGCGTGTGCTCGCCGTCGATGCCCGTGTGGGTCATGGAGGACGAGGACTCCGGGGCCCGGGCCTACGCGACGCTCAACGAGGGACCGGGGAAGACCTTCTGGCTCGGCGTGGGCGACGACGAGTCCGTCGAGCTGCAGCGCTTCATGAAGGACCGCCTGGCCCCGGTCTTCGAGGGCCTCATCGAGGAGATGGGCCCGGTGGACGTGTTCTCGCTGGCCGCCCAGGGCCTGCAGATGGGCGACGAGCTGCACATGCGCAGCCAGGCCACCACCAACCTCCTGCTCCGCGAGCTGTTGCCCGCGCTCGTGGTGAGCGGGGATCGCGACGTGGCCCGCTTCCTCGCCGGCAACCGCCACTTCTTCCTCGGCCTCACCATCGCGGCGGCCAAGTGCACGGCCCTCGCGGCCGCCGGCGAGCGCGGCTCGACCATCGTGCACTCGATCTCCCGCAACGGCACGGACTTCGGCCTGCAGGTGGCCTCGATGCCCGGCCGCTGGTTCGAGGCGCCCGCCCCGCCGGTGAGCGACGCCCTGCTCTACGAGGGCTACGACGAACAGGACAAGGCCCTCGACATCGGCGACTCGGCGGTGATCGAGTGCGTCGGCCTCGGCGGGATGACCATCGGCGCCTCGCCCGCGGTGGCCGGCTTCTTCGGCGGCTCGGCCGCCGACGCGGTCGAGCGCACGCGAGTCCTCGCCGAGATCTGCGGCGCCCGGAGCGCACGCTTCCTCATCCCGGCCCTCGGCTACGCGGGCTCCGGCGTGGGCATCGACGCCCGGCTCGTCGTGGAGCTCGGCATCACGCCGCAGATCACCACGGGAGTGCTCCACGCCTCTTCGGGCGCCGGGCAGATCGGGGCGGGGGTGGCGCACGCACCCGCCGAGCCGTTCCTGGCGGCGCTGTCGGCGGTGGCGGACCGCCTCGACGAGGAGAGCTAGAGGCTGCGCGCTCGACGGCGCCCCGCTCAAGCGGGGGCCAGCACGCGGATGCCGTGGTGCCGGACCCCTTCGGCGAGCCGCTCGTCGTAGGTGAGAACCGCGTGGATCAGGTCACGATCGGCGAGGCGCAGGGCGGTGACGAGATGGATGGCGTCGAGCGTGGCGACGCTTGCCGGCTCGACCCCCTCAGCCGCGTCGAGCACGGCCTCGTCGAGCGGCAGGAGAGCGATGCTCGACAGCAGCCGGTCGGCCCGGCTGAGCAGGTCCTCCCGGAGCGCCAGGCGACGCAGCTCTACCCGAAGCAGCCGGCTGGCGACCAGTTGGTCGAAGCGACTGAGTTCGTCGACGAGCGCGGGCGCGTCAGCCTCGCCCAAGAGCACCCGTCCGAGCGCGCTCGTATCGACGTAGACGCCGCTCACCGCCTCAGCGGCGGCCGCGACGCGTCTCAGCGAGGTAGGCGTCGGTGGTTCCGGAGGGCGCACCGCTAGCCGTCGAGTGGCCCGCCACATCCGCGAGACGGGCGGTCGGCACCGTCGCGCCGAACTCCTCGGCCAGCCGAGCGTAGGGATCGACGCCAGGTCCGGAGGGGAGGAGCCGGGCGACCTCGCGGCCCCGCTCGGTGACTACGAACGCCTCGCCCAGCTTGACCTGCTCGAGGTAGCGACTGAGGTTCTGTCGCAGCTCTCGGACACCCACCGTGGAAGCCATTGTGCGTCACAATGTAGCACTGTGGATGCACCATCGGCGCTCCGGGCCGTAACGAGCGCAAGATCGCCCGTCCGAGGCGACCGGACCTACCCGTACCGCTCCCCGCTCAACCACCGCAGCTTCGAGCGATCGTGCGTGGCATGCACCCGTCGCACGGTCCCCGAACGCGACCGCGTGACCAGGGACTCCGTGGTCGCTCCCCCGCCGCCCGCGCCGCCGACGCGCACGCCCTGGAGCACGTCGCCGTCGGTCACTCCCGAGGCGGCGAAGAACACGTCGTCGCCGGCCACGAGGCGGTCGCGGTCGAGGATCTCGTCGAGGTCGTAGCCGGCGTCGAGGGCCGCACGTCGCTCCACCTCGTCGCGAGGGCACAGGCGCGCCACGATCTGCCCGCCGATGCACTTGATGGCCGCGGCGGAGATCACTCCCTCCGGGGTGCCGCCGATGCCCCACAGGAGGTCCACCGGGGAGTTGTCGGTCACGGCGAGCACCGATCCCGCCACGTCGCCGTCGGTGATGAAGCGGACGCGGGCTCCGGCCTCGCGGATCTCGCGCACGCCCTCCTCGTGGCGCGGGCGGTCGAGCACCATCACTACGACGTCGCGCACGTCTCCACCCTTCTCCTCGGCGATGAGGCGCAGGGTCTCCCCGAGCGGGCGGTCCAGGTCGAGAAGGTGGGCCAGGTCGTTCGAGGCGGCCATCTTCTTCATGTACACACACGGACCCGGGTCGAACATGGTCCCGCGCTCGGCCAGGGCGATGACCGACAGCGCGTTCGGGAAGCCTCTTGCGGTGAGCGTCGTGCCCTCGAGCGGGTCCACGGCGATGTCCACCTCGGGCGGTGAACCGTTGCCGATCCGCTCGCCGTTGAAGAGCATGGGCGCCTCGTCCTTCTCCCCCTCGCCGATCACCACCGTGCCGTCCATGCCCACGGTGTCGAGCATGACCCGCATGGCGTCCACGGCGGCCCGATCGGCGGCCTCCTTGTCTCCGAGGCCCACCCAGCGCGACGAGGCGAGCGCCGCCGACTCGGTCACCCGCACGAGCTCGAGGGCCAGGTCGCGGTCGGGCAACGGGCCCACGGAGCTCGCCACCGGTTCGTCTTCGGCGGCGCTCATACACCCGGGGGCTTGTTCCCGGGCCCCTTCTCGAGCATGCGGATCGCTCCGGCCGCGAAGATCCCGAAGGAGGCGATGAGCGCGAGGTAGTAGCCGATCGAGAGGGTGGTGCTCACCGCGTCGTCGGGCTTTCCGCCGATCACCCCGTTGAAGAGGATGAGCACGAGCGCGGTGAGGCCCACGATGGCGGTCACCTCACCGCGGTCCCAGGTGAGGGTGTGTCCACGCATCACGATGTAGGCGAGCACGATCGGGGCCAGGCAGGCCGCCATGAGCACATACTCGAAGTAGTCGAAGGCCACGAAGGCGTCGATGGTCTCGCGGTTGCTGCGCGTGCCCGCGATGCGCGAGTTGCGGTTCGAGGTGTCGGTGTGGAACCACTCGAGGAAGAGCGAGAGAAAGAGCGCGAAGCTCGCCGTGAGCCCGACCAGCTCCCCCCATCCCAGGCGCATGAACCTCATCCCGCGCCAAAGCTACAGGAGCCAGGGTCGTCCACGCTTGGGGGCCAGCGCGGCGATACGCGCAGGGCGCCGTGTTAGTTTCTCGGTGAGCTCCCCCCGTGCCCCGCCCCATGTTCGAAACACTGCCCCGTGGAGGGGCCGACGCGTTGCCCGAACGAGGGCTCCGTGCGGGCCTGATCGAGGCGCGCGAGCGGACGTTGGAGCTCGTCGACCACGTGCGCGACGAAGACCTCGACCGCGTGCACGACCCGCTGATGAGCCCCCTGGCCTGGGATCTCGGCCACATCGCCGCGTTCGAGGACCTGTGGGTCTCCCGAGCCACGGGTCGCCCGGCGCTCCGGCCCGAGCTGCTCGAGGTCTACGACGCGGAGGAGACGCCCCGAGCCGAGCGCGGCGATCTCCCCTACCTTCGCCATACGGAGGCCCGCGAGTACCTGGCCGAGGTGGGTGACGGTGCCCTCGAAGCGCTGGCCGACGCCGACCTCGAAGACCCGGCCGACCCTCTGAACCACAGAGGCCTCGTGTGGGAGCTCGTGCTCCGTCACGAGCATCAGCACAACGAGACCATGATGCAGACCCTCCAGATCGCGGCGCCCGGCGTGTTCCGCCCGGATCGCCCCGCCCTGAACGGCGGGGGGACCGACGGACAGCGTGCGCAGGGGCCCGACATGGTTCACGTAGAGGGCGGCACCTTCCCGATGGGGGCAGGGTCCGAGGGCTTCGCCTACGACAACGAGCGCCCCCGGCACGAGGTGGAGATCCAGCCCTTCGAGATCGACCGCACGCTCGTGACCGGCGCGGCCTTCCTCGCCTGGGTGCGCGACGGGGGCTACGAGCGGCGCGAGTGGTGGACCGAGGCCGGCTGGGCCTGGCGGTGCTCGGAGGGCATCCAGCGCCCGCGCTACTGGAACCCGAGAGGGCTCGTGCGTGCCTTCGACCGCGAGGAGGAGCCGCTGCGCCCCGAGCTTCCCGTGATGCACCTCTCGTGGCATGAGGCCGACGCCTACGCCCGCGCCCACGGCAAGCGCCTGCCCACCGAGGCCGAGTGGGAGATGGTGGCCTCGTGGGACCCACAGACCGGGGAGAAGCGCCGCTACCCGTGGGGCCACGACGAGCCGACGCCCGAGCGCGCCACCCTCGACCAGCTTCCGCTCGGTCCCGCGGCGGTCGACGCGTGCCCGGAGGGTGCCTCTCCCCTCGGGGTGCTTGGCCTGATCGGGGACGCGTGGGAGTGGACGGCGTCCGAGCTCCAGCCCTACCCCGGCTTTCGTGCCCACCCCTACCCCGAGTACTCGCAGGCGCAGTTCGGCAAGGGCTATCGCGTGGTCCGCGGCGGCTCGTGGGCCACGCGCGGGCGAACGATCGACGCGATGTTTCGCTCGTGGGACCTGCCCGAGCGCCGGCAGATCTTCGTGGGCTTCCGCTGCGCGGCGGACGGCTGAGCACGATGGTGAATTCGCTGGCCGCTCCCGAGGTCCGGATCGACTCCTTCCTGGAGGAGGGCGGCGGCCTCGGCTCACTCGCCGAGGACGTGGAGGCCGGGCTCACCCGACCGCTCAAGGAGCTTCCCCCCAAGTACTTCTACGACGAGCGCGGCTCGGAGCTGTTCGACCGCATCACCGAGCAGCCCGAGTACTACCCCACGCGCTGTGAGCGGGCCATCCTCAACCGCTACGCGCCCACCATCATCGACCTCTCTGAGGCGCGCGAGCTCGTGGAGCTCGGTTCGGGCTCGGCCTCGAAGACGCGGGCGCTCCTGTACGCCATGGCCGGGGCGGGCGTACTGCACCGCTACCTGCCGGTGGACGTCTCGACCGCTCCGGTCGAGCGCTCGGCCCTCGAGCTCACCGAGCTCTACCCCGGCCTTCGGGTGCACGGCCTGGTCGGGGACTTCGAGCGCCACCTCGTGCACCTCCCCCCGGGCGAGCGTCGGCTGTTCGCCCTGCTCGGGGGCACGCTCGGGAACCTGCACCCCGACGAGCGCGCCCGCTTCCTGGCCGCCCTGCGCGCCCGCCTCGGGCCAGGTGACCGCCTCCTGCTCGGCACCGATCTGCGCAAGGAGCCAGCCATGCTCGAGGCCGCCTACAACGACGCCGCCGGGGTGACCGCCGAGTTCAACCGCAACGTCCTGCGGGTGATCAACGAGAGCCTCGGCGCCGACTTTCGGCTGGAGGCCTTCGAGCACCGTGCGTTCTTCGACTCCGAGGCCTCGCGGATCGAGATGCGCCTGAAGGCACGGGGCCGCCAGGAGGTCCGCATCCCCGGCGCCGGCCTCGAGGTCAGCTTCGAGGACGGGGAGGAGATGCGCACCGAGATATCCACCAAGTTCACCCGCGAGGGGCTCTCGGCCGAGCTCGAGAGCGCCGGCCTGGCCCTCGACGCCCTGTTCACCGACGAGGACGAGCTCTTCGCCGTGAGCCTCGCTCGGCCCGCCTGATGCGCGCGGCGCTCGTCTCCGAGATCGGAAGGCCTCCCGCGTCCGGAGAGGCCGCCGAGCCGAAGGGCGGCAGCGGGCGGGCGCTCCTCGAGGTGCTCGCCGCGACGGTCAACCCCATCGACCTCGCCATCGCCACCGGGAGCTTCCACACGGGCGCTCCGCAGACGCCCTACACGCCAGGCAAGGACGGGGTCGGTCGGGTGATCGAGGCCGAGGGCCTCGCCTCGGGCTCTCGCGTGTACTTCACCACGCCCGGCGGCCTCGGAGGAACCGAGGGCGCCATGGCCGAGCGCGCGGCCTGCGCCGAGGAGGAGCTCTTCCCGGTCCCCGACGGGATCGACGCGGAGCTCGCGTCCTGCTTCGGCATCGCCGGGCTTGCCGCCTGGCTCGCGCTCGAGTGGCGCGCGAAGCTTAAGGAGGGAGAGACCGTGCTCGTGCTCGGTGCCTCGGGCGCGCTCGGCACCATCGCCGTGCAGGCCGCGAAGCTGCTCGGCGCCGGCCGGGTGGTGGCCGCGGCCCGCGACCGGGACGGGCTCGAGCGCGCCCGGCGCCTCGGCGCCGACGCCACCGTGGACCTCTCGCGGGGCGGTGACCTCGCCGCCGCCTTCCGCGAGGCCGCCGAGGGCGAGATCGACGTGACCGTGGACCCGCTCTGGGGCCCGCCCGCGGTGGCCGCCGCCGAAGCCTCCGCCCGCTTCGGGCGCCTAGTGCAGATCGGCCAGTCGGCCGGCGCCGAGGCCACCATCGCCTCGAGCTCGGTGCGCGGGAAGATGCTCTCCATCCTCGGGCACACGAGCCAGGTGGCGCCGCGCGAGGTGCGAGCCGCCGCCGACGAGCAGATGGTCGAGCATGCCGCCGCGGGCCGGCTGACCATGGAGCACGAGAGCTACCCGCTCGAGCGGGTGGGCGAGATGTGGGAGCGCCAGGCCGGCTTCCCCTACCGGAAGCTCATGGTCGTGCCGTAGCGAATCGGCCGGGGCCACCCTCATCATTTCCGCCTGAGGGGCTCCGCCTAAGATCGTTGACTCGCGAGTCAATATCGGCGCCGTCCGCCCTCGCGCTCCCTTCCACGTCAGGAGATCGCCATGCCCGAAGCCGTGATCGTCGATGCCGTTCGAAGCCCCATCGGACGCGCCTTCAAGGGTTCGCTCACCGGGGTCCGCCCCGACGATCTCGGGGCCTACGTGGTCGACGCCCTGCTCGCCCGCAACCCCGAGGTCGATCCGGCCTCGATCGAGGACCTCATGTGCGGGTGCGGCCAGCCCATGGGCGAGCAGGCCCACAACATCGGACGGATCCTCGTGCTGCTCTCCGGGCTCCCGGACAGCGTGCCCGGCCACACCGTGCACCGCTACTGCGCCTCCAGCCTCCAGGCCATCCGCGAGGCGGCCTACTCCGTGCGCGTCGGCGAGGGCCACACCTTCGTCGCCGCGGGCGTCGAGTGCGTGTCGCGCGTGGCCCAACACTCCGAGGCCGTGCAGCCCGAGACCCAGAACGAGAAGCTGAACGGCGAGGGCGGACGCACCTGGGCGTACATCCCCATGGGCAACACCGCCGAGAACGTGGCCGAGCGCTGGGGGGTCTCGCGCGAGGATCAGGACGCCTACGCGAAGCGCTCCCAGGACCGTGCCGTCGAGGCTCGCGACTCTGGCTTCTTCGACCGCGAGATCGTGCCCGTCGAGCTGCCCGACGGGGGGACCTTCGACAAGGACGACGGCCCGCGCGCCGGCACCACGGTGGAGAAGCTCAGCCAGCTGAAGCCCGTGTTCCGGGAGGGCGGCACGGTGACCGCCGGCAACGCCTGCCCGTTGAACGACGGCGCGGCCGCCGTGCTCGTCATGTCCGACGAGCGGGCCAGGGAGCTCGGCCTGAAGCCGCGGGCGCGCATCGTGGCCTCGGCCACCAGCGGCCTCGAGCCGGAGATCATGGGCGTGGCCCCCATCGAGGCCATCCGCTCCGTGCTGAAGCGCGCCGGCATGAGCATCGGGGACATCGACGTGGTCGAGCTGAACGAGGCCTTTGCGGCCCAGGTGCTTCCCATCGCCGACGAGGTGGGCATCGACCACGACAAGCTGAACCCCCACGGCGGGGCCATCGCGCTCGGCCACCCGTTCGGCATGACCGGCGCCCGCATCATGACCACCCTGCTGAACGATCTCGAGGCCGACGACGGCCAGTTCGGCATCGAGACCATGTGTGCCGCCGGCGGCCAGGGTATGGCCATGATCATCGAACGCCTCAACTGAGGACGACGGATAAGCGTCGCTATGCGGCGTCTGTGGGGGGGGGCGGTGCGGAGCATTCTCCCCCCCCCACAGCCACCACTTAGCTCGCTTCCCGTCGCCCTCAGCCGAGGCGTTGCCTTGAAACACTCAGACGGTTTCCCCTCGCGGTGGGGGTGCTTCGGGTAGCTGTCGCCACTCGGTCATCTTTCCGTCTCGCACGGTGAAGCGGACCTTGGCGTCGCCGCGGCATGGGCCGCCTCGGCCCTCGCGCAGGCGGAACGTGGCCACCGAGGCGCGCTCTTCGGGCACGACCCGGGTCACGTCGGCGCGGCAGGG
>JBPCRE010000265.1:0-6457 GCA_050997195.1 Thermoleophilaceae bacterium
AGCCGGCGGTCCCGAGGGCCATGGCCTCACGGGCGTCGAGGCCCTCGGGCATCGGCACGACCCAGTCGGCCGGCACGCGGGCGTACTCGGCGTAGCCCCCGTGGCGGCCCACGCCGATCTCGTAGCCGTGGGCGAGCACCTGCTGGCCCTCCGAGACGCCGGGGGCTGAGCTCTCCACCACCTCACCGGCCAGATCGATGCCCGGCACGAGCGGCGAGATGCCTGCCACCTGCCCCTTGGCCGTGGTGGCCAGGGCGTCCTTGTAGTTCACGCTCGAGAAGGCCACGCGCACGGTGACCTCACCCTCGGGGAGCGCGTCGAGCTCGAGGGTGGACAGCTCGCGGACGACCTCGTCGTCGCCCCGCTTCTCGGCGATCAGGGCTCGAAAGGAGTTCATGGCACGCTCCCGGCGTCGAAGGGAAGTGGACAGTACCCCGACGGGCCGGGCCGATACCGTTGCGCGCCGTGGCAGATCGCTTCGGACCCGGCTTCAACGTGGACGAGCGGCGGCGCTCGCGTCGCGAGGAGTCCCGCCAGCGCCTCTCTCGCCAGCGGCGGCTCGCGGTGGGGATGCTCGGCGTGGGAGCCCTACTCGTGGCCGGGGTGGCCTTCGCGGGCTTCGACGGTGTCGGCGGCGGCGGCGGCGGTGCCGGCTCCACGGGCGGGGGAGTCGCCGCCCCGGCGGCCAGCCGGCCGAAGCCGCCGCCCCCGCCCGAGCTTCCCCGCGGGGGGATCGAGATCCTGCCCCGCTACCGGGTGGTGGGCTTCTACGGCGCGCCCCAGGCCGACGAGCTCGGGGTCCTCGGAATCGGCCCTCCGGGGAAGGTGGGAAGGAAGCTGCTGCGACAGGCGCGCGACTACCGCAGGGGCGGCAAGCCGGTGATGCCCGCCTTCGAGCTGCTGGCCACCATCGCCTCCGGGGCCCCCGGGGAGGACGGCAAGTACCGCTTCCGCCAGAAGGCTGCCGTGATCGATCGCTATCTCAAGGCCGCCCGCAAGGCCAAGGCGCTGCTCGTGCTCGACATCCAGCCCGGCCGTTCCGACTTCATGGACGAGGTCCGCCACTACCGCCGCTGGCTCGAGGAGCCCGACGTGTCCCTCGCGCTCGATCCCGAGTGGAGCATGAAGGCGGGTCAGCTGCCGGGCAAGCAGATCGGCTCCACCGACGCGGCCAAGGTCAACCAGGTGTCCGCCTACCTGAGCGACCTCGTGAAGCGGCGCAACCTGCCCCAGAAGCTGCTCATCGTGCATCAGTTCACCGAGGACATGATCACCAACCGCGCCAAGCTGAAGAACCGCCCCCGCGTGGCGCTCACCCGCAACGTCGACGGCTTCGGCGACCGGGGAATCAAGATCGAGAAGTACAAGGCCTTCACTCGGGGCAAGCGGCGGACCCGCATCGGGTACAAGCTCTTCTACAAGGAGGACACCAACCTGATGCAGCCCCGCGACGTCCTTCGGCTCCGCCCGAAGCCCGATGTCGTGATGTACGAGTAGCGGTCATCCGGGGCTCCCCTCCCGGGCGTATCTCCCTCAGCCAAAGGAGCGCGGATGCCCGAGCCTGAAGAAGACGAACGCTTCATCACCAACGTCCTGGTCATCGGGTCCGGCGCGGCCGGCCTGAGAGCCTCGATCCACCTCGCCGAGCGGGGCCTGCAGACGCTCGTGGTGGCAAAGCGCCGCCGCGAGGACGCCCACACGATCTGGGCCGCCGGGGGCATCAACGCCGTCAAGGCCACCACCGACCCTGAGGACACATGGCAGCAGCACGCCGCCGACACGCTGAAGGACGGCTACTGGCTGAACGACCCGGGCATGGTCGAGACCCTCGTCCGGCGGGCGCCCGACGCCCTCGACGACCTGATCTCCTACGGCGCGCAGTTCGCGCGCGACGAGGAGGGCGAGCTCGTCCAGCGCTTCTTCGGCGCCCACACCTACAAGCGCACCTGCTACGCCGGGGACCACACCGGGCGCGAGATCCAGAGCACGCTCGTCCGTCGCGCGAGCGGCCTGCGCATCGACTTCAACGACCGCGTGTACATCACGAGCCTCCTCGTCCACGACGGCCGTGTGTTCGGCGCCTACGGGTTCGACGTGGTGGACGGCCACCGTTGCGTGTTCCTCGCCGACGCGGTGATCCTCGCCGCGGGCGGGCACACGCGGGTCTTCCGACGCTCCTCCGCGCGCCGCGACGAGAACAACGGGGACTCCATGCGTCTCGCCTCCGGGGCGGGAGCCCGCCTCCGCGACATGGAGCTCGTGCAGTTCCACCCGAGTGGCATGGTCGTCCCCGAGGAGCACGCGGGCGAGCTCGTGTCCGAGGCCATCCGCGGGGAGGGCGGCCTGCTCACCAACTCCGAGGGGCGCCGCTTCATGGAGGACTACGACGCGGAGCGCATGGAGCTCTCGAGCCGGGACCGCGTGGCGCTGGCCAACTACACGGAGATCGCTCAGGGTCGTGGCACCGAGCGCGGAGGGGTGCGGCTCGACGTCTCCCACATGGAGCGCGAGCACGTGATGGAGAAGTTCCCGTCGATCTACCGCAAGATGATCGACCTCGCCATGCTCGACATCACGCGGGAGCCCATGGAGGTCGCGCCCACGGCCCACTATTCGATGGGCGGCATCTACGTGGACCCCGAGACCCAGCAGACCGACATCGAGGGCCTCTTTGCCGTCGGGGAGTGCTCCTCGGGACTCCACGGTGCCAACCGCCTCGGCGGCAACTCCCTGGCCGAGTGCGTGGTGTTCGGCAGGATCGGCGCCGAGAGCGCTGCGCGGTTCGCGGACTCGATCACCTCGCAGATCCGCGACCCGCGCGCCATCGCGGAGGCGGGCGAGGACGTGGACGAGATGCTGAACCGCCGCGGCCAGGAGTTCCCACGCTCGATCCAGCGCTCCCTGCGCGACACGATGTGGGAGCACGCGAGCGTGATCCGCAGCGCCGAGGGGCTCGAGGAGGGTGCCCGCAAGCTCGACGAGATCGCCGAGCGCGGGCGCGAGGTGGAGATCCGGCCGGACATCGCGGGCTTCGACGACCTCGTGCACGCCTACGACCTGCGCTCCATGCTGCTCGCCTCACGGGCCACCGTCGCCGGTGCCCTCGAGCGGCGCGAGACGCGCGGTGCCCACAACCGCTCCGACTTCCCCGACGAGGACCCCGAGCTCAAGGTCTCCCTCCTCTACACGTCCGACGGCGAGGTCGAGCGCGCGGACATCCCGGAGACCTCCGAGGAGGTCCTGGCCCTCGCGGGCGAGCGGGAGCTCGAAACGGCCGGACGCCTCACCGAGTAGGGCGCCGGGCGCGGGTTGGGCCGGGCGCGTGGCCTGGCTACCCTGGCGGGGATGCACGGCAGCCACGGCATCTCCGTCCAGACCCTGATCATCGCGAGCGTGGCCTCGGCCTCGGCCGCGCTTCTGACCTCCTTCTTCTGGGAGTCGGGCACGGTGTTCAGCGCTGCGCTCACCCCGGCGCTCGTGACCCTCCTCAGCGAAGCGCTGAAGAAGCCCGCTGCGACCATCACCCAGGTTCGCGCCCGCCGCACGAGCTCCTCACGCGCGACCGGGGAGCGCGCGGGCGTGGGCGCTCGGCGTGCTCAGCTGGGGGACCCTTACTCCGGCTCCGGGGGTGAGCCGGCCCTCGGCCAGGAGCCCGCGCTCCGGACGACGTCCAACGGGTCCGGCCACTACCCCCCGAACGGTGCCGGAGCGGCCGAGAGGCCGGTCCCGCGGCCCACGGTCTATCGCCGGCGACGCCTGAACGTGCGCCTCGCGCTGGTGACCGCCGCGGTGGCCTTCCTCATCGCCGGGGTGGCGCTCACCGTCCCCGAGCTCATCGTGGGACAGTCGCTTGCGGGGCAGAGCGGGCGCACCACCCTCGGCGGCGGCTCCTCGAGCGACCGGCAGGAGGGAGGCGGAGACGAGCCCGCGGCGAGCGACCAACCGAGCCGGGAGACCCCGACGGAGGGTCCCACGCGCACGGAGACCGCCCCGAGCGCCACTCCGCAGCAGCCCCAGACGACGCCGGAGGAGGCCTCGCCTCGCGGGGGCTCGACCACGACGGCGCCCTCGCCCACCCCTCCCTCGGAGGCGCGGCCGAAGCCCCCGGAGGCCGGCGCCTCCGGGGTGCCGCGCGAGTCCGAGCCCACGGGGCCCGCGCCCCAGCCGTAGGGCGCCCGCGACCCGCGCCGGGCGAGTCAGGCCTGCGCGGGGGCCGTCAGCGCCGCCGTCCGTGCGGGACGCTCCGCCTCGCTCGCGCAAGGATGAGGCGCGCGAAGAGCACGGCGACATCGACGACCACCGAGTAGAGGTGCCCGAGTGGACCGGTGTAGAGCCACGCGAGCAGCCGCTCGGGGATGCCGCGACGGCGGAGCGCCCGTCGGGGCAAGGGCATGAGTCCACGCTATCGTGGCGCGGTTCATGGCCGCCGAGATCACCGCCACGCGCGCTCCCGTCGACGACGCCCACGTGCGCGTCGAGGTGCGGGTCGAGGCCAATGCGGTGGAGCGCGAGGTGGCCGAGGCGGCCAGCACCCTCGCCGGCGACATGAAGATCGCGGGCTTCCGCAAGGGCAAGGTGCCACCCGCCATGGTCATCCAGCGCCTCGGCCGCGCCGCGGTTCTGGAGGAGGCCATCAGGGCGGCGCTCCCCGCCTGGTACGAGCAGGCGGTCAACCACACGCGTGTCGCTCCGATCGGTGAGCCGAAGCTCGACATGCCGAACCCGCCCGAGCGGGGCGAGCCCCTCGACTTCTCGTTCGAGGTCGGCGTGCTGCCCAAGGCCAAGCTCGGCCGCCATCGGGGCCTCGAGGTGCCCCGAAGGGCCGCTGAGGTTCCCGTAGAGGAGATCGACGCCGAGGTCGAGAGCCTGCGCGACTCCGCGGCCGCGCTCGAGAACGTCGACCGCCCCGCGCAGAACGGCGACTTCACGGTGCTCGAGTTCCAGGGCCGCATCGACGGTGAGCCCTTCGAGGGAGGCGAAGCGAGAGGCAACATGCTCGAGCTCGGCTCGGGCCGCCTGATTCCCGGCTTCGAGGAGCAGATCGTCGGGGCGCGCGGGGGTGAGCAGCGCGAGGTGCGCGTGACCTTCCCCGAGGCCTACGGTGCCGAGGCGCTGGCCGGCCGCGAGGCGGTCTTCGACGTGACGGTCAAGGAGGTCAAGGCGAAGCGCCTGCCCGAGCTCGACGAGGACTTCGCGGCGGAGGCGGGCGGCTTCGACTCCGTCGAGGAGCTCCGTCAGGACATCGAGTCGCGGCTGCGCGAGCAGCTCGAGCAGTCGGTCGAGGTCGAGTACCGCGCGGCGGTGGTGGACGCGGCCGTGGCCGAGGCCACGCTCGATCTGCCCCACGACCTGATCCACTCGAAGGCCCACGAGATCTGGCATGAGACCGCTCGGCGCTTCCGTGCCCAGGGCATCGACCCCGCCCGCTACCTCGAGGCCACCGGCAAGACCGAGGAGGAGGTCGCTGAGGCGGCCGAGCCCGAGGCCGAGAGCTCCCTCTCCCGCGAGGCCGTGATCGCCGCCGTGGCCGAGGCCGAGGGCATCGAGGCCTCGGACGAGGAGCTGCTCGACTCGATCCGCTCCTCAGCCGACGCGCATGCGCGAGCCCACGACCACGATCCGCCGAGCGACCAGGAGCTCCGGGAGACCCTCGAGCAGGCCAAGACCGAGGGACGGGACGACGCACTGCGCGAGGACGTTCGCCTGCGAAAGGCGGTCGACCTCCTCGTGGAGCACGCGACGCCGACGGAGCCCGAGGCGGCCGAGGAGCGCGAGGCGCGCGAGGAGCTCTGGACTCCGGATAAGGAAGAGCAGGAAGAGCGGCCCGCGGGTGCGACAGAGATCTGGACGCCGGGGTCCTGACCCGCGCACGCACCGCCGTGGGAGCCCGCCGCCCTCGGCTCATCGGCCTCTCCCTCGCGGCGGTGCGGGCGCCCTCCGATCGGCTCTTGCCTCGCCCGGCGGTGCGAGCGGGGACCTCCGGAGCCACACCCGGCCCGTTGCTATGGTGGCCTCTCGGTCGCCGGAGCGGCGCGCCGGTGGAGGAATCGCACCCGTCACGCCTAATGAAGCGAGAGCCATGAGCCCCCTTGTCCCCATGGTCGTCGAGCAGACCTCTCGCGGAGAGCGCGCCTTCGACATCTACTCCCGGCTGCTCAACGAGCGGATCGTGTTCCTCGGCACGCCGGTCACCGACGACATCGCGAACCTGATCGTCGCCCAGCTGCTGCACCTCGAGTCCGAGGATCCGGACAAGGACATCTCCCTGTACGTGAACTCGCCGGGCGGCTCGGTCTACGCCGGCCTCGCGATCTACGACACGATGCAGTTCATCAAGCCGGACGTGTCCACCATCTGCGTGGGCATCGCCATGTCCATGGGGGCGCTGCTGCTCACCGGAGGGGCCGAGGGCAAGCGCATGGCCCTGCCGAACGCGAAGATCCTCATCCACCAGGTG
>JBPCRE010000097.1:0-8905 GCA_050997195.1 Thermoleophilaceae bacterium
GAGCTGACCCGCCTTCATGCTCCACTCGGGGTCGAGGGCCAACGACACGTCGGGCTCCTCCAGCCAGCGGCGGTAGTGGCGGACCTCCTCCATGAAGTCGGCGCGGCCGGGCTGGATGTCGAGGACAAGTATCGCCTTGGCCTTGCGCGCCGCCTTGAGGTAGCGGTCGATCACGGCGGCCTTCTGGCGGAAGCGGTACTTCCCGTCCTCGCCGGGGGCTCCCGAGGCGATGGTGGCCAACAGTTCGAAGGCGGGCATGATCGGCTTGCCGCCCTTGCGGTACTCGCGCGCCTGACGCAGCAGCTTGGTTCCCACCTTTCCGGGTGGTCCGATGCCGAGGATCCCGAGCTCGTCGGCCTGGGGCGCTCCGTAGAAGCCCACCACCCGGTACCGAGGGAGGATCTCGATCCCCCCACGCGGGAGCTCGGGCGGAGGCGGCGGCTTCGGCCGTCTGGCCTCAGGCGAGGTCGATCCGCCCGCGCCCGACCTTCCGTCGGCGCCGCCGACCCGGTCGAGACCCGCGAAGGCGACCCCGAGCACGAGGAGCACGCCCACCCCGAGCATCCCGGCCGCGAGCCACCGCTGGCGCGTCAGCCGCCGCCGCGACTCCTCGCGCCGGGAGCGCCGCCGGTCGTCCATGTTGAAGCCCGGTCCCAAGCGCTCGGCCACGACGCTGAAGGTATCGGCCCGATCCGCGCGGGGATAATGTCGGTGTCCCTTCGACGCCGGAGCGTGCCATGAACTCCTTTCGAGCCCTGATCGCCGAGAAGCGGGGCGACGACGAGGTCGTCCGCGAGCTGTCCACCCTCGAGCCCGACGCGCTCCCCGAAGGCGAGGTCACCGTGCGGGTGGCCTTCTCGAGCGTGAACTTCAAGGACGCCCTGGCCACGACGGCCAAGGGCCAGGTGGCCCAGATCTCGCCGCTCGTGCCGGGCATCGACCTGGCCGGCGAGGTGGTGGAGAGCTCGGCCCCCGGCGTCTCGGAGGGCCAGCAGGTGCTCGCTCACGGCTACGAGATCGGCGTGGCCCGCCACGGGGGCTACGCCGAGTACGCCCGCGTGCCGGCCGACTGGGTCGTGCCGATGCCCGAGGGCCTCGACGCCCGTGAGGCCATGGCCCTCGGGACCGCCGGCTACACCGCGGCCCTCTCGGTCCACCTTCTCGAGGAGCGGGGCCTCGCCCCCGACCAGGGCCCCGTGCTCGTCACGGGCGCCACCGGCGGCGTGGGCTCGGTGGCGGTGGGCATCCTCGCCGAGCGCGGCTACGAGGTCTCAGGTGCCACCGGCAAGGAGAGCGAGCACGACTACCTCCGCGGCCTCGGAGCCTCCGAGGTGGTGTCCCGCGAGGAGGTCACGGCCGAGTCGGACCGCCCGCTCGAGAAGGAGCGCTGGGCCGGGGCGGTGGATCCCGTAGGAGGCCCCGCCCTCGCCTACATCATGCGCACCCTGCGCTACGGCGGCGTGGCCGCGGTGAGTGGGCTCACGGGTGGGGTCGCCCTGAAGGCCACCATCCTGCCGTTCATCCTTCGCGGCGTCTCGGTACTCGGGGTGGACTCGGTCGCGACGCCCATCGAGCTGCGCCGCGCCGTGTGGGAGCGGCTCGGCGGCGACCTTCGCCCGCGCGGGCTCGAGGACATGATCGAGGAGGTCTCGCTGGAGGGCGTCGAGGAGGTGCTCGACCGTATCCTCACCGGCGGCGTGCGCGGGCGCACGGTCGTGCGAGTGGGGGGTTGAGAGCCGGCGCCTCCGGCCACCGAACCTAAGATCGGGTGATGGCCATCGCCATCGCATCCGCCCTTGCCAAGGACATGGCCGGCGAGCCCCTCTTCCGTGACGTCTCGTTCAAGCTGGAGGCCCGTGACCGGCTGACCCTCTCGGGCCGAAACGGCTCGGGCAAGACCACGCTGTTGCGCATGTTGGCCGGACAGAGCTCGATCGACGGCGGGGAGCTCGTGCTCGGCAAGGGAATCCGCGTAGCCCTGCACGATCAGCGGCCTCCGCGTGAGCGCGACCTCACGCTCCGCGACTACGCCCTGTCGGGCCGCGAGGACCTCCTCGCCGTCGAGGCCCGCCTCGCCGAGCTCGAGCAGGCCATGGCCGACGGCGCGCACGACCAGGCCACCCTGGTGGCCTACTCGAACGCGCAGGGCACGCTCGACCAGGCCGGCGGCTACGCCTGGCGCGAACGCGCGCTCGCCTCCCTCCGCGGGCTCGGCTTCGGGGACGACGACCTCGATCGCGCGCTCGCCACCTTCTCGGGCGGCGAGCTCACCCGGGCGTCGCTCGGACGCGTGCTCGCCGGAGAGCCGGATCTCCTCCTCCTCGACGAGCCCACCAACCACCTGGACATCGCCTCCCTCGAATGGCTCGAGAAGAAGCTCGTGTCCCTCGACGCCGCCGTGGTGCTCGTGGCCCACGACCGCTGGTTCCTCGAGGCGGTGGGCACAGCGGTGCTCGAGCTCGAGCGCGGCCGGGCGCGGTTCTTCGCCGGCTCCTGGCACGCCTGGCGGAAGGAGCAGGCCGCGCGGGATCTCGCCGCCGGCCGCGCCTCCGCGCGCCAGCAGGCGGAGATCGAGCGCCTCGAGCGCTTCGTGACGCGCTTTCGCGCCGGCACCCGGGCCCGGCAGGCCCAGTCGCGAGTCAAGCACCTCGAGAAGATGGAGCGCCCTGACGCCGCACCCCGAGCGGAGAAGTCCCTCGGCTTCGCCTTCAAGCCGCCGGGGCGCAGCGGCCGCGTGGTGTTCGAGCTCGAGGGCGGCCAGATCGGGGTGGCGGGCCGCACGCTGCTGAGCGACGCGGAGCTCTGGCTCGAGCGCGGGGAGCACGTGTCGCTGGTGGGGCCGAACGGCACCGGCAAGACCACGCTCCTGCACACCCTGGCCGGCGGAGCGCCGCTCGAGCGCGGCAAGCTCCGCCGCGGCCACAACGTGGAGCTCGGGCTGCTCTCGCAGCACGCCGAGGAGCTCGACGAGACCGGCAGCGTGCTCGAGGCGGCGGGGCGCGCCACCGGACTCACCCCGAACAGGACCCGCGCCCTGCTCGGGCAGTTCCTCTTCTCGGGGGCCGAGGCCGAGAAGCCGGTGGCCGGCCTCTCCGGCGGCGAGCGCCGGAGGCTCTCGCTGGCGGTGCTCATGCACTCGGGAGCCAACGTGCTCGTGCTCGACGAGCCCACCAACCACCTCGACCTCGAGAGCCGCGAGGCGCTCGAGGAGGCGCTCCGCGGCTACCAGGGCGCCGTGCTTCTAGTGACCCACGACCGCGCTCTCCTCGACGCGGTCGGCACTCGCACCGTGGCCGTGGAGGACGGCACCCTGCGCTCCTACGAGGGCGGCTGGGCCGAGTACCTGCGACTTCGGGAAGAGCGCGAGCGAGCGGGGCGCGCGTCGAGCGGCGGCAGCGGGGCAAAGAGGGGCGGCGCTCGCAAGAACGGCTCCGGCGGGAAGAACGGGGCATCCGCGCGTGCGGGCAACGGCCCGAGCCCCGCGCAGAGTGCGTCGAGCGAGGTGGCCCCCCGCTCGGAGGGCTCGGCGGGGGCCGACGCGCGCCCCCGGTCGAAGAACGCTCGGCGCAACGCCGAGCGCCTCGAGCGCGAGATCGCCGAGGCCGAGGCGGCCCTGGCAGCCCTCGAGGAGGAGCTGAGCGACCCCTCGGCGTGGGAGGGCCCCGAGCGCTCCGCCGCCTCGGCCGCGCGCCACGAGCAGGCCCGAGAGGTCGTGCGCGGACTCTACGAGCGCTACGAGGCCGTCGCGAGCTAGATACCCGCGCGGGGGGCCGCCCGCCGACGGACGAAGGGGTGTCCGGCGAGCGCCTCGCGCCCGCCGGAAACCGACCCCGATCTCGCAGAACCGCTCGCTCTGCTTGCGGTCCTCGGCCGGCGACTGCTGGGCGTTCTCCGGAGCGTCCTCGCGAGCGCTCGGGTCCCGGCGCTCGACTCGCTCGCACGAGCCGTTCTGGTTGGCCGGAGAGGCGTCGACGATCACGTCGACCGCGTCGAGCAGGGCCACGTCAGTGCCGCCGCCGCAGTCGACCCGGTCCACCTCGCCGTCCCGTAGGTGGAAGGTGTCGTCTCCCTCCTCACCGTGCAGGGTGTCGCCGGTCGTATCGCCGGCCCCACTCACGTCCCCGCGGGCCAGGGCCCAGAGGTCGTCGTCTCCGTCGCCGCCGAACGTCTCGTCGACGCCCAGGTTGGCGAAGATGCGGTCGTTGCCCGCACCGCCGCGCGACACGTCGTCGCCGGCCCCCCCGGACACGAGGTCACGCCCGCCGCCCGCCTGGATGCGGTCGGCTCCCTCGCCCCCGTGCAGGCGATCGCGGGAGTCCCCGCCGGGCACCTGATCGTCGCCTGCGCCCGCGAAGATGCGGTCGTAGCTCGTCCGGTCGCCGGCGTTCGGTACGTCGCCCTCGAGCACATCGTTGCCCGCGTTGCCGACGATGAAGTCGTTGCCGGCCTGGCCGCGAATCGTGTCGTTGCCAGAGTTGCCGAACAGGCGGTCGGGACCGCGCTCTCCGGCGATGGAGTCGTCGCCATCGCCGCCGCGGACGCGATCCGCGCCCGGTCCGGCGAGGACGCGGTCGTCGCCGCCTCGGGCGGTCACCCGGTCGTTGCCCCCGCGCGAGGAGATCTCGTCCCCGTCGGATGTTCCCACGATGCGGTCCCCTCGAGACGTGCCCGAGATGACCTGAGCGATCGCCGCCGTCGCACAGACGGCCAGCAGAAGCACCACCCCGCTGAGGGTGGTGGTGAAGCGGATGCCCTTCTTCATGACGGGTTGCTCCTTGGTCGGTGGCAGCCTCGGAACCGCTCCCCGCCGCGGGAGTTGCGCCTGCTTAACAGGATGGACTCCCGCGCCGCCTGCCTCTGGAGATGCGTCGGACCGAGGCCCGCCTCGCCATAGTGTCGGGCAGCGTGCTCGAGTCCGGTGCCACCTCCGCCGCGCCCGCTCCGCCGCGGCTCGAGGCCCGCGACGTCTCGGTGCGGGTGGGCACCGGCCCTCTGAGGGTCTCGTTCGTGGGTCCGAGCTTCCTGGTCCGCGACCAGACCCGCCGACAGATCCTCGCGAAGACCTCACTGAGCCTCGAGCCGGGGGAGCTCATAGCCCTCGTGGGATCGAGCGGCTCGGGGAAGACGACGCTGCTGCGCGCCCTCGCGGGCATAACGCGGCCCTCCTCGGGGGCGGTGCTGGTGGACGGCCGGCCGGTCTCCTCCCTGCGCCGAGACATCGGCTACCTGCCCCAGAACGAGATCGTGCACGAGCGCCTGAGCGTGGCCGAGGCGCTGCGCTACGCCGCGCGGCTGCGGATGCCAGCCGGGACGAGCCGGGCCGAGATGGACGCGGCCGTGGCGCAGGCGCTGCGCGACATGGAGCTCGAGAAGCGGGCCAGGATCCGCATCGAGTCGCTGTCGGGCGGCGAGCGCAAGCGGGTGGGCGTGGGCATCGAGCTGCTCAGCCGCCCGAGCCTCCTCTTCCTCGACGAGCCCACCACCGGGCTCGACCCGGGCATCGAGTCGCGGATGATGGCTCTCCTGCGCGGCCTGGCCACGGGCCCTCGCACCATCGTGGTGGCCACCCACGCCACCAAGAGCCTGTCGGTGTGCGACAAGCTCGCGGTGATCGGCCACGGCGGCCACCTCGCCTACTACGGCCCCCCCGGGCGGGCCACGGCGTTCTTCGGGGTGAGCTCCTACGACGACATCTACGCCGCCCTCGACCGCCGCCCGGCGCACCGCTGGCGCCGGCAGGGAGCCGCCCAGGGTGAAACCGGCGAGCCGAACGTCGAGGGAAACGGCGGGAGCGCCACGGCTCGTCTCGAGGCCTCACCGCCCCCTCGCTCCGGCCGCCGCCGCGGCGCCCTCGCCCAGGCCGTGGTGCTCTCCGGGCGCTACGCACGCCTCTTCGCCCGCGACCGCCGCAACTTCCTCCTGCTCGTGGGCCAGGTGCCGATCATCGCGGTGGCCATCGTGTCGGTGTTCGAGAGCGGAATCCTCAACCGCCCTCCGGGGGGCGATCCTCAGAAAAGCGTCGAGCTCCTCTTCGCGCTCGTGACCGCCGCGGTCTGGCTCGGATCGATCGACGCCGCACGGGAGGTGGTCAAGGAGCGCAGCGTGCTCGACCGCGAAGGGGCCATCGGCGTGCGCCGCCTCTCCTACCTGGCCTCGAAGCTAGTGGTCCTCTTCGCCCTCGCGGCCGTGCAGATGGCGCTGCTCTGCGGGATCATCTTCGCCCTCATCCCCCCCGACGAGCCGCGCGCGACGATCGCGGTGATGTACGGAGTGCTCACGCTCACGAGCTGGGTGGCCATCGCCATGGGCCTGCTCGTGTCCGCCGCGGCCACGAGCGAGGACCAGGCCACGAGCGTGATCCCCCTCACGCTGATCCCGCAGCTGCTGTTCACCGGCGCGCTCGTGCCGGTGGCCGCCATGCATCCTGTCGTAGCCAAGCTCTCCGGCCTCGCCTTCGGCCAGTGGACGTTCGCGAGCCTCGGCACCGCGGTGGACATGAAGGCCCGCATCGCCGGCGAGATCGACGCCGAGAGCGGAGTCAACCTGTCGGCCCTCTCGGCGCTCGGCCCCGAGACGGCCGCTCGCGTCCGCGACTTCCGGGCCGAGCAGCTCTCACGCGTCAACGAGTTCGGGCCGACCTTCTTCTCGATCCCCCAGCTCGACGCCTACGCGATCCTCGGCGGCTTCCTCGCCGTGCTCCTCGTCGGCGCGCTGCTGCTGCTGCGTCCGCGATCCTGACCGAGGCTCAGCCGGCGGCGGCCACCAACGAGCGCCGCCGCGACCACCCGCTGAGGGCCTCCACCAGCGGGGCGAGCGCCTGGCCCTCCTCGGTGAGGCGGTACTCCGCGAACGGCGGGCTCGCCGGGATGAGCCGGCGCTCCACGAGCCCGGCCTGCTCGAGCTCGCCGAGGCGCTGGGCGAGCGTCCTGGGAGGGATGCCCTGCACCGCCTCGCGGAACTCGCCGAAGCGCATGGCGCCGGCTAGCGCCGCGTAGAGGACGGAGAGCAGCCAGCGCCGCTCGAGGAGGCCCGCCGCACGGCGAACCTCCTCGGGAACCGGCGCGCAGCTACGGCAGCGCGACATCGGCGGCGGGCCGGCGGACCGGCTCGAGGGCCAGCTCGAGAACCTCGCCGACCGTCATCACCGGGTGGAAGGTCATCTGCTCGCGGACCTCCTCGGGCACGTCGTCGAGGTCACCGCGGTTGCGCTCGGGCAGGATCACGTCCGTGAGCCCCGCCGCGTGCGCGGCCAGCGCCTTCTGCTTGAAGCCGCCGATGGGGAGCACCCGGCCCTGCAGCGTGACCTCGCCGGTCATGCCCACCGTGTGCTTCACCGGCCGCCCGCTCATGAGCGAAGCGAGCGCGGTGACCATCGTGACGCCGGCACTCGGGCCGTCCTTGGGGATCGCTCCCGCCGGCACGTGGACGTGGAACTCCTTGTCCTCGAAGGACTCGGGGTCGATCCCGAGCTCCTCCGCGTGTCCGCGCACGTAGGAGAGCGCGATCCGCGTGGACTCCTTCATCACGTCGCCGAGCTGGCCGGTGAGCACGAGACCGTCCTTGCCCTTCATGCCCGTGGCCTCGATGAACAGCACGTCGCCGCCGGTGCCCGTGACCGCGAGGCCCGTGGCCACGCCGGGAACCGCCGTGCGCTCGGCCGCCTCCTGCCAGTGCTTCTGGCGCCCGAGGGCGTCACGCACCAGGTCGAGGTCGATCGTGACGGGAGGCTCGACCTGGGCCGAGGCGACCCTCGTCGCGGTCTTGCGGAGCATGGTTCCGAGCTCGCGCTCGAGGTTGCGCACGCCCGCTTCGCGGGTGTACTCGGTCACGATCGAGCGCAGGATCTCGTCGGAGACCTCGACCTCGTCGTCGCGCAGGCCGTTTCGCTCGACCTGACGCGGCCACAGGTAGCCGCGGGCGATCGCCACCTTCTCCTCGGTGGTGTAGCCGTCGAAGCGGATGGTCTCCATCCGATCGAGCAGCGGTCCGGGGATGGTGTCGGTCACGTTGGCCGTGGCGATGAACATGACCTCGGAGAGGTCGAGCTCCACGTCCAGGTAGTGGTCGCGGAACGAGTGGTTCTGCGCGGGGTCGAGGACCTCGAGCAGTGCCGAGGACGGGTCGCCGCGCCAGTCGGCGCCGACCTTGTCCACCTCGTCGAGCATGATCACCGGGTTGATCGTGCCGGCGTCGCGCAGCGCGCGCACGAGCCGCCCGGGCAGCGCGCCGATGTAGGTCCTGCGGTGCCCCCGGATCTCGGCCTCGTCGCGCACGCCGCCGAGCGACATGCGAACGAACTCGCGACCCGTGGCTCGGGCGATCGACTCGCCGATCGAGGTCTTGCCGGTGCCCGGAGGACCGATCAGGGTCAGGATGGCGCCGGAGCGCTTGTCCTGCTCGATCCCACGCTCCCCGCGCAGCTTGCGCACGGCGAGGTACTCGGTGATCCGGTCCTTGACGTCCTCGAGGCCCGCGTGGTCGGCGTCCAGCACCTCACGCGCGTGCACCGGGTCGAGCTTCTCGTCCGAGCGCTTCGACCACGGCACGGCGATCAGCCAGTCGAGATAGGAGCGGATCATCGAGCTCTCGCCCGACTGCTCGCCCATGCGCTCGAAGCGGCCGAGCTCCTTCTCCGCCTGCTCGCGCACCGCTTCCGGCATCTCCGCGTCCTCGATCTTCGTGCGGTACTCGTCGACCACCGAGGCGTCGTCCTCGTCGAGCTCCTTGCGGATCGACTCCATCTGCTTGCGCAGGAAGTACTCGCGCTGCTGCTTCTGCGCGCCGGACTCCACGTCGTCGCGGATGCGCTGGCGCACCTGCATCTCGGCGAGCCGCTCGCGCTGGAACGAGAGGGCAAGCTCCAGGCGCTCGGTCACGTCGAGGGTCTCGAGGAGCTGCACCTTGT
>JBPCRE010000132.1:0-2522 GCA_050997195.1 Thermoleophilaceae bacterium
TCGTGGAGATCGACTGCGAGACCGACTTCGTGGCTCGCAACGACGACTTCCGCGACTTCGCCCGCGACGTGGCCCTCCACGTGGCCGCCGCCGCACCGCTCTACGTGTCCGAGGACGAGGTGCCCGAACAGGCCCGCCAGGCCGAGCTGCGGATCTTCGAGGAGCAGGCCGCCGACAAGCCCGAGAACGTACGCCCGAAGATCGCCGAGGGGCGCCTGCGCAAGTGGCTCGAGGAGATCGTTCTGCTCAACCAGGCGCACGTGAACGCCGACAAGCACGGCGGCAAGACGATCGAAGACCTCCGCGCCGAGACCTCGGCGAAGACGGGCGAGAACGTGGTGATCCGGCGCTTCGCGCGCTTCGGAGTGGGGGAGGAGTAGGAAGTGGGCGCGGAGCCCACCGCGGCCGCCGAGCCTCCAGCGCTCGCGCCGTCGGCCCCCGGCGAGGCGGACGGCGAAGGCGCCGGTCGAAAGCCGGTGTTTGGGCGCATCCTCCTGAAGCTCTCCGGCGAGGCGCTGATGGGAGGTGCCGAGTACGGAGCCGACCCCGGCCGCGTGGCCGCCGTGGCCCACCGGCTGCGCGCCGTGAACGAGATGGGCGTCGAGGTGGCCGTGGTGGTTGGCGGCGGCAACATCTACCGCGGGCTGGCCGGCGCCGCCGAGGGCATGGACCGCGCCACCGGCGACTATATGGGCATGCTCGCCACCGTGCTGAACGCCCTCGCCCTGCAGGGCGCGCTCGAGCAGATGGGGGCGCGCACGCGCGTGCAGTCGGCCATGAACATCCCCGAGGTGGCGGAGCCCTACATCCGCCGCCGGGCGGTCCGCCACCTGGAGAAGGGCCGCATCGTGATCTTCGCCGCCGGCACGGGCAACCCGTTCTTCACCACCGACACGGCCGCCGCCCTGCGCGCCCTCGAGATCCACGCCGAGGTCATCCTCATGGCCAAGAACGGCGTGGAGGGCGTCTACGACTCCGATCCTCGCAAGAATCCCGACGCGCGCTTCCTGGCGGAGGTGAGCTACCGCGAGGCCATCGAGCAGCGCCTGCAGGTGATGGACTCGACGGCGCTCTCGCTGTGCGAGGACAACGGGCTGCCCATCCACGTCTTCAACATGGACGACGAGCGCAACATCGACCGGATCGTGACCGGCGACCGCGTGGGCACGGTCGTCTCCGCCTGATGGCCGAGCTCATCGAGGAGCTCCTGGCCGACGCGCGCGAGCGCATGCAGCGCACCGTCGAGGCCACGCGCGGGGAGTTCGCCACCGTGCGCACCGGGCGGGCCTCGCCGAACCTCCTCGACCGGGTGAACGTGGATTACTACGGCGCCTCGACGCCGCTGCGCACGCTCGCGTCGATCTCGGCCAGCGAGGCGCGCCTGCTCACCATCACCCCCTACGACAAGAGCTCGATCCCGTCGGTGGAGAAGGCGATCATGGAGTCCGACCTCGGCCTGACCCCGTCCAACGACGGCAACGTGGTGCGCCTGTCGATCCCCGAGCTCACCGAGGAGCGTCGGCGCGAGCTGGTGCGCGTGGCGCGGAAGATCGCCGAGGACGGGCGGGTGGCGGTGCGCAACATCCGTCGCGACGTGATGCAGGACCTCCGTGAGCTTAAGTCCGAGGGCGAGGTGGGCTCCGACGACGAGCGCCGGGCGGAGACCGAGCTGCAGGGGCTCACCGACGGCTCGGTATCGGAGCTCGACGCCAGCTTGGCCGGCAAGGAACAAGAGATCCTCGAGGTATGACCGACGCCGCCCCGCGGGGCGGCGCGGCGACCTCCCGGCGAACCCCATGACAGCGCGCCGCGTGGCCATCATCATGGACGGCAACGCCCGCTGGGCCCACCGCCGCGGACTGCCGGTGCTCGCCGGCCACCGCGCCGGCGCCAAGGCGCTCAAGACGACCGTGCGCGAGGCGGTGCGGCTCGGCGTGGAGGAGCTCACGGTGTACGCCTTCTCCACCGAGAACTGGGGGCGGCCCTCGGCCGAGGTGCGAGGCCTGATGGCCATGTTCGGCGAGCTGATCGACTCCGAGACCCGCGAGCTCGCCGAGGAGGGGGTGCGCATGGTGTTCGTGGGGCGCCGCGCGGACGTCGCGCGGAAGCTTCGCGAGCGGATGGAGTGGTCGGAGCAGACGACGCATCGGAACAGCCGCATGAAGCTGTTCGTGTGCTTCAACTACGGGGGCCGGGCCGAGATCCTCGACGCCGCCGAGCGCTACGGGGGCGGGGGAGAGGAGGAGTTCGCGCGCCACCTCTACGCGCCGGGGATGACCGACCCGGAGCTGCTGATCCGCACGAGCGGCGAGCGGCGGCTGTCGAACTTCCTGCTCTGGCAGTGCGCGTACTCGGAGCTCGTGTTCTCCGAGGCGCTGTGGCCGGACTTCGGGCGCGAGGAGCTCGAGGGCGCGCTCGAGGAGTACGCGGCCCGACAGCGGCGCTTCGGGAGCCGGGGATCGAGGGCTCGGGCGACACCGAGGGCGCGGCGAGCCGCCGCGCGGCCGAGCGCCGCTCCGCGT
>JBPCRE010000138.1:0-4935 GCA_050997195.1 Thermoleophilaceae bacterium
GGAACAGGGTGGCCACCACGGCGATGGTCATGCCGATGGCCGAGGTCACGTTGCCGATGCGCGCGGTGGCCGGCGAGCGCATGCGCCGGATGCCCACGATGAAGAGCAGCGCCGCGACGAGGTAGGCGAGGGTGGTGGCGGTCTGCACGGGCGCTAGCGCTTCCTCTTCGAGCCCGAGCCGCGGCCCTGCGCCTGGAACATGTCGAGCATCCGGTTGGTCACCAGGAAGCCGCCCACGATGTTCACGGCGCCGAAGACCACGGCCACGAAGGCCAGGATCTGGGTGAGCAGGCTTCCGGACGAGCCGATGGCCAGGATGGCCCCCACGAGCACGATGCCGTGGATGGCGTTGGTGGCCGACATGAGCGGGGTGTGGAGCAGGCTCGGCACGCGAGCGATCAGCTCGAGGCCGATGACCACGGCGAGCAGGAACACCGTGAGCTGGGCGAGGAGGGCGGCGGCGTCCATCTAGGTGTTCTCCGACCCCTCGAGGGCCTCGCGGACGCGCTCTTGACGCACCTCGCCCTCGTGGGTCACGCAGGCCTCGTCGGTGATCTGATCCTCGAAGTCGAGCTCGAGCTTGATCTTCGCCTCCTCCTCGTCGCCGTCGTCGTCCCCGTCCGCCTCGAGCTCCTCCTTCTCGACCAGGTGGTCGAGAAGGCTCGCCATGTTGCGGGAGAGCAGCTGGCTCGCGTGGATGGGCATCGCGCTGGCCACGTCGGTGGGCCCGTGGATAGTGACCTGCTCGCGCACCACCACCTCCCCGGCCTCGCTCAGCTCGCAGTTGCCCCCCGCCTCGGCGGCCAGGTCCACGAGCACCGAGCCGGGCTTCATGGACTTGACCATGTCCTCGGTCACCAGCGTCGGCGCCTTCTTGCCGGGAACCAGCGCGGTGGTGAGCACGACGTCCATCTCGGCGATCCGCGCGTTGACGAGCTCCTGGTCGGCGCGCTGCTTCTCCTCGCTCTGCTCCTGCGCGTAGCCACCGGTGTTCTCCTGGTCCTCGTCCCCGTCGTCCTCGGACGGCGCGTCGCCGTTCTGGGCCGGCTCCTCGTCCTCGGTGCGCTCGGGCAGCCCGAAGAGCGCGCGCATCCCCGCGGCGAGCTTCTCCGAGGCGGTGGGCTCGCGCTCCTCCTCCTCGTCTCCGTCCCCCTGCTCCTCCTCCTCGTCCTTCGCCTCGATCCAGGTGGCCCCGAGGCTTCGCACCTGGTCGGCCACCTCGGGGCGGATGTCGAAGGCCTCCACGGCGGCACCCAGGCGGCGCATGGTGGCGATGGCCTGGAGGCCGGCCACGCCCACGCCGAGGATCATGGCCTTCGCGGCCTTGGTGGTGCCGGCGGCGGTGGTCATCATCGGGAGGTAGCGCCCGAGCGAATCCGCCGCGATGAGGGCGGCCTTGTAGCCGCCGATCGACCCCATGGAGGAGAGCGCGTCCATGCTCTGGGCCCGCGCGATGCGCGGGATCAGCTCGAGGGCGAAGGCGCTCACGCCGGCGTCGGCCAACTTCTTCGCGGTCTCCGGGTCGGTGAGGGGCTCGAGGAAGCCCACGAGCACCTGACCCTCGCGCAGCTTCCCGATCTCCTCGTCGTCGGGCTTGCGGATCTTGAGGATCACGTCGGCCTCTCGGTAGAGCTCGTCGGGGCCGTCGACCACCCGGGCCCCCGCCTCCTCGTACGCCTCGTCGAGGTTGTAGTCGAAGCCGGCACCCGACTCCACGAGCACCTCCTCGAAGCCGGACTTCTCGAGCTTGGACACCGTGTCGGGCACGAGCGCCACGCGCCGCTCGCCCTCGGCGTGCTCTTTGGGGACTCCGACCTTCACGACCGCGGCATCATAGAAGTCCGCGTCGCCGCGGTGGCGGTAGGCTCCTCGGGCAGTGTCTGATCTCGCGCTCGGTCCCATTCTCCGCTACGTCGGGGAGCACGAGGCCACAGTGTGGGTGGAGACCGACGGGCCGTGCGAGGTGAGCATTCTCGATCACTCGGCGCGCACCTTCGAGATCGAGGGCCACCACTACGCGCTGGTGGTCATCCGTGGCCTCGAGCCGGGCGCCGTGCATCCCTACGAAGTGACCCTGGACGGCGTCCGCGCGTGGCCCCAGGAGGGCTCCGAGTTCCCCCCGAGCGCCATCCGCACCATCGCTCGGAAGCGCCCGATCGAGTTCTCCTTCGGCTCCTGCCGGGTCACCGCCCCGCACCGTCCCCCCTACACCCTGCCCAAGGACGACGACGGCGAGGGCTACGAGATCGACGCCCTCTACGCGCTCGCGAAGCGCATGATGCGAGAGGACGACGAGCGCTGGCCGCACCTGCTCCTGCTGCTCGGAGACCAGGTCTACGCCGACGAGCTGCCCCCCGGGATGCCCGAGTACATCAAGGCTCGCCGCAACGGCACCGATGCTCCCATGGACCAGGTGGCCGACTTCGAGGAGTTCACCCAGCTCTACCACCGCGCCTGGCAGGACCCGGTGATCCGCTGGCTGTTCTCCACGGTCTCGACGGCCATGATCTTCGACGACCACGACGTAAACGACGATTGGAACATCTCGAAGCTCTGGGTGGAGATGATGCGCCAGCAGCCGTGGTGGCACGAGCGCATCGTCGGGGCGTTCATGTCCTACTGGCTCTACCAGCACATCGGCAACCTCTCCCCCGACGAGCTCGCCGACGAGGGCCGCCTCGCCGCCATTCAGGGGGCCGAGGACCCGGCGGGGGCGCTGCGCGCGTTCGCGGTCCGCGCCGACCGCGAGGCCGAGGGCACGCGCTGGAGCTACTTCCGCGACTTCGGAAGCACCCGGCTCATCGTCATGGACTCCCGGGCGGGCCGCGTGCTCGACGACGGACCTCGCAAGATGGTCGACGACGAGGAGTTCGCCTGGATCGAGGAACACGCCACCGGAGAGTTCGACCATCTCCTCCTCGCCACCACCATCCCGGTGTTCCTCGCCCCCGGCATGCATCACCTCGAGGCCGCGAGCGAGGCCGTGTGCGAGGGGGCCTGGGGCGAGCGCGCCTCGCGGGCCATGGAGCAGGTGCGCCGGGCCATCGACCTCGAGCACTGGGCGGCGTTCAACGACTCCTTCGAGCGTCTGGTCGGGCTCCTGCGCGCGGTGGCGGCGGGCGAGCGGGGTCCGGCTCCGGCCTCCATCGCGGTGCTCTCGGGCGACGTGCACCACGCCTACTTGGCCGAGGTCGCCTTCCCGCGCGGCGCGGGCATCGAGAGCAACGTCTTCCAGGCCACCTGCTCCCCGTTTCGCAACCCGCTCGGCCGCCCCGAGCGCGCGATGATGCGCACGCTCGCCTCGCGGCCCGCCGAGGCCTTCGGACGCCTCGTGGCCCGCGCCGCCGGGGTGGCCGATCCTCCCGTGCGCTGGCGCTACACCGCAGAGCCGACCTTCGACAACCAGGTGGCCACCATCGACCTCGACGGGCGTCGCGCACGACTGCGCGTGGAGAAGACCCGGCCCTACGAGGAGCCGACCCTGCACACCTCGCTGGAGCGGGAGCTGGCTTAGCTTAGGGCCCGGCGAGGGCCGCGGCGGCCCGGCCGCCATCGGGTGTCAGCACCGCGAGCGGCGGGCGCTCCTCCACGGCCACCGGGGAGACCTCGAGCTCGTCGCCCACCGGCTGCGTGAGCCAGACGGTGTCCACCTCGGTGGGTACATCGGGCCCGAGGACGCGGCTGAGCGCCGCGTACATGACCGACGAGGACATGGCCCCGAGGGCCCTCAGGGACTGATGGCGGTTCTGCCGCGTCCCGAGGTCCACCTGACCGAGCGCGTCGAGCCCCACCGCCCGCACGGCGTCGATCAGCATGGCGATCTCCACGCCGTAGCCCACGGGGAAGGGAAGGGCCTCGAACAGCTCGCGCCGGCCGGAGACCTCCCCGGCCAGCGGCTGCCGGAAGCCCGACAGCTCGGGGGCGTACAGGTTGATGAGGGGCCGGGCCAGGAGCTCGGTCACGCGGCCGCCGCCGTCGGGCACGAGCTCGTGTCCCACCCTCAGCGGCCGGCGAAAGGACCCCTTCAGGAGCTGCAGCTCGGGGTCCTCGAAGAGGGGCCCGAGGAGCCCCAGGAGAAAGCCGGCGTGGAAGTCCTCCGTGTCGGCGTCGAGGAAGGCGACGATCTCGCCGCGAGTGGCCGAGAGCGCGCGCCACATGGCGTCGCCCTTGCCCCGGGCGGGCCCGAAGCCGGGCAGGAGCTCGGACTCCTGGAGCACGGTGGCTCCGCGCGCCCGCGCGATCTCGGCCGTGCCGTCGGGAGAGGCGGCATCCACCACCAGGAGCTCGTCGATCAGACCAATCTCCTCGAGAGGAAGGAGCGCATCGATCACGCCTCCCACGGCCTCGGCCACCGACCGCCCCGGGAGGATCACGCTCACGGAGCTCGTCTTCGCCGCGAGCAGCCGCTCGGTGGTGTAGGCCTCGGCGCGGTAGGAGCGGGCCGCGAGCCACACGTCGAGGGAGCTCGGGAGACCATCCAGCTCCGACAAGGAGTCGACCGAGCTCACCGCCGCGTACTACCCGGCTTCGGGGCACGGGGAACCCCGCATCCGGCACCGAGGGCGAGCAACGGCGCGCCGGTCCGCATAATCTACGGAGTGCCGAGCCCCGAGACCACAGTCACGCCCTACCTCGACGGCCCCCTCCTCGTGCGCGGTCCCTTCCGCCTCATCGGCTCCGACGGCTCGGAGATCACCCTGCGGCGCCGCACCGTGGCCCTCTGCCGCTGCGGGCGCTCCCGCATCCCCCCCCTGTGCGACGGAACCCATCAGGCGACGGGGTTTCGAGCGGAGGGTCGGTCGGGAGCGGACACGTCGAACGATTAGCGCGCAAGGGCGGGCAGCTCGAGGCGAGCCCTGAGCGAGCTTCGCCCCGCGGCCCAGGCACCGAGCACGTGCTCCGCGAAGCGCCGCTCCGCGCTGAGCAGGGCCAGGG
>JBPCRE010000146.1:0-4499 GCA_050997195.1 Thermoleophilaceae bacterium
TAGCCCGAGCGGTGCACGACGAGCTCTCGGACCTCCTCGGCTGACGCCGCCCGGGCCACGTGCCGCGCCAGCGACGGTCCCACGTCGGTGGCCACCATCTCCCGCAGGCGGGCGCCCATCTCGTCGCCCGGTTCCCACGAGACCGGCCCCACGTCCGCCTCGAGCGCCGCCTCGAACGCGGACTCGAGCGCGCCGCGGAAGCCGATGAGCGACGGCTCCCACTCCCACCGTGCGTCCACGCCGGCGAGGTCGCGGTAGTGAAGCTCGTAGCAGAGGTAGAGCGCGAGATGGAAGTCCTCCCCGCGCAGCGGGTCGTCGTCGAGGGCAAGCGTCGGGAGGGCTCCGGGGGCGCCCGCGAGCCGCTCGAGCAGCATCTCCGTGAGCGGCCCCCGTGGGCGTGGAAGCGGTGCGACTCCGACGCTCACGATAGCTCCACGGAGTCGAGGTCGCGCACCGCGGGACCCTGGAGGAGCCGGCCCTCCCGGTCGAAGCGCGAGCCGTGGCACGGGCAGTCCCAGCTCGTCTCGGCGGAGTTCCATCGCACGAGGCATCCGAGGTGGGGGCAGACCGCGGACACCGCGGACACGGAGCCATCGTCGGCGCGGGAGACGGCCACGCTGCGGGCACCGTCGCGGAGCACGGCCGCCTCGCCAGGCCCCATCTCCGAGGCCGGGTCGCGGCGCGGGCGCACCAGCCGGTCGGCTACGAAGCGCCGACCCACGTTGACGTTCTCGCGCACGAACGAGGAGGCCGACGCCAGGGGCTTCACGCGCCGAGCGTCGAAGACCTCGGACCAGAGGTTGGGACGCTTGAGAATCGAGTCGGAGAGGATCATCGCCGCGGCGGTGCCGTTGGTGATCCCCCACTTCCTCATGCCGGTGGCGGTGTAGAGCCGGGTCGAGAGCGGAGTGAAGAGGCCCACGAACGGCAGGCCGTCGATCGGCATGTTGTCCTGGCTCGACCACCGATGCTCCACCTCGCGGACCGGGAACCGCGCACGAGCCCACGCCTCGAGCCGGCGCACCCGCTCGGCCGTGTCGCCTCCCTGGCCCACCTTGTGGCCCTCGCCGCCCACGAGGAGCATCCCGCCGCGGCGTCCGGCGCGCGCCTGCACGCGCCGGACGGTGTGGGCGGGGGACTCGGTGCTCAGGTACATCCCCTCCACCTCCGCGCGAGGGTCCACCCGCACCCCCAGGACGTAGGAGCGCTCGGGATGGGTGCGGGCGAAGAACGCGCCCCGGTCGAGGAAGGGCAGATGCGTGGCCACGATCACGTCCCCCGCGACGATGCTGCCGGTGGCCGTGCGCACCCGGCAGGGCTCGTCCTCGGTCACCGCGAGAGCGCGGGTGCCCTCGAGCACGTGGCTGCCCTCCCCCGGCACGGCGGCGGCCAGCGCCAGGAGGTACCGATAGGGGTCGAACTGCGCCTGCCGGTCGAAGCGCAACGCCGCCGGAGGCCCCCAGGGCAGCTCGACCTCCTCGACGTAGGAGGCGGGCAGGCCGAGCCCGCGCGCGATCGCGGCCTCCTGCCGCAGGGCGTCGGCCTCGCCTTGGCTCTCGGTGTAGACGAAGGCCGGCGCACGCTCGAAGTCACAGTCGATCCGCTCCTCCTCCACGAACCCCGCGATGCGCTCGATGGCGGCCTCGTTGGCCTCGCCGTAGATGCGCGCCGCCCGCTCGCCGAAGCGAGCGGTGATCTCCCCGTAGACGAGCCCGTGGAGCGAGCTCACCTTGGCCGTCGAGTGCCCGGTCACGCCGTGGCCGATGCGGCCCGCCTCGACGACTGCCACCGAGGCGCCGCCGCGCTTCAGGAGCAGCGCCGTCGTGAGCCCAACGATTCCCCCCCCGATCACGGCCACGTCCACCGAGAGGTCGCCGTCGAGCGCGGGGCGGACGGGCGCCCCGACGCCGTCGAGCCACAGCGATTCGGGCGAGCGCGTGGGGTTGGTCACAGAAGCACTACGGGACACGGGAGACGGAGGTTCAGAAACCGAGGGCCTCGGCTATCTTCCGCCGCATGTCTACTACAGAGCAGAACTCCACCCTTGCACAGCAGAAGGTCCTCCAGTACCTGAACGAGGCCCACGCCACCGAGCACGCCATCGCGCGCACGCTTCAGGCGCACATCGCGGTGACCCCGCGCGGATCGTACCGCTCGGGCCTCGAGCGCCACCTGGGAGAGACCAAGAGCCACGCGGAGCGCCTCGAGCGGCGCATGAACGAGCTCGGTATCTCGCGCAACATCGTGCAGATGGGACTCGGGCTCGTGGAGAGCATCGTGGGCCAGGCGCTCGCCATCTCGAAGACGCCCGTCGACCTCGTGCGCGGCTTCTCCGGGGAGGAGAAGCTGCTGAAGAATGCGAAGGACCAGTGCGCCACCGAGGGCCTCGAGATCGCCACCTACGACGCCATCGAGCGGCTGGCCCTCGACGTGGACGACGGGGACACGGCCAAGCTGGCCGCCGACATTCGCGACGAGGAGGAGCGCATGCTCGCCAACCTCCGCCGCGAGATCCCCAAGCTCGTCGACGCCGTGGTCCGGTCCGAGCTCGAGGGCGATCCCTCCTTCGACCCCTCGACCATCGGGGCGGTGGACGCCGCCCGCGCGGTGCAGTCGGAGGTCCGCGACACCGCTCGGAAGGCCACCGGGCGGGCCAAGCGCACCGCGAAGCAGGCTCGCAAGGTGCCGGGCGTGGCGCAGGCCGAGGGCGAGGTCAAGGGCGCGGTCGCCGACGAGAGCGACCTGGCCATCGCCAACTACGACTCGCTGAACGCGAGCGATATCACCTCGCGGTTGAACGATCTCTCGCAGATCGACCTGGCCAAGATCGACGCCTACGAGCGCAAGAACCGCGGTCGTAAGTCGGTGCTCGACAAGGTCAACTCCCTCCGTGCGGACGAGCCGTTTCCCGGCTACGACGAGCTGAGCGTGGACGAGGTGCGCCAGGCGCTGGCGGCTGCCGACGACGAGCGCGTCGAGAAGGTGCGCGAGTACGAGCGCCGGCACAAGGACCGCCAGGGCGTGCTCGAGGTCACCGACCGCGAGCTGGCCAAGAGCTAGCGGGGCCCGAGGGCGCGGCGCGATGCCCGTACGGGGAGTCGCGTTCGACGCCTTCGGCACGCTGTTCGATCTCGAGGGCCTCGCCCCTCGGGTGAGAGAGGCGCTCGGGGAAGCCGGCGATGACGTCTTCGCCGGCTTCTTGGCGCGCCTGGTCCCGTGGACCTGGCACGCCACCGCGGCGGAGCACTACCGGCCGTTCCCGGAGATGGCCGCGCTTGCGCTGCACTCCGCGGCGCTCGAGCGGGGAATCGAGCTCTCGGAGGCGACGGCCGAGGAGCTGGCCTCCGGGCTGGCGGAGCTTCCGGCCTTTCCCGACGCCGAACGAGCGCTTCTCGATCTCGAGGAGCGGGGACTCTCCCTCGCGGTGCTCTCGAACGGCACCCCCGAGGGTGTCCGGGGGCTCGTCGAGGCCGGCGGCCTCGGAGAGCGCTTCGCTCACCTCCTCGCCGCCGACGAGGTCAGGCGCTTCAAGCCCGCGCCAGAGGTCTACGCGATGGGTTCCCGCGCCTTTGGCGTCGAGGCCGGCGAGGTGCTCATGGTCTCGGGCAACGACTGGGACGTGGCCGGAGCCGCCCACGCCGGATTGCGCACGGCGTGGATCGCCCGAGGCCGCCCCGTGACTCGAGCCCTCGGCATCGAGCCGGACGCGGTGGCCGACGAGCTCGCCGACCTGCCGGCCGCACTGCACGCCGCGGGGCTCATCTAGCCCCGCGGCGCATCGCCCGAGCGATCAGTACCGGCGAGTCTCGCCCGGAGGTGGCGAGGCGGGGGGAGGCGGTGAGGCGGGGGGAGGCGAGGGGCTCTGGGGCTGCAGGTCGCCGGCGGTCCGACACGCTCGAGGACCCCTACATCGAGGTGCTCGCCGCGGTCGACCAGAGCGCGGTCCGCGGCGCTGATGAGACCAGCTGGCGCCAGGGCGGCCAGACGACGTGGCTGTCGGTCGCGACCGCCGAGCGCGCGACGCTGTTTCAGATCGCCGAGCGCCGCGACCGCGACGCCGCGAAGGCGCTGCTCGGCGAGCAGCCCCAAGGCGTGACTGTCTCTGACCGCTACGCCGTCTACCTCTACATCGATGACGACCAGCGCCAGCTCTGCCTCGCGCACCTCTACCGAGACTTCGTCGCGCTCGGCGCGCGCGCGGGCGCACCGGGCCGCCTGGGACGGGCGCTCGCGCGCGGCCTTGGCGAGGTCTTCGCGGCGCTCGACGCGCCCGGCCGCGGTCCCGGCGATCTCGCCGCGCACCGCCGGCACCTGCACGAGCTGCTGAGCAAGGGCGCTCGCAGCCGCGACAAGAAGGCCCGGCGCTTCTGCGCGGGGCTCCTGGCCCACGAAGATGCGCTCTGACCTTCACTCGCATCGCCGGGGTCCCCGTGACCAACAACGCGGCAGAACGCGCCCTCAGGCACGCCGTCCAATGGCGAAAGACCAGCTACGGCACC
>JBPCRE010000174.1:0-8098 GCA_050997195.1 Thermoleophilaceae bacterium
CCCACGCAGGCGCACGACACCGACGCGGCGCTCGACCTCTACGCCGCCGAGCCCGTCGACCTTCCACCCGGAGGCCGCGCCAGTGTCGGCACCGGCCTCGCGGTGGCCCTCGACGCCGGACAGGCGGGCCTCGTGCTCCCCCGCTCGGGCCTCGCGGCGCGCCACGGCGTGACCCTCGCCAACGCCCCGGGCCTCGTGGACCCGGGCTATCGCGGGGAGGTGCGAGTCCTGCTCCTCAACGCCGATCCGGTGGAGCCCTACCGCGTGGCCGTGGGCGATCGGATCGCCCAGCTCCTGCTCGTGCGCTTCGACGCGCCGTCCGTGGAGGAGGTCGACTCGCTCGAGGACACCGCGCGCGGTGTTGGGGGCTTCGGGTCCTCGGGGCGGTGAAGGGTGGAGGGCCGAGGAGCCGCGGCCCACGGCCGCTACCGTCTCGAGCGCATGGCCGCAAACGAGAAGCCCCAGTTCGAGGTTCCGGCCGACCAGCCGCCGTCGTACCAGCTCGAGCTCGAGGATCTAGCGGTCGGCGACGGTGACGAGGCGGCGTCCGGCCGCATCGTCGAGGTCCATTACGTCGGGGTCTCGTGGTCTTCGGGCGAGCAGTTCGACGCGTCGTGGGACCGCGGCGAGACGCTCAAGTTCGGCCTCGGCAAGGGTCAGGTCATCGCGGGGTGGGACCAGGGCGTGGCGGGCATGAAGGTGGGCGGGAGACGACGCATCACCATCCCCCCGAACCTGGCCTACGGGAAGCGCGGCGCGGGTGGCGTGATCGGCCCCGACGAGACCCTCGTGTTCGTCGTGGACCTGATCGGCGTTCGCTAGACCCCGGACGGAGGAGAGCCGGATGAGCGGTCGACGCCGTGACATCGCCGACCCACGTGCACTCGAGGCCTACATCCGTTCGGGACTGCTGCCTCGCTTCAGTCAGCGGCTGAGGACGATCGAAGACGACCTGGCCGAGCACCGGATGCGGCTGGCCGACGCGTACGCCGAGACGCAGAGGGCGTGCCTGGGAGACGCCCCGCTGTTCGAGGAGCGCTGGCGCGCCGCGGCCAACGCGTGGGACTTCGACGCCGTGAACGAGCTCATCCTCCAGCACAACGAGTACTACCCGATCGAGCGCAACCTGCCGGTGAACCCCCGGACGGGTGACTACGTGACCCCCGCCGGGCGCCCCTACTGGCGTGTGCCCGCGGGGCCGGAGTGGATCCTCGAGCAGTTCCCGGCCGTGCTCGTGGCCTAGCGGGGCCCTCCGCGGATCCAGTCGCTCAGCCGGTCCCCGGCGGTGCTCATGCTCTCGCCGGCCTCGCCGAGGATGGAACGGAAGCGCGCGGTATAGAAGTCCGTGGCGTCGCCGGCCTCGGCGCGCGGGTCCACGTCTTGATCGCGGGTGCGGTACTCCCCGCCGATGATGCGGTCGTAGGCCCCGGTCTGGACCCACTCCATGACCTCCTGGGTCCGGCGCACCGGGAGCGCGTGGGTGAGCTGGCTGTTGCGGAAGAAGCGGGCAAAGCGATCGAACGCGTCCCCGCTCTGGCGGTACTCGATCGACTGACGCATGTAGGCGTCGAGCGAGAGGTCTTTCGACGGACGCCCGGCCGCGATCGCCATCAGCGTTCGGCACACCACGAGGGGATCGCGCACCACCAGGGTGGCCGCACGGTCGCAGGAGAGCTCGGCGGCGCGCGACCACTCGAGCAGCGCCGAGCGCACGGCCAGGAGCGGCAGCGTGCCGATCAGCGGCAGACGCACGGCCTCGCCGAGGGCCATCAGCACCATGAGCGCGGTGCGGTAGAGCACGTGGTCGGAGAGGATGTGGCCCATCTCGTGCGCGAGCACGGTCTTCAGCTCGTCGGGGTCGAGAAGGGCCACGAGGCCGGAGTTGACGACCACCACCGGCTTGCCCGCGCCGATCGCGCCCGCGTTGGCGAACGGCATCTGCGTGAGGTAGAGGTCGTAGCGATCGGGCATGTCGAGCGTTCGCGCGGCCTCGTCGAAGGCCGCCCACACGTCGGGCAGCTGGTCCGGGCCGACCTTGATGGCGTTGCCGAGGAGCATGTCCCGGAACGCACGCTCGTAGCCGAACTCGATGAGCTTGCGCACCACCGTCTCCATCATGGGAATGGCGTGGAGGGCGGCGGTGGCCGCGCGGTCGGCGGGGTGCTCGTACGCCTTCGGGGAGATGCCCACCAGCGTGTGACGGATCGGTGAGGTCTCCGCCACGGTCGAGACAAGTTGTAGCGGAGTCACAGGCCCGCCGCTCGACGCGCGCTCGCGTGGGCGGCCTCCTCGAGGCGGTCGTCGAGCGGGGCGAGCTCGACGTCGAGGGCCAGCTCGATCAGGTGGTCGGCCAGCCACGCGTTCTTGGGCAGGAGCGGACCGTGGAGGTAGGTGCCGATCGCGTTGCGCACGCGCACCCCTTCCGTGCCGTCCGCGCCGTTGTTGCCGTGGCCACGGACCACGCGCCCCAGGGCCTCGGCGCCCGGCCCGAGGTAGGTGCGCCCTCCGTGGTTCTCGAAGCCGGCGATCACGCGCGGGCCGGTGCCGAGATCGGCCTCGATGGCGCAGTTGCCGATCAGCCGGGGGCCCTCCTCGCGCACGGTGCGCAGCTCCGCGAGCCCGATGCCCGGCACGTGCTCCTCACCGAGCTCGTAGCTCGTCCCGAGGAGCTGATACCCACCGCAGACCGCGAGCAGCGGCGCGCCGCGCTCGGTGGCCGCGAGGATGGCCTCGCGCTTGGTCTCGACCAGGTCGTGGGCCACCGCCACCTGGTCGCGGTCCTGGCCTCCACCGATGTAGAGGAGATCGTGGGCGTCGGGGTCGAGGTGCTCGCCGAGACTCGAGGCCGCCAGCTCGAAGCCGATGCCGCGCCACTCGCAGCGCGCGCGCAGCACCGCGATGTTGCCGCGGTCGGCGTAGATGTTCATGAGATCGGGGTAGAGCGCGCACAGGCGCAGCACCGGCGCCGTCACGCTGCGGCCTCGAGCAGCACGATCGTCGAGCCCACGTAGCTCGGCGTCTCGGGCACCTGCCGCGCCGGAAGCGACCGATAGCTCTGCTCGCGCCCCTCGGCCTCGAGCTCCTCGGCGGCCACCAGGTCGAGCACGATGGAGTCCACGCTCTCCGAGAGCTCCCCCGTGGGAGACACGGCCTGGCGCAGGCGATCGATCCTCACGCCGTCCGCCGCCATCCGTACCGACACCGGCGTGCTCGAGAACACCCAGCCCTCCTCCTCCCTGATGTCGGGGAGAGGCGGCGCGGCCTCGCCGGGCGCTACCCCCTCGAGGGGGTCGGCAAGGGCCACGGCGAGGAGCCCTCCAGGCTCGAGGTGGCCTCGCACCGCCGCGAGGGCCGCGGCGCGGCCGGAGTGCCCGCCGAGGAGCTGAAACACCTGCATGGGCGCCACGGCCAGCGGAAAGGCACGTCCGGGCACCGACAGCGAGCGGACGTCGGCGGCGAGGGACTCGGCGGGCAGCCCGCGCGCGGACGCCCGTTCGGAGAGAGCCCGGGCGAGCGCCGGGTCGGCGTCCACGCCCGTGACCCGGTGACCCTGTTCGGCGAGATCGAGCGCGACTCGGCCCGTGCCGCATCCGAGGTCGAGCACCGGTCCTCCGTGCTCGGCCGCGAGCTCGCGCCACAGCTCGAGGTCGGCGGCGTAGGTCGCGCACTCCACGTCGTGCCAGGTCACCGCATCGTGCGGCGAGCCCTGCGCCGGCACCGGCCGGCTCACGCCGACCACCGCGGAGCGGCGCCGCGCTCGGACAGCAGGTCGCGGAGCTCGATGAGCGCCGTGTAGGTGGGGAGGGCATACAGCGGCGCGCCGGCGCCGGTGTCGGCCAGCGCGGCGTCGAGCGAGCGGCCCACGTCGCGCTCCACGAGAGGCTCGGGCGCCACTCCGGCGTACTTCAGCCGGAGCGCCATCTCCTCCGCCCGCGTGCCCGAGCAGGTGACCCGGCGCACCCGCCCCGCGAGGATCTCGAAGTCGGCGTCCCACACCCAGGAGACGTCGCGGCCGTCGGCGATGCGGTCGTTCAGCGCCAGCCAGAGGTCGAGCTCGCCCTCCTCGAGCAGCAGGGTGCGCAGGACCTCGTTGGCGCCGGCCGGGTTCTTGACGAGGAGGATGGCGAGGTCGCGATCGCCCACGCGCACGCGCTCGGTGCGCCCGAAGGCGGCCGAGACGGTCTCGAGGCCCTCGCGAACGTGCTCGAGCGTGGCTCCGAGCTCGAGGGCCACCGCCGCCGCCGAGAGCGCGTTGTAGACGTTGTAGACGCCGGGCAGGGGGTAGGTCACCGAGATGGAGCCCTGTGGGGTGTCGAGCTCGATGCGCGAGCCGGACATCCCGAGCAGCTCGACCGACCGGGCGGCCACCGCCGGGCGCGGGCGCTCGCGGCCGCAGTTGGGGCAGCGGTAGCGGCCGAGGTGAGCGAGGAACGCCGCCTCGTAGGTGTAGGCGTGCCCGCAGTTGCGGCATCTCTTCGAGTCGGCGGCGTGCTGGAGCCCGGGGAGGGCGAGGGAGTCGTCCTCGACCCCGAAGTAGGTCACGCCCTCGCGGCCCCGGCCGAGGTCGGCGATGAGCGGATCGTCGGCGTTCAGCACGAGCGCGGTCTCGGGAGGACGGCTCGCCACCATCTCGGCCCAGCGCTCGGCGACGATCTCGAGCTCGCCGTAGCGGTCGAGCTGGTCGCGGAAGAGGTTCGAGAGGAGGAGGGCACGGGGCTCGAGCTGTCGGGCCACCTCCGGCAGCCACGCCTCGTCGACCTCGAAGAGACCGAGCTCGTCCCGGTCGCGCCCCGCGTCGAGCAGGGCGGTGGTCACTCCCCAGTGCATGTTCGAGCCCGCGCGGTTGTGCACGAGCGGGCGCCCCGCGCGGCGGAGGATCCCGGCCAGAAGCGAGGCCGTGGTGGTCTTGCCGTTGGTGGCGGACACGAGCACCGAGCCGCCGCCGAGTCGGGCGCCCAGCCGGGCGACCGCTGTGGGCTCGAGACGCAGCAGCACGCGCCCGGGGGCGGTCGTGCCGCCCCGACCGAGGCGGCGCGTCAGCGCCCGAGCCGGCCGGGCGAGTAGGACCTTTGCGCGAAACGCCACCTAGGCAGCCGTGCCCGCGGAGATGACGCGGAGCGTGCGCGTCTCGATCCCGATGGTGACCGGCAGCTCGGCGATGGGATCGCCGTCGGCGTAGACCCGGAAGGGCCGGTCGGCGCTCAGCTCGACTGCCGAGCCGCGAACCAGCCGCGCGGCGGGGTTGCCCTCGAGGTGGGTGCCCCGGAAGACCTTGGGCAGCCCGGAGAGGTAGCGAAGCTTCGAGTGGCGCCCGACGAGGAGCACGTCGAGGAGCCCGTCCTCGAGCTTCGCGTCGGGCATGAGCCGCATCCCTCCGCCGTAGACCCCCGAGTTGCCCACGGCCACCGCGTAGCCGTGAACCCGGTGGCGCTCGTCGTCCACCACGGCCTCGAAGCTCGCGTGGCGCCACCCGGCGAGGGCCCTCAGGGCCGCGTAGACGTACACGGGGCCGCCGCCCACGAGGCGCGTGGCGTTGGCGATGTCCTGGACGTCGGAGTCGACGCCCACGCTCGCGATGCCGAGGAAGGGCCGCCCGTCGACGGTGCCAACGTCCACCAGCCGCTCCTCGCCCTGGACGGCGAGGCGGGTCGCCGCGCGCGGGTCGCCAGGGATGCCAAGCGCCCGCGCGAAGTCGTTGCCTCGGCCTCCGGGCACCACCGCCAGCGCCCCGGCGGCGCCGCGCAGCGCGCCGGCCACCGGTCCCACGAAGCCATCGCCGCCCACGGCCAGCACCGTCTCTCCGGCGCCGGCGGCGGCCGAGGCCTCCTCGGCGGCGTGCTCGATCGATCGGGTCACGACCGTGCGGTGCAGGCTTCCGAGCCCGTCGAGCTCCGCCTCGACCGCCGCGATCCGCGCCAGGGCTCGGCCCCGGGCCGCGGCGGGATTGACCAGCACCGCGAAGCGCCGAGGCGGGGCGGTCGCGCTCACCCGCGGCCGCGGTGCGCGCGAGGCCGCACTAATGCCGGAGCGCAGAGAGGCGAGCCGCCCGCTCGGCGGCGAACGCGCCCCGCTCGTCCCCGCGGAGGCCCTTGCCCTCCTCGGGCACGATGCGCGCACCGGCGAGCTCCGCGTCGCCCACCAGCCGTTCGGCGTGGGGCTCCTCGGGGTCCTCGGGGTCGAGCACCAGCAGCACGTCGTCGTTGACCGAGTGCCAGAACCCGCCGCCCACGGGCTCCGAGCTCACGAGCAGCCTTCCCGGCTCGGCCCGCCAGTGCAGGCTGTGCACGCCGAGCTTGTAGGCGAAGAGGCGCTCGCCGTCGGAGAACAGGAAGTTGAGGCCCGTCAACGGCCCGCTCCGGACCGCTCGGAGCATGGCCCCGCGCAGCGATCCCACCGGATGGGCCGGGTCGTAGTCGCGCATCAGCAGGTTGAAGAGGTGCTCGGAGTCGGTCTGTCCGATCGGAGGAGCCACCCCGTCCTCGAGCAGCTTCGGGAACTCGAGGATGGTGCCGTTGTGGCAGAAGGAGTACCCGGCGAGGACGAAGGGGTGGGTGTTCTCCAGCGTCAGCCCGCCAATGGAGGCGCTGCGCACGTGCGCGTTGAAGATTCGGCCCTCGAGCGCGGTGGCCTGGCCGAAGTCCTCGCCGGCGTGGGCGGGGGTGGGGAAGCGCACGAGCTTCGGCTCACCGGCGTCGGGGCGGGTGTAGACGGCCATGCCCCACCCGGAGTCGTGCTCCTCCGACTGGCGGATGAGGGGATTCTCCGCGGTGAGCAGCTCGGGCCGGATCGACACCGGCTGGCGCGCTACGCAGCCGAAGATCCGGCACATGGGGGCGAGTTCCGGTTCACGAGGACTTCGCATCATAAATCGCAGGAAGGGGAGGGGGGCCATGTCACGACCGAGGAGGATCTGGTGGGCGCGTCCGCGAAAGCTCTGCGCGCTCGAGCGGCCGGGGGGCGGAGGGCGCACGCACCGGGCCGAGCTCCGCACCGCCGAGATCGACTACCTACGGCGCAGCGGCGTATGGCTGGTGGTCTCGACCATGACGAGCCGCCACGGCCTCGCCGACTACGAGCGGGCCGGTCTCGCCTGGCACCACGTGCCGGTGGCTTCGAGCGCCGCGGGGGCGGAGGCCCTCGAGGAGCTTCTCCCCCTCCTCCGCCGCGAGCTCCGGCGCCGCGGCGCGGTGGCCGTGCACGGAAACCTCCACACCGACTTCGTGGCCGCGGTGTGCGCCGCGCATCTGCACGAGGCGCGAGGGGTGGAGCCGGGCGAGGGACTCAGGGCCGCGGAGGAGGCGGGCCTCTCGGTGAGCCCCGAGGCCGCCTCTCTCGTCGGGGTCGACTACGGGCGTGACGTCCAGCCGCGCGCACCCATGGCCGCGGCCACCTCCTCCGGCCTGTCGGTCACCACGTAGGCGTCGACGATCGCCCCGTCGGTGTTGATGGTGATCGACAGTCCCGAGTCCACGGTGCGCACCTTCGAGATGGCCGCCACCGGGCGGCCCGAGCCCATGCGGGGCTTGACCTTGCCCGTCGCCACGCTGTGCACGCCCTCGAGCGCCTCGAGCGCGTCGAGGAGGCGGCGGTAGCCCTTGGTGGAGGAGTGCTTGTGGTGGGTCTTGCGGGCCATGGTGGAGCGCTCGTGCGACGGTAGTGCGCGTGCCCGCGCCCGCCGACGAGGAGATCCTGGCCCTGGCCAAGGAGTACCCCTACGCCGTGCCGGCCGAGTCCTTCGTCGTGGTGGATGGCTCGGTGCGCTCGCTGGAGGAGGCTCCGAGCGCCGTCGAGCTCGCCTCGCGACACAGCGTGCTGGCCTACGGCGCGAACGCCGCGCCGGCGGCCCTCGCGCGCAAAGCGGTGGCCCCCGACTTCCCTCGAGCCGAGCCACTGGTGCTCCTCGCCGCCGTGCTGCACGACCACGACGTCGTGTTCTCGGCCCATCTCTCGCCCTACGGCGCGGTGCCCGCAACGTTGCAGGTGAGCCCGCGCGCCCGGGCGAGCGTCTTCGTGATGCTCGCCACCGCCGCGCAGCTCGCGGCCCTCGAGCGCACGGAGCCGAACTACGAGCTCCTGCGCCTCGAGGACGTCCGGCTCG
>JBPCRE010000262.1:0-10402 GCA_050997195.1 Thermoleophilaceae bacterium
GGTGCACCCCGTGCTCGACCGCGTACAGCTCGTTCTCGACGATCGCGATGGCCTGCGGCCGATCTCCGGTCGCCTCGCTCGGCTCGAGCACCGATTGGACGATCCAGGCCACCGACCCGATGACCGCGCAGACCAGCAGCAGGATCGCCAGGGGGCGGAGGCCGCGAACCACTACGTCGATCACCGCCTGCAAGGAGGGGCGGCGGGCCGGAGGTGAGCCACCGGCGCCCCGGTCGCGGCGCAGTGCGAGGCCGGCGCCCGCGGCGCCGCCGAGCGCCGCCCAGAAGAAGCCGGCCACGAACGCCGAGGCCGCCGAGGGCTGCACCCCGCCGTCGCCGTCGCCGGCCAGCGCCGCGAAGAGCATGAGGAAGGCGAAGGGCAGGGCCGTGGCCGCCCCCCAGAGCAGCCGCTCCCAGTCTGGGCGCCCCCGCGTGCGCGAGGCCTGGAAGGAGGCGACGAGCGCACAGAGGCCCATCGGGACGATCAGGAAGAGGACGGGGGCGGCCCGCTCGGCCGCGTCCCCTCCGGTGGCCAGCACCCCGACCTGGAGGAACTGGACCACGTGGCGGAACATCTCGACCGGTATGCCGGAGTCGATGCCCACCAGTCCGACGAGGGAGTTGTCGGGGAAGAGCACGGACACGAGGAGGGCCACGGCCAGAGTGCCGCCCGCCGCGATCAGGGCGGTCAGTCCCGCCGCGATCAGACCGGGCACGCGAAGGCCCGAGACGAGCTCGGACGCCAGATCGCGTGCCTCGGGGGACACGTGGCCCTGAGCGAAGGGCGGCCGAGGCGGCGGCTGGGGCGGCGCTTGTTCGGGGGCCGGCGGCGCCGCGGGCTGGGACCAGGGATCGCTCGCCGAAGCGGGCGTGGGGGCAGGTGTGGGCGAGCCCGGCGGAGGGCCGGCCGCGGGGGGAGGGGCCGTGGGTGGAGCGGCGGGCGTGGGTGGAGCGGCGGCGGGCGTGGGGGGAGCGGGCGGAGCCTCCGAATCCTCAGTGGGCACCGCGGCCGGCTCGGGGGACGCCTCGCCCGAGGGACTCTCCGCCGCTGGGGCGGAACGAGAGGAGACCACCGTCGCGCCGGGCGGGACCGCCGGGGACTCCGGCGCGTCCACCTCCTGGGATGCCCCGCAGTTCGCGCAGAAGCGGGCTCCGGGCGCCATCTCGACCCCACAGGCTTGGCAGCGCGGAGCCTCTCCCACCACGGTGGGGGACGGGCCGGTCGGACGTGGAACCCCGGGAAACGGCACGCGAGCCCGCGGCGGGACATCGCCCTCGTTCGGCCCCGACGAACGCGCGTACGTGGCCGTGCCGACCCCGAGCGGAAACGCCCGCGTGTCGAGGGCATGGCCCCGTGCGCCGCCTTCGTAGACGACCGAGTAGGGACCCGCGAGCAGGTCGAGGAAGCGGGCGCCGAGGCGGCGCACGAATCCGGGCTCGATGGGATTCGAGAGAGTGGCCACGGTGTGCTCGAGGTGGGGCCGAAAGCTCATGGCGAACGCACCGGGTCGCTCATCGGCCCCGCACGGTACTACGGCTGCGGGGGTGGACCACACCCCGCGCCCTACCCTATCCTCGCGCTCATGGCCAAGCCGATGGAACCCGGCACGGTGCTCGGCGGGCGCTTCCGGTTGGCCGGCCTCCTCGGCGGAGGCGGAATGGGGTCCGTCTACAGGGCCTTCGACCTCGATCAGTCCTACAACGTCGCCGTGAAGGTGCTGAACCCGAGACTTGCGCGCGATGAGGAGTTTCGAGAGCGCTTCGTGTCGGAATCGAAGCTCGCCTCTCGGATCCCCCACCCGCACATCCTCACCGTCTACGACCACGGCGAGGACTCGGGCTCCTTTTTCATCGCCATGCGGCTCATCGAGACCGATCTCGCCTCCATGCTCGACGCGCAGGAACGCCTCGACCCCCGCCGGGCGCTCAACATCATCGACCAGGTGGGATGGGCCCTCGACTCCGCCCACGAGCAGCAGCTCGTGCATCGAGACGTCAAGCCCGAGAACGTGCTCGTGACCCCTCGCCCGGCCACCGACGCTCCGGACCACGCCTACCTGTGCGACTTCGGCATCGCCAAGCTCAACTCGGCGGAGTCGGGCCTGACCCAGGTGGGCACGTTCATCGGCACGGTCAACTACGCCTCGCCGGAGCAGGTTCGCATGGAGCCGCTCGACGGCCGCAGCGACCAGTACTCCCTCGCCTGCGTGCTCTTCGAGTGCCTGAGCGGCACGGTGCCCTTCGAAGGAGGGACGAGCACCGTCATGAAGGCCCACCGCGTGGCCGAGCCACCCCGGCTCAGCGCCTCGATCCCGGACATGCCGGCCGGAGTGGACGACGTTATCGCCCGCGCCATGGCCAAGCATCCGGAGGCCCGCTTCGGCTCGTGCCGTGAGTTCGTGGCCGCGGCGCGAGCAGAGGTCCGAAAGAGCCTGCCCGTGCCGGAGCCCGAGCGAGCGGCGGCTCCGGGCGCCACGGTGATCGGCGCGGCCGCCGGCGCAGCGGCGGCTCCGAGCGCCCCGTCCCCAGCCGCCCAGGCAGCCGCAGCGGCGCCTCCCCCAGCCCCCGCACCCGCGCAACCTTCACCGGTCGCCCGTCCGCCCCACACCGGCGCGCCCCCCGGTTCTCGGCCCGCCCCTACGCCGGCGTCAGCCGCCCGCGGCTCGTGGCTCGCCCGTCACCCTCTGGCCGCTGCGCTGATCGCGCTGTTCGTGGTGATCAACCTGGCCGCGCTGGGCGCCGCGGCCGGCGGGCTGTTCTCGGAGGAGAGCACAAGCGTTGTCTCGACCACGGAGACCACGACCCCGGCGCCCAGCTCGCCCGCGATTCCCGCTCCCTCGAGCGGAGGTGGCGACGCCGAGGCGGCGGTGCGCTCCACCGTGGAGGCCTACGCCGCCGCCGAGGGCGAGCAACAGGCCTGCGCCACGCTGACCGAGCCCGCGAAGAATGGGTGCGAGACCAACTATGAGACGGCGCAGCCGGCGCAGTACCGGATCGACTCGGTCACCGTGGCCGACGACACAGCCACCGTGGCCGCCGCGGAGGCCCGCTACGACGATCCCATCAAGATGGAGCTGACGCAGGTGGGCTCGACCTGGCTCGTCTCCGACGTCAGCTCCTATGGCTGGAAGGCGGCCGAGGAACGCAAGGCGGCCGGCACGGTGCAGGACTACGCGAAGGCCACCGGAGAGAGCGCGTGCGACTACGTGAGCGAGAAGCTCATCGAGAGCTACGCCGGCGCGAGCGGCTGCCCCGACGAGCTGAGCTCCGAGGAGCCCAAGCAGTGGGACGTCACCACCGTCTACACCTTCGAGATCGACGACACGGGGTCGGTCACCATCGAGGATGGCGCGGGCGAGAGCTCCACCTTCGAGCTCGTAAAGGACCGCGGCGAGTACAAGATCGACAAGATCTCGTAGCCGCGGCCCCGGGCAACCGGCGCCAGGAGTCCTATGGTCCAGCCGCGTGTGGAGCCCGCCCCAGGTCGCGGCCCCGCTCGGCCCGCGCGCCGCCGCCTGGGCCATCGACCTTCTCCTCACCGTCCCGGTGCCCTACGCGCTGTACCTCGGCTTCGCCACCGCCCTGTTCTCCGACGACGTGCCGTTCGCGGTGGCGGTCCCGACCGTCGGAGCGCTCCTGCTGTTCCAGCTGCTCTACGCGCCCGTTCTCCTCAGCCGCAGAGGACCGCACGCGGGCCAGACGATCGGCAAGCGGGCCCTCGGCCTTCGGGTCACCCGCCCCGGGGGTGAGCGGCTGGACTTCGGCAAGGCACTCGTACGGGAGCTCGTGGCCCGCAGCCTGCTCGGGCTCATCCCTCTCTACTCCGTCCTCGATCTGCTGCGGCCGCTCACCAACGACCCGCGGCGGGCGATCCACGACTCCCTGGCCGACACGCTGGTCGTACGGAGCTGACCGGGACCATCATCAACGTCGCCGCGGTGCTCGCGGGCACCGCGGTGGGCACCCTGCTCGGCTCGCGGCTTCCCGAGGGGGTCCAGCAGCGCGTGCTGGCAGGACTCGGACTGGTCACCCTCGTGCTCGGCGTGGACTACGCGCTCGGATGGCGCGACACCAATCCGCTCATCGTGCTCGGAGCCGTGCTGGTCGGTGGCCTGGCGGGCGAGGCGCTCGGCATCGAACGGCGGCTCGAGTCCCTCGGCGATCGCATCCAGGCGCGCGTGGCCGGCGCCGGCGATTCCACGGTGAGCCAGGGGTTCTTCACCGCGAGCCTGCTGTTCTGCGTGGGGCCGCTCACGGTGGTGGGCTCGATCCAGGACGGCCTGACCGGCGCGTACCACGCCCTCGCCACCAAGGCCCTGCTCGACGGCTTCGCGGCCGTGGCCCTGGCCTCGACCCTGGGATGGGGCGTGGGGCTCTCGGCCGTCTCGGTGCTCGTCATCCAGGGCGCCATCACCCTGGGGGCCGGCCTCTTCGAGGACATCCTGGTGGGCGAGGCCCTGGCCGCCCTCACGAGCACCGGCGGGATGCTGATCATCGGAATCTCCCTGAAGCTGCTCGACGTCCGCGACGTGAAGGTGGGCAACTTCCTTCCCGCTCTCCTCTTCGCTCCCGCCCTGGTCGGCCTGGTGAGAGCGCTCTCCTGACGGCTCGCCCCGAACCGCTCGTACGGTGTCCATGGACCGTGTGTCGTACCGATTCGGGACGGGTGTCGATGGACGCGCGGATCTGCCGCTCTAGGATTGACGTGGTGCCAGCCGCCGGATTGCCCCGCTAGCGCCCATGTGCGGAATCGTCGCCGACCACGGGTCACCGGACTCGGCCGCCGCCGAGCGCATGCTCGAGCGCCTCACCCACCGCGGGCCCGACGACTCTGGCAGCGTGCGCGTGAACGGCTCGTGGCTCGGCCACCGGCGGCTCTCCATCGTCGACGTCAACGGCGGCCATCAGCCGCTCAGCGCCGATACGAGCTCCGGTGAGCTCCACCTGGTGGGCAACGGCGAGGTGTACAACCACGATGAGATCCGCGCGACGCTCTCCGACCAGGCCATGAAGACCCGGTCGGACAACGAGGTGGCGCTGCACCTCATCGCCGAGCGCGGGCCCGAGGCGCTGTCCGAGATCCTCGGGATGTTCGCCTTCGTGGCCGCCGGCGAGGACGGCACCTTCGTGGCCGCCCGCGACCCGGTGGGCATCAAGCCGCTCTACTGGGCCTGCCGCGACGGCTACATGCGCTTCGCCTCCGAGCTTCGGGCCTTCGACCGCGACTGGCAGCCCGACGTCGAGGTCTTCCCTCCCGGCCACTACTGGACGCCGGAGACGGGCCTGCGCCGCTTCCGGGCCGCGGTTCCGCGCGAGGGCGTGGCGCACTACGACGGTCCCTCGGAGCCCGGAGCGCCCATCCCCGAGGACATGCTCACGCTCGTTCGCGACTCCCTGATCAAGACGGTCGAACGGCAGATGATGGGCGACGTGCCCGTGGGAGTGTTCCTCTCGGGCGGGCTCGACTCGAGCCTGGTGGCCGCCATCGCGGCGCCCTGGGCCAGGAGGAACGGCCGCACCCTCCAGACCTTCGCCGTGGGGCTCGAGGGCTCCTCCGACGTGATCGCCGCGCGCGTGGTGGCCGAGCACCTCGGGACCGATCACCACGAGGCCATCTACACCAAGCAGGATGCGCTGCGGGTGCTGCCGGAGGTGGTGCGCACCATCGAGTCCTTCGATCCGTCGCTCGTGCGCAGCGCGGTGCCCAACTACATCCTCGCGGAGCTCACCGCGAAGCACGTGAAGGTGGTGCTCACGGGAGAGGGCGCCGACGAGATCTTCGCCGGCTACGAGTACCTCGACGAGTTCCGCACCGAGGCCGACCTTCACACCGAGCTCGTGCGCACCATCGAGGGCCTGCACAACCTGAACCTCCAGCGCGCGGACCGCGTGACCATGGCCCACTCGCTCGAGGCCCGCGTGCCGTTCCTCGAGCTGGACATGATCGAGCTCGGGCTGGCCATGCCCGCCGGCTGGAAGCTCGCCGCCGAGGGCCAGATGGAGAAGCGCCTGCTGCGCGAGGCCTTCGACGGGTGGCTGCCCGACGACTTCCTCTGGCGCCCCAAGGAGCAGTTCGGCGACGGCTCGGGTGCCTCGTCGGTGCTCAAGGACCGGATGGAGGGCTCGGTATCGGAGGCCGACTTCGAGCGCGAGCGCGACACCGTGGAGCCGCCCCTGCGCACCCGCGAGGAGCTGGCCTACTACCGCATCTTCGCCGAGCACCTCGGAGAGATCCGCCCGACGGAGACCATCGGGCGCTTCGCGACGGCCTGAAGGCGGCCTCTACCCGGCGAGCGCGTAGATGGCGTCGACCGCGCGCTGAGCGGTCGACTGGCAGCGCTCCCGCGAGGGGTCGGCGTCGTGCTCGACCCGAAACGGCTCACCGACGGTGACGCGCACCTTGGGCCAGAGCCAGGGGCGCGAGAGCTTGTCCGTGCCGCTCAGATGCAGGGGGAGCACCATCGCGCCGGCGCGATGGGCGATGTGCCCGAGACCCGGGCGAGCCGGGCTCTGCTCGAGCTGCACTCCCCCCTCGGGGAAGATGGCCAACACCCGGCCACGGTCGAGCACGGCGACGGCGGTGTCGAAGGCGTCGGTGTCCCACACCCCGCGGCGCACGGGAAAGGCGCCGAGCCGGGCGAGCCAGCCTCCCCAACGCACGGTGAAGAGCTCGGACTTGCCCATGAAGCGCAGCCGGCGGTGCAGGGGCAGGGCCACCAGCAGCGAGTCGAAGACCGACGGGTGGTTCGCGGCCACGATGTAGCCGCCGTCCGGGACGTGCTCGCGTCCGCGCACGCGCACGCGCACCACCAGGAGCAGGAGAGGAAGGACCAAGGAGGCGGCGAGCGTCTGCATCCAGGGCACGCGGCGGCGCGCGCGGCGGTGGAAGCGGGCGAGCGAGGGTGAAGGACGACCGACCTTGGCTATCGGGCGAGGATAGGCAGTGTCCGATCAAGCTGGTGGGTCCGCCCGGCTGGTCCGACCGCGCGGTATCTTGCGTACGCGCCGTAGCCATGCCTGTTACGGCGACGCCTCAGCGGAAGACCGGGGAGCCACAATGAAGAGTTGGGACATCAACGCGCTGGATGCAAGGCCGCACAAGCCGCACATCGTCTCGTCGTCGGAGGACGCTCGTGCCATCGTGCTTCATCTTCCGGAGGGCGAGCGGATGCAGGACCACGAGGTTCACGAGCGCGCCTGGGTCGTGGTGATCGCGGGCGAGGTCGAGATCTCCACCGCCGCCGGTGAGCGCGCCGAGGGTGGCCCGGGGCTACTGGTCGAGCTCGACCCGCGCGAGCGCCATGAGGTCGTCGCTCGCTCCGACGCCCGATTCCTGTTGCTCCTGACCCCGTGGCCGGGGGTCGACCATCCAGGCACGATGACGCTCGAGCAGAAGGCCGAGGTCCGGACCCGCGCGGCAGAGCACGTGCAGGCATCGGATCGAACCTCGGGGGAATGAGCCCGAGCGCCGGCTCGAGTAGGAAACGCCCGGTTGCGCTGACCGAGGGCATGTCCCCGGTGGGACTGATCATGCGCGCGCTAGTGCCCTGACTCGGCCTTCTCGACGAGGCGGGCCAGCCTCTCCTGGCTCTGCTCGAGCCGCTCGAGTTGAGCGGTCATCTCCTGGAGCAGCCGGACGATCTCGGCGTTGGTGGGGCTGTCGTCTCGGTTGGGCTGGCTCACCGTGTCCTCCTTTCGGCCCGCGCGGCGACTGGGCCGAGCCTGGCCAGATGGGACGTAGCCCGCGAGATCCATGAGCGTCCAGTAGGGGGTCTCGAGGACGCCGGCCAGGCGCTCCAGCACCCGCGGGGAGGGGTTGCGTACGCGCCCGTGCTCGAGCTTGTGCAGGTACGGCTGAGCGAGGTCCCGCGCCCGAACGACCGGGTCCTCGAGCTCGCCTGGGGCCACCGCGTGGGCGGGGACGTTCGTCCGCGAGCGCCTGAGGCACCTACGCTCCGAACATGAGCCGCCCGGTGCGCTCCGCCGACATCGCGGAGCTCCGCGCCTTCTGCGTGGCCATCGATCTCGGAAGCCTCGGGCGCGCGGCGCGGCTGCTGCGCGTGAGTCAACCCGCCCTGTCGAAGCGGCTTCGCACCCTTGAGGCGCTCGCCGGAGCCCGCCTGCTCGAGCGCTCCTCGCGTGGCGTGCGCCCGACTCCCGCCGGCACGCGACTCTACGTGGAGGCGCGCAAGCTGCTCGTGCAGGCGGAGGCGATCGACGAGCTGCTCTCGGCCACCCACGACGAGGAGGCTCCCGTCCGGGTGGCCGCAAGCCACACGGTGGCCGAGTTCGTTCTCCCGCGATCCCTGGTGGAGCTCGAGGCCCGGAGGGAGCGCCACCTCTCGGTCGAGCTCGTGATCGCGAACTCGCTCGTTGTGCGAGACGTGGTCAGAGACGGCCGGGCGGACCTCGGCATAGCGGCCGAAGAGCCCGGCGTCGGTCCCGACCCGGCCCTCCGCGAGAGCCCCTTGATGGACGACGAGGTGATCGTGGGCGTACCCGCCGGCCACCCGTGGACGGCCCTCGAGGCCATCGAGCTCGAGGACTTCGTGCGCACCCCCATGGTGGCCCGCGACCCGGGCGCCAACACCCGTCGGGTGGTCGAGGCCGTCCTCGCCGAGCGCGGGCTCGCTCTCGCCGCCCCGCTGGCCGAGGTTGGAAGCACCTCGGCGGCGAAGGCGACGGCCCTCAGCGAGGGCGCTCCGGTGCTCCTCTCCCGCCTGGCGCTCGGCGAGCAGGATCGCGAGCTCGTCGCGAGGCCCGTGCACGGCGTGCGCTTCGCTCGGCGCTTCGTGCTCCTCCAGGCCGCGGAGCGCACGCTGAGCCCCTCCGCGCGCGCCCTGCGCGAGCATCTCCGCGTGGCCACCGGGCCCGCGGTCATAACCAGCGGTTCTCACTGACCGCGCTCGTTTCGCGCTAGCGCGGCTCTCGGCACGGCCGTAATCTGGCGCGTTCCGACCAATCGGCAGGATTCGAGAGAGGGAACCTCGATGGAGCGCACGTGGGAGACCCGCCACACGGCCGAGACCGCCGCGGCGCCGCGTGAGGTTTGGGCCCGGTGGGCGGATGCCCGCCGCTGGAGCGAGTGGCACCCAGGCGTCGAGGAGGCACACCTCGAAGGACCGTTCCTGGCCGGCACCACCGCGCTCATCCGCTTTCGCCACCGGCCGAGCCTCCGGTTTCTCATCACCGAGCTCGAGCCCGAGCGAATCTTCACCGACGAGGCCCGACTCCCCTTCGCCTGGCTCGTCCACGAGCACCGCATCGAGCCGCGCTCCGAGGGCTGCCGGCTCCATCACCGCATCTGCCTTCGAGGCCCGCTCGCCCCGCTCTACGGACTCGTGGCCGGACGCCGCCTTCGTGCCGGGCTCATCGCATCGGTCGAGCGGCTGGCGCGACAGACCACCGCTGCCGCGGCACCGGCGGTGCTCGCATGAGTGCCGGACGCCGGGTCACCGCTCGCTGGGTGCGCCCCGCGCTCCTCGTGATCGCCATCCCGCAGGTGGCCACCGGCGCGTTCGCGCTGCTCGCCCCCGCGGCCTTCTACGCATGGTTTCCAGCCCCCGGCCGCCGTTGGGTCTCCGCGCTCGGGCCCTACAACGAGCACCTGACGACCGACGTGGGAGCCGCGCTCGTGGCCCTCGGCGTGCTCGTGGCGTTCGCTGCCGTGCTCCTCGACCGCCTCCTCCTCCAGGGCGCGCTCATGGCCTGGCTGATCTTCTCGGTGGCCCACCTGAGCTTCCACATCCAGGCCACCGGCCCGTTCGGAACGGCCGACAACGTCGCGAACCTCGTCACGCTCGGATTGCCGGTGGCCATCGCCGTGGCGGTGCTCGTGCACACGGTGCGCCGGCCGGGCTCCCGGAGCGGCACCGGAGCGGCCGGGGGATGACGCGCGTGGCCCCCGTGCGCTCCGGCGAGGCCGGTCTCCTCGCCCGTCTGGCCTTCCGGGCCTCCCGGCACTCGAGCCCTCGGCACGGGTCGAGGAGCGGCTGAAGGAGCTCACGGGGAGTGAAGGCCGCGATGGTGGCCGGCTGCGAGTTCTGCCTCGACATCGGCAGCGCGCTCGCGCGCCGCGGCGGAGTGACCGAGGCGCAGCTCCGCGCGCTCGCGACCCACGCCGACAGCGAGGAGTTCTCCGAGGGCGCTTGCCCGGCGCCGGCGGGTTCGCAGCGGAGTGAGTAGCTACGACCCGTCAGCGGGGCGGGAGACCAACTCCGCAGCCAAGACCATCCGCTGACGGAGCTCCTCCCGCACGGGATCGAGCTCCTCAAGCAGGCGATCTGCCTGACGCCGATCGCTTGCCGTCAGGTCGCCATCCTCGCGAGCTCTTGCCAGGGCGAGGAGCGCAACCTCAGGTTGCTTGGCGTCGAGGGCAGCTTCCGCCACGGCCATGTTGGCGG
>JBPCRE010000284.1:0-10809 GCA_050997195.1 Thermoleophilaceae bacterium
AAACCGAGAAGTGGGGGGTTTCCGACGAGGGCCGCGCCCCCGAGCCCCGCGCCACGATCGACGTCTGGCTCGAGCGAGCGGCGGCGAGAGCCGACGCTGCCCCCGACGCCTCCCTCGGTGCGCTCTCGGTGCACCTGCGCGAGGAGGTGGCCCGTGCCGCGCGACTGATCCTCGACGAGGCCGCCCGGGCCACCGGCTCGCGCCCCTTCGCCGTCGCGGGCGCGCTCGACCGCGCCCGCCGCGACCTCGGCATCTTCCTGCTCCAGCACCGCCTCGACCCCCTCGTGGCCCGCACCGGTCGGGCCGCGATCGAGGCCCACCGATGACCGAACGCCTCGAGCGGGATTATTTCGAGGGCCTCTACGGGGCCGATCGGGACCCCTGGGGCTTCGAGACGAGCGCCTACGAGGCCGAGAAGTACGAGCGCACCGTCGCCGCGCTCCAGGGACGGCGCTTCGACCGAGGCCTCGAGGTGGGCTGCTCGATCGGCGTGCTCACCGCGATGCTCGCCGCCCGCTGCGACGCGCTGGTCGCCGTCGACGTCTCCGAGCTCGCGGTCGAGCAGGCGCGGCGGCGGCTCGCCGAGCTCGACCACGTGATCGTTGAGCGTCGCACGCTCCCCGAGGAGATGCCCTCCGGCCCCTTCGACCTGATCGTGTGCTCGGAGGTCCTCTACTACTGGGATCGCGAGCTGCTCTTAACGGCACTCGACGCGCTCGAGGCGGCGCTCGCCCCGGGCGGAAGCCTCCTCGCGGTGCACTGGCGCCCGCCGACACAGACCTACCCCCTCCGAGGCGACGAGGTACACGAGCTGCTGCTCGAGCGCTCATCGCTCGAACCCGCGTGGTCCGCCGTCGAGGAGCGCTACCGGATCGACCGGCTCGATCGCCCCCGGTGAGCGCCGCCCTGGTCGTCGTGGGTGCCGGCCCGGCGGGCCTCGCGACCGCTCGCGCCTACCGGGAGGCCGGTGGCGCGCACCAGGTCACCCTGCTCGCGGCCGACCCCGACCCCCCCTACCGGCGCCCCCCGCTCAGCAAGGAGTTCCTCCGGGGAGAGATGGACCGCTCGGCGCTCCCCATGGAGGACCCGAGCTTCTACGCGCGCGAGGGCATCGAGCTGCGCCCCGGCGTGCGGGTCGAGGAGCTCGACCTCGACGCCCACGTGCTCCGCACCGACGCGGGCGAGGCCGTGCCCTTTGGCGCGTGCGTGCTGGCCACGGGCTCAGAGCCCATTCGCCTGCCGATCCCCGGAGGAGACGATCCCGGCCTTCTCCTCATGCGGACGATCACGGACTCCGAGCGTGTGGCCGCCGCCGCGACGCCGGGAGCACGAGTGCTGGTGATCGGGTCGGGCTTCATCGGCTGCGAGGCCGCGGCGTCGGTCGCGATGCGCGGCGCGCGGGTCACCCTGGCCACCGACGAGGTGGTACCACAGGACAACCGGCTCGGGGCCGAGGTGGGGCACGAGATCGCCCGCTGGCTCACCGAGTACGGCGTGGCGCTCAGGCTGGGTGCGGCCGTCGAGGCCATCGAGCGCCGCGGCGGAGCCTTCGAGGTCACGCTGGCCGGGACCGCGGCGCCCGTGGAGGTCGACGCCGTGCTCTGCGCCGCGGGGGTGCGCCCCCGCACCGAGCTGGCCGAGGCCGCCGGCGTGCGCATCGAGGAGGGCGCCGTGGCCACCGACGAGCACATGCGCTGCGAGGCGGAGGGTCTCTGGGCGGTGGGCGACGTGGCCTTTGCCCGCAACGGCGCCGCCAGACGCCCCGTACGCGTAGAGCACTGGGGCGACGCGCTGGCCCACGGCGAGGTGGCCGGCCGCTCCCTCGCGGGGAAGGAGGCGGCGTGGAACGAGCTTCCCGGCTTCTGGTCGACCATCGGTCGGCGGACGCTCAAGTACGCCGCGTGGGGCGACGGCTGGGACGAGGTGCGCGTGGATCGCGCCGGCCAGGCCTTCACGGCCCGCTACGGACGGGAGGGCACCATCGTGGGCGTCCTCACCCACGGTCGCGACGAGGACTACGAGAACGAGCGCGGGTTCATCGAGCGCGAAACGCCGCTTCCGTGACCTGGCTCGCGCCGCCCCACCTCGGGCTCCGCGCCTGCGTGGTGGTGCCCGCGCGCGACGAGGAGGAGCGAATCGGGGCGTGCATTGCGGCCCTTGCCGCACAGGTGAACGCCGACCCCGAGGCCTGGGAGATCCTGCTCGTGCTCGACGCCTGCACCGACTCGACGGCCGCCCGGGCGGCCGAGGCCGCGAGCGTCCGGCCGCACCTTCGGCTCGAGACGATCGAGGGCCCTGGCGCGGGGCCGGGCCCCGCGCGAAGGCTGGGGATGGACGCGGCGTGCGCGCGGCTCCACGCGGTGGGGCGCCCGGACGGCCTCATCGCCTCCACCGACGCGGACACCGTCGTGGCGCCGGACTGGCTCGCCGCGCAGATCGATGCCGCCGCACGCGGGGCCCGGGCCATCGGCGGGCGCATCGAGGTCTCCGCGCCGGAGCTCGCACTGCTCCCGCCCGGGGTGGCACACCGGCGCGCCGCCCAGGCACGGCGCCGGCACGCGCCATTGCTCGCCGCCGAGCGGGCCGGAGGCGGCACGGTCGAGCACTGGCAGTTCAGCGGAGCCTCCCTGGCGCTCACGGCCGCCACCTACGCCGAGGTGGGTGGGCTCGGCGAGCACACCGACCTCGAGGACGAGGCCCTCGAACGCGCCCTGCGCCGCCACGGCGTGCCCATCGAGCGGACGCTCGCCGTGCGCGTGACCACCTCGGCGCGGGTGACCGGGCGCGCGGCGCGCGGGCTGGCCCGGGACCTCGCGCGGGCCGCGGAGCTCGAGCGCTCGGAGGCGCCGGCGCACACCGCTACTGTCGAGCATCCGTGATCTCCGTCGAGCAGAGCACCCTCACCAACGGCCTGCCGCTCGTTCGCCTCGGCGTGGAGGGCACCCGGGCGGTGACCGTGCTCGTGGCCTTCGACGCGGGCGCGCGCACCGAGCAGCCCGAGGAGAACGGCATGGCCCACTTCCTCGAGCACATGGTCTTCAAGGGCGGTGAGAAGTTCGCCACCTACCGCGAGGTCAACAACACGGCCGAGCGCCTCGGCGCTCAGCTGAACGCCTACACCTCGCACGATCTCGTGGCCTTCCACATCACCTGCCGGGCCGAATCGGTCATGGCCGCCACCGATCTGCTCACCGACTTCGTGGCCCACGCGCGCGTGGACTCGGAGGAGCTCGACCGCGAGCGCGGCGTGGTGATCCAGGAGATCGCCCGCTCCGACGACCAGCCCGCGAGCGTGGCCTCGAAGCTGCTCGACCGCGCCGTCTTCGGCGAGCACCCGCTCGGCCGCCCCGTGCTCGGGCCCGCGGAGCACCTGCGCGAGTTCTCGCGCGAGGGGATGCTCACCTTCCGCTCCCGCCGCTGGGCGCCCCAGCGCGGGGGGGCCTTCGTGGCCGGCGACCTCTCCGGCGTCGACCTCGACGGCCTCGGCCGGCTCTTCGGTCGCTTCCCGACCCAGCCCGATCCGCCGGCGCCGGAGCCCGCTCCGGCCCTCGAGCGCCGCGTGCTCGTGGAGCGCGGGCAGACCAACCAGTCGCATCTGCGGCTCTACTGGCGCCCGCGCATCGACCCCGCCGACATCCGCCAGCGCGCCGCCCTGTCGGTGTACGCCACGCTCCTCGGGGGATCCATGGGCTCGCGGCTGTTCGACGAGATCCGCGAGCAGCGCGGGCTCTGCTACGCCATCGGCTCGGCGTCCTTCAGCCACACGGACACTCCCAACCTGCAGGTGGCCTCCGGCCTCGACTCCGCGAAGTGCCCCGAAGCCTACGCGCGCATCCGCGAGATCGTGGAGGAGCTCTCCGAGGACGGGCCCACGGAGGAGGAGACCGAGCGCGCCCGCGCCTACGCAGCCGGCTCCACGGTGCTGTCCCTCGAGGGCACCGGCGCCGTGGCGCGCCGTGCGGCCGCCGTGAAGGTGACCTTCGGAGAGGTTCGCTCGCCCGAGGAGGTCATCGACGCCCTCGACGCCGTGACCCACGACGAGGTGCGGGCGATCGCCCGGGACATCGGTGGCCCTCCCTCGGTGGCCTGCGTCGGGCCCCACGAGGTCAGCGACTTCGAGTAAGGGGTGCGGTTCGTGCGGGCCGAGTCGCCCGGCCCTATGCGGACCGGGCGACCGTCACTACCGCTGGATCAGGCTGCGTCCCGCAGGGCGGCGAGCTCCGGCTCACCCGAGAGGCGCTCGAGTGCCCGCTCCTCGATCTGACGGACGCGCTCGGCGGAGAGGCCGAGACGCTCGCCGGTCTCGCGGAGCGGCGTGGGCGCCGAGCCGCCGAGGCCGAAGCGGAGCTCCACCACGCGGCGCTCGCTGCCCGGCAGGCTCTCGATCACCCGAGCCACCGTCGACTCGTTGAGGCTCTCCTCGACCTCCTCGTCGGGAGCGGCCTGCACGGCGGGCAGGAGATCCCCCATCGAGGTGTCCCCGTCCTCGCCGACGGGCTGGTCGAGGCTCGCGAGCGGACGCGCGGCGTCACGGATCTCGACGACCTCGTCCACCGGCAGCTCCACCGCCTCGGCCACCTCCTCCACCGTCGGGTCGCGGCCGAGCTTGGCGCTCAGCTCACGGGTGAGGCGGGAGATCTTGCGCTCGCGCTGGCCGATGTGGACGGGCAGGCGGATCGTGCGCGAGGAGTTCTGCAGCCCTCGCTGCACGGCCTGGCGGATCCACAGCGTGGCGTAGGTCGAGAACTTGAAGCCGCGCCGCCAGTCGAACTTCTCGGAGGCGCGGATGAGCCCGAGCATGCCCTCCTGCACGAGGTCGCCGAGCGGCAGGCCCTGGCCCTGGTACTTCTTGGCCACCGAGACCACGAGCCGGAGGTTGGAGTTGATCATCCGGTCCTTCGCCTCGACGCTACCGCGCTCGATGGCCTGGGCGATCTCCACCTCCTGCTCCTTGGTGAGCAGGGGATGACGCCGTGCCTCGGCCAGGAAGAGCTGCAGCGAGTCGGCGGCCGCGTCGGGGGCGGGAATCGATGTATCGACGCTCTTGGTGGGAGCATCGAGGAGGGTGGTTTCTTTTTGATTCATGCGACTGCCTTTCCGGTTCGAAAGTTCTATAGCCGTCGAAGTATAGCGGTTCGAAGGGCTCGGCGAAGGCCGCGTTCTGTGCGATTCGGCCGTCCGGCCCAGCTAGAACACGCCGGAGGCCCGAAAGTAGGCCGAACGTCCACGGCGGACTTACTCAGGAGAGCCTAATCAGGTGCGAAGCGCGGGCGCGTGAACCTGCGGAGCCGCCGCTGCGGCGGCGTCGAGCACCGAGCGCAGGAGGCCGGGCATGCACTGCTCGAGCTCCTCGTCTCGGAGGGACACAAGCCGCTGGGTGCCGGAGACCCGGGTGCGGGTGAGCCCGGCCTCGCGCAGCACCTTCAGGTGGTGGGAGAGGGTCGACTTCGACACCTGCGCCTCGAGGGCGTTGCAGCAACGCTCGTCGCAGAGGGCCAGATGGCGCACGATCTGCAGGCGCACGGGGTCACTCAGCGCGTGGAGGACGTCGGTGACCTCGATCTCCCTCGGATGAGGGTGGCGGACGGACCTCATGCTCAGCCCAATCGTTCGATCATTGGCGAAGCACCTTACGACGAGGGTAGCGCGCGCTCCGCGATCCGCTTCTCTGGAAACGCGTCACGTGCAGCGTGCGTAGACGCTCCAGCGGTCGTTGCGGGCCACGGGGCGGAAGTCCGACAACGGGTAGTTCGACCACCACCTGCGCGCCGAGGTCGGTGAGGCCGTACCCGTGGTGGAGCGGGCCGCTCCCGGCTCGAAGTTGAAGGTCCTGCCCACGAGGAGCAGCCCCCGCACCGGCGGGCGGCGTTGGGCGATCGAGGCCTCGAGGGCCTCCTTACCGAGTCCGGTCTCGTAGCGCACGACGGGGATGGCCGAGTGGGTGGGCACGGTGATCGGCCCGCAGGAGCCGAGGAGCGGCACCACCTCGGGGTGGTCGAGGATGGACTTCAGCTTCGCATGCTGCTCGCGCACGAACACGGCCTGGCCGTTCAGCTTGGCGGCGTCGCTCAGGTAGGCGGGGGCGCGGAAGGCCACGAGGGCGAGCGTGAGCACCGCGAGCGCGCCACCCACGAGCCGTGCGCGGCCTGAGCGCGCGAGGGTGAAGCCGCCGAGCGCGCAGGCCACGCACAGGTTGAAGACGAGCGAGGGGATCAGCAGGTAGCGCGGGATCACCGAGAGCCCCACCCCGGCGATGGCGAGGAAGACCGCGATGCCGATGAGGGCGAGGGCCAGCGGCAACGCCGCCCGCCGGCGCAGCAGATGAAGTGCGAGCAGCCCGCCGAGCCCGCCGGCCGCCACGTTGACGATCTTCTCGTTGCCGCCCAAGAAGTCGGGGAGGAGGAGGAGGGCTTCGAGCGGCGTGCGCTGGCGTCCGAACTGGCCGGCCACCTCGCGAGTGGAGGTGAGCGAGTAGAGAGGGTTGCCGGTCACCAGCAGATCGGCGAGGGCCCAGCAGAGCGGGCCCACGGCGGCTAGGGCGGCGTAGCGCACGAACCCCGCCCGCGTGGTCGACGGCGCCAGCCACAGCACGTAGAGCCCGGCGAGCACCCAGGCCTCGGGCCGAAGGAGCCCGGCGAGGGCCAGCAGGCCGAGCACGGCGGCGCCCCGGCGCGGGCGCGAGAGCTCGAGCACCGCCGCGCCGAACACCAGCGCGAGGAAGGGCACGTCCACCATCGCGCGGAGGGTGAAGAACTCGAGGTCGGTGCGGGTCAGGAGCACGGCCGCCGCGAGGACGGCCACCAGGGTGCCGAGGAGCAGCTGGGTGAAGCGAAAGAGGAGGCCGAGGAGGATGAGGTGGAAGGCCAGGGAGAGCAGCACGAGCGTGCGGTCGGCGGCTCCGCCCAGCGGCGAGAGGGCGGCGGCCACGAGCGTGGCCAGCGGATGCGGGGTCGGCGTGCGCACCACGTCGTAGTCGGGGAGCCGGCCCGCGGCCAGCTCCTGCCCCCAGATCAGCGTGTAGTAGGAGTCGTAGTTCGGGTAGGTGGGGCGGACGAAGAAGAGGGCGATCGCGGCCAGCGCGGCGAGCGCCCCCACCATGAGCGCCACCCGCGGGGTGGCGAGGGCCTCGAGGCGCCCGGCCGCTCGCTCGCCGAGCCGGGGCGTGCTCCGCGTGTGGGTCTCCGCCGCCGGGGGCGGCCGAGGAGGTGTCGCGGGCGATGTGACTTCTTGCTTCATGGCACGGCCGAGGCGGGGAGCACGGAGCGCCGGGCTTCGAGCGCCGGTGGGTGTGCACGCGCCCCCGGGACGGGGCGCGGACGATACCAACGCCTCGCTCCGCCGCCGGCTGCTCGGGCACCGTGACGGTGGCCGAGCCCTTCGCTAGCCTCCGGCCTCATCCGATGAAGCTGATCATCCAAATTCCCTGCAAGGACGAGCAGGAGCAGCTTCCGGGCACGCTCGCCGACCTCCCCCGTGAGCTGCCCGGCGTCGACCGCGTGGAGTGGCTCGTGATCGACGACGGCTCGACCGACGACACCGTGGAGGTCGCGCGCCGGCACGGCGTGGACCACGTGGTGCGCCTCACCAACAACAAGGGCCTGGCCGCGGGCTTTCAGGCGGGGCTCGACGCGTGCCTGAAGCTCGGTGCCGACGTGATCGTGAACACCGACGCCGACAACCAGTACCACGGTGGGGACATCGGGAAGCTGATCGAGCCCGTGCTCGGCGGTCGCGCCGACATGGTGGTGGGCGATCGCGACATCTCCAACCATCCCGAGTTCAAGCCGCTCAAGAAGCGCCTGCAGCACCTGGGCAGCGCCGTGGTGCGCCGGGCCTCGGGCACGAGCGTGCCCGACACCACCTCGGGCTTTCGCGCCTACAACCGCGAGGCGGCCCTGCAGGTGCAGGTGGTCTCGAAGTACACCTACACCCTCGAGTCGATCATCCAGGCGGGCCGCCAGCTCGTGGCCCTCGACCACGTGAGCGTCCGGACCAACCCGAAGACCCGGGACTCGCGCCTGTTCTCGAGCATGTGGTCCTATATCCGCCGCAACTCGGTGGCCATCTTCCGGGTGTACGCGATGTACGAGCCGCTGCGCGTCTTCCTGACCCTCGCGGGCATGGTCGGAGTCGTGGCCGCCGTCATCTGGGCGCGCTTCCTCTACTTCTACGTCGTCGGCGAGGGGGGCGGGCACGTGCAGTCGCTCATCCTCGGCGCGGTGCTCATCAACGCGGCGGTGGTGCTCGCGGCGCTCGGGATCATCGGCGATCTCCTGGCCGCCAACCGCACCCTGCAACAGCGAACGCTCGAGCGGGTGCGACGCATCGAGCTCCAGGTCGGCGTCGAGCCCTCCCACTACGAGCCGGGCGCCTCCCAGGACGGGCAGGCGGCCACCACCGGCGCAGCCTCCGGGCCGGCCACGGGCAAGACCGGGGAGCGCGAGGCGGTGCGCGCGTGAGGCGCCTGCAGGGAGGCTCGGGCGGGGTGCGGACACTCGCGCCGTGAGCTCCTCCGCGGCGGGCCAGGGGTCGGAGGAGGCGCACGGCATGGCGGGCTCGGGGGCGGCCACGGCCTCGCCCACCGAGGCGGTTCCGACCGGCAACACCTTCGACAAGTACGGGTCCCAGAACCCGGTGGTGCGCCGGCTCATGGCCGGCTTTCACCGCTCGCTCGACGAGCTGTGGACGCGCGCCGCCCCGCGCTCGGTGCTCGACGTGGGCTGCGGCGAGGGCGTGCTCACCCACGAGTGGGCCGGACGGCTCGGCGACCGTCGCATCGTGGGAATCGACCTCGACGACCCCAAGCTCCGCGCCGAGTGGCACCAGCGCACGCGGGCCAACCTCGAGTACCGGGTCGAAGAGGCCACCTCGCTCTCCTTCGCCGACGACGAGTTCGACATGGCCACCGCCATCGAGGTGCTCGAGCACGTCCCGAACCCCGAGGCCACCGTGGCCGAGATGGCCCGGGTGGCCGAACGCCACCTGCTCGTCTCCGTCCCGCGCGAGCCGATCTGGCGCGCGGTGAACGTGGCGCGGGGGGCCTACCTGCGCTCGCTCGGGAACACCCCGGGCCACGTCAACCACTGGTCGCGGCGCTCGTTCGTGGCCATGCTCGGGCGCCACGGGCGGGTGGAGGCCGTCGCCTCTCCCCCCCCCTGGACCATGCTCCTGGTGAGGGTCGCCTAGCCTGCGCGAGAAGGAGTCCTCGGTCGCTTGCCTGCTCTCGCAGGCCACGCTCCCTGCGTCCGCCCTCTCGCTTGCCTAGGCGACCCTCACCCCTCCGGCATCTCATCGCCGGTCGTTCGGCGGGGACGTCGAGGGTTCGGGCGTGCGCGGTGCCTTTCCTGCCATGACCTCGGACTCGGGCTACGGCCGGGGCACCGCCGTGCTCAGTGTGGGCATCGGGGTCACGGGGCTCGTGACCTATGCGTACTTCTCGTTGGCGAGCTACGGGTTGAGCGCGTCGGAGTACGGCGGCATCACGCTGCTCTGGTCGGCCATCTTCTTCGTGGTGTCGGTCCTGTACCGGCCGGTGGAGCAGCTCCTGTCGCGGACCATCGCCGAGCGCGACGCCCGGGCGCAGACCGGCAGCGAGCACCTGCGGGTGGCGGCCACCATCCAGCTCGGACTCGGCGCGGCCTTCGTCGTGCTCGCCCTGCTCTTTCGGGGGCCGATCGAGGAGGGGCTGCTCGGAGGCTCCTCGGCCCTCTACGCGATCCTGATCGTGGCCGTGCTGGCCTACGCCGCGAGCTACTTCGCCCGGGGCTTCCTGGCCGGGAGCCGGAGCTTCGGACTCTACGGCGGACTGGTGCTCATGGAGGCGCTCTCGCGCTGCCTGTTCGCGGCCGCGGTCGTGGTGGGGCTGTTCTCGGGGCAGACGGTGGTGGCCCTCGGGATGGCCGCGGCGCCGATCGTGTCGCTCGCCGTCGTGCCGTGGGCCATCTCGCGGAGGGTGCGCGCGGGGGCGCCCGGGCCGAGCGGCACGCCCCGGGTGTCCGAATCGCGTCCGATCGAGCCCGCGGCCGCGCCCGAGCCGAGCGCCTCGGGGCCGGGCACGGAGACGGAGTTCACCCTCTCCCAGGGCGGGGGGTTCGCCGCCGCCGTGCTGCTCGTCATGGTCTCCGAGCAGACCTTCCTGAACGCCGGGCCCCTCATCGTGGCGGCCACCGGGGGGGCGCAGGGGGTGGCCCTCGCCGGACTCGCCTTCAACGTTCTGCTCATCGCGCGGGCTCCGCTTCAGCTCTTTCAGTCCGTGCAGACGGCGATCCTCCCCCACCTCACTCGCCTCACCGCGAGCGGCGAGCGCGACCCGTTCCGGCGCAGCGTGAACGTGACCCTGCTGGCCATCGCGCTGTTCGCCGCGGTCGTGGCCCTCGGGCTCCTGGCGCTCGGCCCCTTCGTGATGGGACGCCTGTTCGGCGGCGACGTGGTCTACGGGCGCGGCGGTCTCGTGCTCGTGGGGATCGGGATGGGCCTCTACCTCGCCGCGGCCACCCTCAACCAGGCGGCGCTGGCCCGAGGACAGGCACCGGTGGCGGCGGCCTGCTGGGTGAGCTCGGCCGTCGGCTTCGTCCTGCTGCTGCTGGTGCCCGGCTTCGAGGACCGGGTCCTCCAGCTCGAGCTCGCCTTCGTGGCTGGAGCGGCGGTGCTGTGCGCGCTGCTCGGGGTGCTCTACCGGCGAGCGTGACGCGGCCGGCCCGTCTTGGTGGGCGCGCGAGAACGACGGCGGGGGGGGGGCGCGCCGTGGTGGAGGGGAGAACGCAGAGGGCGGGCGGGGAGAGCGCCGCTCGCCAAAGCAGGCTTTCTCCT
>JBPCRE010000003.1:0-14598 GCA_050997195.1 Thermoleophilaceae bacterium
GATCCGGGCTGAGAGGCTGGGTGGCGGGCCGGCGAGAATCGTCGCTCGCCCGTCGCTCCAGAGGGTTGGTCGGTGCGCCGCGCGACCGTAGCGTCGCGGGGCGATGGGTGAGCTCTCCACGAGCCGCATCGTGGCCCTGGCCGCCGCGGCCCTGCTCCTGGTGGTGGCGGGCGTGCGCTACGTCGGGCACCGGGGCGAGGGCCCCGCCCCCTCCGCCCCCGCCGTCAGCATCGACGGCGAGGCGGGCGGCGGCGCGCGCGAGCCCGAGCGGCCGCGCCGGGCCAGGGGTCTGTACGTCCACGTGGCCGGAGAGGTTCGCCGGCCCGGCGTGTACCGGCTGGCCGCGGGAGCACGCGGCTCGACGGCCCTCCGGCGAGCGGGCGGCGCCGCCCCAGGGGCGGACTTGAGCGCGGTGAACCTCGCGGCGCCGCTCGCCGACGGTCAGCAGCTCGTGGTCCCCGAGCGGGGGGCCGTGTCCGCAGGCGCCGGCGGGGGCGGCGCGGCCGGGGAGCCCGGCGCCGGCGAGGGCACCTCCGAGGGACCGATCTCGCTCTCGCAGGCCACCTCCGAGGAGCTCGACACCCTCGACGGGATCGGCCCCACGCTCGCGAAGCGCATCGTCGAGTACCGCGAGGCCCACGGTGGGTTTCGCTCCCTCGAGGAGCTGCGGGAGGTCGAGGGCATCGGCGAGAAGCGCTTCGAGTCCCTGCGCGAGGCCGTGGAACCGTGAGCGATGGCGTTGGCAACAACGCGTAGGGCTCCGTGGAGCGCCGGCGTGGCGGCCCGTGCGGCGCACGAGCTGGCCCGGCGCCCCTACCACGCGGGCCTCGCGGCCGCGGTGGGAGGCCTCGCCCTAAGCGAGGCGTCGTCGGAGCTCACGCTGCTCGTCGCGGCCGCCGCACTCGCCGGTCTGCTCGGCCTCGGCGCCCGTGCGCTCGCGCCTGTCTGTGCCGCGCTCGTGCTCGTCGGGGCCGCGCTCGGCGCCCTCCGGGTGGACGCCATCGACCGCTCGGCTTCCGCCCTGCCCTCGGGTGAGCGCGTCGAGGCTCGGGCCCACCTGCTGGAGGCGCCGCGCCCGGGCCGCTTCGGCGCATCGGCGGCCGTCGAGATCCGCTCCGGCCCCGGCCGGGAGCAGCGCGTGCTCGCGCGCGGGGGACGCGACCAGCATTGGCCTCGGGGCGCCGGCCCGGGCACGGAGGTGCGGGTGAGCGGGAGGCTCGAGGCGCCGAGAACGCGCCCGGGCGCCGCCTTCGACTGGCCCGCCTACCTACGCCGTCGTGGCATCGCCTCGGAGCTCGACCTCGACGCCCTGGAGGGCACGGGGGCTCGTCGCGGAGGACCGATGGGAGCCGTCGATCTCATGCGGGTGCGCGCCGAGCGTGCCCTCGCCACAGGCCTCCCGCCGCCGCGCGCCGCGCTGATCCGCGGGATGGTCCTCGGCCAGGACGAGGCCATCGCCCCGGAGGTGCGCGAGGACTTCCGCCGCTCGGGCCTCGCGCACCTGCTGGCCGTCTCCGGCCAGAACGTGATGCTGCTCGGTGCCCTCGCCATCCCTCTCCTCACCGCGGCGGGGCTCGGCGTCCGGGGACGCATCGTGGGGGTGCTCCTGCTCATCGCCCTCTACGTGCCGCTGGCCGGAGCCGGGGCGTCGCTGCAGAGAGCGGGCGTCATGGGGGCAGCGGGGCTCGTGGCCATCGCCGTGGGTCGGCCGGCGTCGCGCTGGTACGCCCTGCTGCTCGCGGCGGCCGTGACTCTCGGCGCCAACCCGCGCGTGCTCGAGGACCCCGGCTGGCAGCTCTCCTTCGTCGCCGTGGCCGGGATCGCCTGGTGGGCTCCGGGGCTCCGGCGGGCGCTCGGGGGGCTGCCGGCGCCCCTGGCCGAGGGACTCGCGATCACCCTTGCCGCCTCGGCGGCAACGGCACCGCTGCTCGCCCATCACTTCGGCGCGGTCTCGCTGGCCGGGCTTCCGGCCAACGTTCTCGCCCTCCCGGTGGTGGCGCCGATCATGTGGCTCGGGATGATCGAGGCCGCCCTCGGGCAGCTCGTGGTGCTCGGGGGGACGGTCGAAGCCCTGGTCGGAGTCCTCTGCGGCATCCTCGGCGAGGCCGGCGCCCTGCTCCTCGCCTACCTCGAGGGGCTGGCCGGCCGGTTCGCAGAGGCTCCCGGCGCGGCGGTGGCCCTACCGCTGGCCAGCGTGCCGCGGGTGGCGATCGCCTACGTGTTCCTCGGCCTCGCCACGGTGGCCTCGGTGCGGGCGGCGCGGCGGGTGGGCCCCTCGGCCACCTCGTGGGCCGCCGCCTGGCGCCGCGTGCCCTTCGCTCGGCGGATGGCGGCGAGCGCCTGCGCGGCGGCGCTGGTGGGTGCCCTCGGCTGGTCTGTCATGGGGCCGAGCTCACCGCCCGACCGGCTCACGGTCTCCTTCCTCGACGTCGGGCAGGGGGACGCCACCCTCGTCCAGCACCCCGGGGGCGGCGCCGTGCTCTTCGACGGTGGCCCGCCCGAGGGGCGCGTCGTGCGCCGCCTCAGGCAGGCGGGGGTCAGCCGGTTGAGCGCGGTCGTGGCCACCCACGCCTCGCGCGACCACCACGGCGGCCTGGCCGAGGTGATCCGTGAGATCCCCACCGAGGTGCTGCTCGACGGTGGTGACGGCACGGCCGATCCGGCGTTCCGGGCGGTGCTCGCCGAGGCCGATCGCCGGCGCGTGCGCCGGGTGCCCGCTCGCGCGGGCCAGGACATGCGGGTCGGAGGCCTCTCGGTGCGCATCCTCGGCCCGGCACCCCGGCCTCCCGGCCCGGCGCCCGAGGACCCGAACCCGCGCGCGGTGGTCGCCGTGGTGAGCTCCGGCGCCTTCGACCTCTTCCTCTCCGGCGACGCTGAGAGCCCTTCGCTCGCCGCCCTTCCCCTGCCCGACGTCGAGGCCATGAAGGTCTCCCACCACGGGAGCAACGATCCGGGCCTTCCCGGAGTGCTGGCCCGCCTGAGACCGCAGGTCGCCGCCATCGAGGTCGGGCAGGGCAACGGCTACGGCCATCCCACCGCCGGGACGCTCGGCGCCCTGCGGCGGTCGGGCGCCCGCGTCCATCGCACCGACGAGGACGGCACCGTGACCCTGTCGGTCAGCGGGGCCGAGATGGAGGTGGACACCGAGCGGTGAGGTGAGAGGAGCTCGCCGACCGTCGCTAGCGTGCGCGCCTCTGCGCGCGGTCACCTGGAACGTGAACTCTCTCAGGGTCCGCCTGCCGCGGGTGCTCGAGCTACTGGCCGAGCACGCCCCCGACGTGGTGTGCCTGCAGGAGACCAAGACCGAGGCCGAGGCCTTCCCCGAGGCCGAGCTCCTCGAGGCGGGCTACGTGGCCGAGCACCACAGCGCCGGGCGCTGGGCGGGGGTGGCCATCCTCGCGAGGGCCGAGACCGGTCTCGAGGACCCGGCGAGCGGGCTGCCCGGCGAGCCCGAGGCCTCCGAGGCGCGATGGGTCGAGGCCACGGTGGCCGGGGTTCGAGTGGCCAGCGTCTACGTGCCGAACGGCCGCGCCGTGGGCTCGCCGCAGTTCGAGGGCAAGCTCGCGTTCCTCGACGCCATGGTCGCGCGAGGCCGGGAGCTCAAGGGCACGCCGACGCTCGTCGCCGGGGACATGAACGTCGCGCTCGCCGATCTCGACGTCTACGACCCCGCGGCCTTCGCCGGGTCCACCCACGTCACACCCGCGGAGCGCGACCGAGTCGAGGTGCTTCTCGAGGGCGGTCTGGTCGATGCCTACCGGCGCCTGCATCCGGAGGAGGCCGGCTACACGTGGTGGGACTATCGCGCGGGGCACTTCCACCGGCGCATGGGGCTGCGGATCGACCTGGCGCTGCTCTCCGAGGATCTGGCCGGGCGGCTCGCCGCCTGCGGCATCGACCGGGCGTACCGCAAGGGAGCGAAGCCCTCCGACCACGCGCCCCTGCTGGTGGACCTCTCCGGCTGAGCTGAGCCCGGATCCGCCGATCCCGCGGCGCGAGGCAAGCCACGGCCCGGTCCGCCCACGCTCCTAGAGTCCCTGCCCATGGCCGACCCGACCTCCGTGTACCTCGTCTCCGGTGACGACGACGCGAAGATCGACGCGTGGCGAGCGCGGGTTCGCCACCGCGCCGAGCAGGAGGGCGGCCAGGGCGCGCTCGAGATCTTCGACGGGCGCGCCGACGCTCCGGAGGCGGTGGCTCGGGCGCTCGCCACGCTCACCTTCGGCACCGAGACGCGCTATCTGCTGGCCGACGGCGTCCAGGTGTGGAAGGCGGGTGCGCTCGAGCCGCTGGAGCTTGTTCTCCCGGCGATGCCGGAGGCCACCGTGCTCCTTCTTCTCGTGCGCGGCAAGCCGGCGGCTCGGCTCGTCAAGGCGGTGGAGGCGGCCGGTGGAGAGTGCCGCGAGTACGCAGCCCCTAAGCCGTGGGAGCTGCCGAAGTGGGCGGCCGAGCGGGCGGGGGAGCTCGGACTGCGCCTCGACAAGGAGGCGGCTAAGGCTCTGGTGGCCATCGTCGGCCCGCGCCAGCAGCGGCTCGTGCGCGAGCTCGAGCGCCTGAGCGTGCTCGCTCACCCGCGCACCTCGCTGAGCGCCGAAGAGATCGAGCGGCTGGCCGCCGGCGTCTCATCGCGACACGCCTACGACCTGGCCGACGCGCTGGTGGCCGGGGACGTGGGCGCGGCGCTGCGCACCGCGGAGAGCCTCGCCGGGGCCGACGAGCGACCCGCGCGCCTCGTGTTTCCCATCGTGCGGCGCCTCAGGGAGGTGCACCGCGCGGCGGAGCTCATCGACGCCGGCGTGCCCGACAAGCAGGTGGCGGGTGCCCTCAAGATGCCGCCGTGGGCGGCCAAGCGCACGGTGATCCACGCCCGGAAGGCGGATCGCGAAGCCCTCGAGCGCGCCATCTGCGCCTTCGCCGACCTGGAGGTCGAGCTTCGAGGCGGTGGGTCGGACCTCGATGAGGAGACGGCGTTCTCGCGCACGCTGGTGACCGCCGCGGGCTGAGCCCGGCGGGGCCTACAGCCGAGCGCGCTGTGCGGCGGCGCGGGACTTCTTGTGCGCGCCGTTGTTGCGGTGCAGCGCCCCGCGGCTCACCGCGCGGTCGATGCGAGAGCTGAGCTCACGCAGCTCGATGTCCGCGGCGTCGGCGTCCCCGCTCTCGACCGCGGCCTCCAGACGCCGGAAGTGGGTCTTGACCGAGGAGGTGTAGCGGCGGTTCTCCACCCGCTCGCGCTCGGTGCGGGCGTTGCGCTTCTTCTGGGAGGCGATGTTGGCCATAGACGAGAAAAGAGCCGCGCGGGACCAGGAGCCCGGCGCGGCAGGGCGCGTACTATAGCGCGGCCGTGCCGCTCGAGCCCGCTCCGGACGCCCCCGAGCCGGAGCCCGAACCGGCCTCGAACGCGGCGGCCGCGGGGCGCCGGCGCCTGGCGGTCTCCACCGCGTTCTTCTCCTTCGCCACCGGGCTCTCGCGGGTGGCCGGGCTCATCCGAGAGGTGGTGGCCGCCGGGCTCTTCGGGGTCTCCGGCGCCATGTCGGCGTTCACCATCGCTTTCCAGGTGCCGAACCTGATTCGCGCCCTCTTCGCCGACGCCGCCCTGCAGGGCGCCTTCGTGCCCGTCTTCACCGAGCTGCTCGAGAAGGGGCAGCGCCGCGAGGCCTTTCGGGTGGCCTCGGGACTCTTCTCGCTCATCTGCCTCGTGCTCGGGGCCATCACCCTCGTGTTCATCGTCGCCGCACCGGTGCTCGTGCCGTTCTTCGCCCCCGGCTTCGCCGGAGACCCGGCGCTCGAGGACCTCACGGTGTCGCTCACGCGCCTCATGTTCCCGATCGTCGTCCTGCTCGCGCTCTCGGGGCTCGTGGTGGGCATGCTCAACTCGTTCGAGCACTTCAGCGTCCCGGCGCTCGCCCCGCTCGCCTGGAACGCGGTGATCATCGCGAGCCTCGTGGGGCTCGGGCCCCTGTTCGACCCGGGCGAGGAGATCTACTCCTACGCCGTCGGCGTCCTCGTGGGCACGGTGGTGCAGCTCGTGCTGCCGATGCCGTGGCTGCGCGGCCGCGGCGGACGCTTCGAGCTGAACCTCGAGTGGCGCGGGCCGCACGTGCGCCGCGTGCTCGTGCTCATGCTGCCGGTCACGATCGCGCTCGGCCTCATCAACTTCTCCCTGCTCATCAACTCCTTCTTCGGCACGCTGGTGCAGGAGGAGGCGCCGGCCGCGATCGACAAGGCGTTTCGGATCTACATGCTCCCGCAGGGGCTCTTCTCGGTGGCCGTGGCCACCATTCTCTTCCCAACGCTCTCGCGGCTGGCGGCCCGCGGCGCCCTCGCCGACCTCCGGGCCACCATGGCCAACGGGGTACGCCAGATCTGCCTCCTGCTCATCCCGTCGGCGGCGATCATGGCCGTGTTGGCAGAGCCCATCACGCGGCTCGTGTACGAGCGCGGCGCGTTCGACGGGGCGGCCACCGACCTCGTGGCCGAGGCCATGCTGTGGTGGGCGTTCTCCCTGCCCTTCCAGGGCGTGAGCCTGCTCTTCTCCCGCACGTTCTTCTCGCTCCAGCGGCCGTGGGCCACCACCGCGCTCGCGGGCCTCAACATGGCCGTCAACGCACTGGTGGCCCTCGTTCTCTACCGGCCTCTCGGTGTGGCGGGCATCGTCATCGGCACCGTGATCGGCACCGTGGGCATGACGGTGGCGCAGGGGTATCTGCTGCGCCGCGAGCTTGGCGGGATCGAGGCTTCGGCCATCCTGGGCGCCGCGGCGCGGATGGTGGGCGCCTCGGCCGCGCTCGGGCTCGTGTCCTACGTCGTGTGGAGCGGCCTCGACGGTGCCCTCGGGCGCTCCTTCCTCGCCCAGGTGGCCTCGCTCGGCTTGGGCATCGGCGCGGGGCTCTCCGTGTACGCCGGGGCGGTGCTCGCGATGGGCGTGCCAGAGGCTCGGCAGATCGTGGCGCTCGTGCTCTCGCGGGGCGGGTCCCGCTGACCCGCGGGGGAGGCGGCGCGAAGCGCCAACGGCCGGCGCGAGCCGCTCACGAGCGGTAGCGCCGCGAGCTCATCTGCGGCTCGTCGAGCAGGCGCAGGCGGCGCTCGACGTGGGGCGGGACCACCCGGCGCTCGCGAAGGACCCACGGCAGCCCCCTCACCGCGTCGAGGAACCCCCGGGCCGAGACCACGTCCTTCGGCACCCGCCGGGCCATCATGAGCGTGCGCCGCACCGCGCTCCCGAGCGGCCGGCGCAGCCAGGCGAACCAGAGCGTGTTGCGGATCCCCTGCCGGCGCCGCGCGTCCCGCCCGCGCTTCGAGGAGGCGTGGTGGTGACCCCTGGCCTCGGGGATGTAGGCGAGCGACCATCCGGCGGCGGCCAGGTCGGCCGCGAGGTGCTCCTCCTCGCCGCCCACGAGCAGCCGCTCGTCGAAGCCGCCCACGGCTAGAAAGGCCGAGCGCCGGACCACCGAGACGCAGCCCACGAACGAGGCGACGGGGTGACCGGGCATGTCGGGCTCGGGAGGCAGCGGGCTGTCGGCCATCTCGGCGTGGATGGGGTCGTCGCGCTCCTCCTCGCCCACGAGGATGTGTCCCTGGGCCACCGCGAGGCGCGGATGGGCGTCGAGCACGTCGGCGATCCGGGTGAGGGCGCCGGACGCCCACCAGGAGTCGTCGTCGGAGAAGGCCACGTACGGGGTCTTCGCGCGATCGACGCCCAGGTTACGCCCAGCGGCGCCCAGGTTGATCTCGAGCGCGACGACATCGACCTGGGGAAAACGCTCCCGCACCGCCTCGACCGTGTCGTCCGAGGAGCCGTTGTCCACCACGATGACCCGGGGGCGCTCGGGCAGCGCGGTGAGGTGGCCGAGGGTCCGCAGCAGCTCCTCGCGGCGGTTGTGGGTGATCGTCACGACGCTCACACGGGGATCGTGGGCCTCCGCGGCGAGCAACGATCGAGAGGGGTTGTGGGGCGCCTCCATAATCAAGATGGTTATGCCCGCCCCCGCTCAGAACATCCGCAACTTCTCGATCATCGCCCACATCGACCACGGGAAGTCGACGCTCGCCGACCGCATCCTCGAGCGCACCGGTGCGGTGGACGGGCGCGGGCACCGCCCCCAGATCCTCGACTCGATGGAGCTCGAGCGCGAGCGCGGCATCACCATCAAGGCCCAGGCCGTGCGGGTGGAGTACACGGCCCGCGACGGCGAGACCTACCGCCTGCACCTGATCGACACGCCGGGGCACGTGGACTTCACCTACGAGGTCTCGCGATCGCTGGCCGCCTGCGACGGCGCGCTCCTCCTGGTGGACGCCTCACAGGGGGTGGAGGCCCAGACGCTCGCGAACTCCTACCTGGCCGTGGACGCGGGCCTCGAGCTCATCCCCGCGCTCAACAAGATCGACCTGCCGGGCGCCGAGCCCGAGCGCGTCGAGCGCGAGATCGCCGATCTCCTCGGCGAGTCGCCGGAGGACATGATTCGCGCCTCGGCGAAGACGGGGGAGGGGGTCGAGGAGCTGCTCGAGGCCATCGTGGAGCGCATTCCGCCGCCCGACGGCGACACGAGCGCTCCCGCCCGCGCGCTGATCTTCGACTCCGAGTACGACCAGTACCGCGGGGTGGTGGCCTACGTGCGGGTGGTGGACGGTGAGCTCCGCAAGGGCGAGGGCGTGACCGCGATGCAGGCCGGCACCCAGGCCGAGATCGACGACATCGGCTTCTTCGGCCCCGCCTTGACCCCGGTGGAGAGCCTGAGCGCCGGCGAGGTCGGCTACGTGATCACCGGGGTCAAGGACGTCTCCCAGCTCCGGGTGGGGGACACCATCACCCCGCGCGCCCGACCGGCGGGCGAACCCCTCCCGGGCTACCGCGAGCCGGTGCCCATGGTGTTCTGCGGGCTCTTCCCCATCGAGACCGACCAGTACGGGGAGCTCCGCGACGCGCTCGAGAAGCTTTCGCTCAACGACGCCGCGCTCTCCTACGAGCCGGAGACGAGCCAGGCGCTCGGCTTCGGCTTTCGCTGCGGCTTCCTCGGTCTGCTGCACATGGACATCGTGCGCGAGCGCCTCGAGCGCGAGTACGACCTCTCGCTCCTGGCCACCACGCCGAACGTGGAGTACGAGGTCACGCTCGCCGACGGGGCAGAGGTTCGGGTGCACTCGCCGGCCGACATGCCCGAGCGCGGGCGCGTCGAGGAGATCCGCGAGCCCTACATCCGGGCGACGATCCTCACGCCCAAGGAGCACGTGGGAGCGGTCATGGAGCTCTGCCAGGAGCGCCGGGGCACCCACGTGGACCTCTCCTTCCTCTCGGAGGCCCGCACCCAGCTTCGCTACGACCTGCCGCTGGCCGAGATCGTGCTCGACTTCTTCGACCAGCTCAAGTCGCGCACCCGCGGCTACGCCTCGCTCGACTACGAGCTCACCGGCTACCGCCCCTCGGAGCTCGTGAAGCTCGACATCCTCCTGGCCGGCGACCTCGTGGACGCCCTCTCCATGGTCGTCCACAAGGACAAGGCCTACGGGCAGGGTCGCCAGGTCGCCGAGCGGCTGCGCAAGCAGATCCCGCGCCAGCAGTTCGAGGTGGCCATCCAGGCCTCGATCGGCTCGAACGTGATCGCCCGCGAGTCGGTGAAGCCGATCCGCAAGGACGTGATCGCCAAGTGCTACGGCGGCGACATCTCCCGCAAGCGGAAGCTGCTCGAGAAGCAGAAGGAGGGCAAGAAGCGCATGAAGCAGGTGGGCCGCATCGAGGTGCCGCCGGAGGCGTTCCTCGCTGTGCTCACCATCGGGGGCGACGACGGGTAGCGAGCCCGAGCCGCCTACCGGGCGCAACTAGACAACTGGTAGAACGGACGGCCGGTCCCCGGTCCTCGAGCACTAGACTGACGCGTCTTCGGGGCGTGGCGCAGCCTGGTAGCGCGCACCGTTCGGGTCGGTGAGGTCCCCAGTTCGAATCTGGGCGCCCCGATTTTGGGCCTCCTCTAGCTACGAGCTGGCTGCTCACGTCGTGGCGGCTCGTGGCATCGGCAGCGAGCGCTCCTAGCACCTACAACGCCGCGTTTTGGGCGGGATGCGGGCAACCGGCCGAGCGGACTGGGCACGCTCCCGCCCTCCCGCCTAGCATCCCGCCCGTGCACCTCCGCCCCGGCACGCGCGTGCTCATCACCGGCGCCTCGCGCGGTATCGGCCGGGTCACGGCGGAGGCCTTCGCCGGGCGCGGCTGCACCCTCGGCCTCGTCGCCCGCTCGGAAGACCAGCTCAGGGAGGTGCTCGCCGGCTTGCCCTCGGGAGATCATCAAGCCCTCCCCGCCGACGTCACCGACCGCGGCTCCATCACCGCGGCGATCGACCGGTTCGGACCCGTCGACGTGGCCATCGCGAACGCCGGCCGCGCGGACTACCAGCCGTTCAAGGACATGGACCTCGACACGGTCGAGGAGATGACCCGTTTGAACTGGCTCGGCACGGTCTACGCCGTGAAGGCCGTGCTTCCCGGCATGCTCGAGCGCCGCCGTGGGCACCTGGTGCTCGTCTCCTCCGGCGCCGGCCTGAGGAGCTTTCCCTCCGGCGCGGTGTACGGCGCCACCAAGGCGGCCCAGCGGGGGTTCGGCGAGGCCCTCTGGCACGAGCTCGACGGCACGGGCGTCTCGATCACCATGGTCTACCCGGGCGAGGTCCGCTCCTCGATCCACGAGGGCAAGGCCGATCTGCCCGAGTGGCGCCGGCACTCCGAGGAGGCGGAGCCGGAGCCGCTCGCCCAGGCGATCATCGCGGCGGTCGAGGAGGACGTTCCCGCCGTCTACTACCCGAAGCCGCTTCGGGCCCTGCGGGCGGCTCACGGCCTCTCGCCCCGCCTCGCCGACCGCCTGGTCCGCCGCATGCGCGGCCGCTCCGCGGCCCCGCGTGGGTGAGCCCGCCCTCCGCCGGTTCTACGGTCGATGGCGCGCCGCGGCGCGCCATCGTCACCGGCTCGGACTCCGGCATCGGCCGGTCCACGGCGGTCGCACTGGCCAGGGACGGCTTCGACGTGGGCGTCACCTGGCACGAGGACGAGGCGGGCGCCCACGACACGGCCGCCGAGGTGGTCTCCCAGGGCCGGCACGCGGAGGTGCGCCGACTCGACCTCGCCGACCCGCCCGCGGCCACCACCGTCGTCGACGAGCTCACGGACGCCCTCGGCGGTCTCGACCTCCTCGTGAACAACGCCGGGGCCGGCTCCTTGACGCCCTTCCTCGACATGAGCTTCGAGGAGTGGCGCCACGTCCTCTCGGTGAGCCTCGACGGCGCCTTCGTCTGCGCGCAGCGCGCGGCGCGTCACATGGCGGACGCGGGCGCCGGCGGCGTCATCGTCAACGTCACCTCCGTGCACGAGACCGTGCCCCTCGAGGGCGCCGCCCCCTACTGCGCGGCCAAGGGCGGCCTCGGCCTCCTGACCAAGGTCATGGCCCTCGAGCTCGCCCGCCACGGCATCCGCGTGGTGTCGGTGGCTCCGGGCGAGATCGCCACGCCGATGACGGGCGGGGAGGACGCCGACCCGGCCGAGCGCCCGCGGCCGGCCGTGCCGCTCGGCCGTGTGGGCCACGCCGACGAGGTCGCAAGCCTCATCGCCTTCCTCGCCTCACCCGGGGCGGCCTACGCGACCGGCGCCTCGTACGTCGTCGACGGCGGGATGCTCCTCATGGCCGCGCAGGCCAACGTGATGGTCCGGTAGGTCTCGAGCGACCTCAGCCTCAGCCGTGCGCCGGTGCCGGCAAGGCGTCCGCGGCCGCCGCGGCGGCCCTGCGGGTGGGGATGAGCAGGGCGGCCCCGAGGGCCAGCAGGCCGCCGCCGGCGGAGACCAGGAAGGCGGCCTCGTAGGCACCCTCGGTGGGAAGCGGGCTCCCCGGGATGGTCGTGGCGGTGAGGATCGCGGTGGCCACCGCCGCGCCGAACGCGCCGCCGACCGTGCGCATGACCGTGTTGATGCCGGTGGCGATTCCCACCTCCGACTGGCGCACCACGTCCACGATGAGGTTGGCCATGGAGGCGAGGGCGAGCGAGATGCCCGCTCCGAGCAGGGCGCCGGAGATCACGAAGTCCCAAGGGTGGGAGTGCTGGACCGACAGCACCGCGAACGAGAGCGCCACGGACGCGCCTCCGAGGGCCAGCATGGAGCGGAAGCCGAAGCGCGTGCCGAGGGACCCGACCACCGGGCCCACGAGGAGCTGAACGAACGCCGCCGGGGCGATGAGAAGGCCCGACTGGGTCACGGAGAGCCCGAAGCCGTAGCCCGTGCCTTCGGGAGCCTGAGCGAACTGGGGGATCAGCAGGAAGGAGGCGAACATCGCGAAGCCCACGAGCAGTCCGGTGAGGTTGGTGGCGGCGACGGCGCGCTGGCGCAATACCCGCAGGTCGATCAGCGGCTCCGCGCGGGTGGCCTCGACGCGCACCCACACGGCGAGGATCGCGAGGCCCGAGACGAAGAGCCCGACCGTGGTCGCCGAGCCCCAGCCCCAGTCGTTGGCCTTGCTGACGCCGAGGAGGATGGCCACGAGGCCGGCGGAGAGCAGGCCGGCGCCGAGCCAGTCGATCCGCGCCCGCTCGGCCGTGGGGGACGCCGGCACGAGCCGGTGCGCGGCGAGCGCCGCGGGAAGGGCGATGAGCCCCGACCAGAAGATCCAGGAGATGTCGAGGTGGTCGACCACCACCCCCGCGAGGGGTAGGCCGATGCCGCCGCCGATGCCGAAGATCGCGCTCAGCAGCCCGAGGCCGCTCGCGACCTTCTCGCGCGGGAAGGTTTCGCGGATGATCCCGAACGCGAGGGGAAAGACGCCCCCCGCCACGCCCTGTATGACCCGGCCCGCGATGACCACACCGATCGAGGTGCCGAGCGCGCACACGACCGCGCCGACGGAGAACAGCAGGAGGACGATGGTCAGCGTCCGTCCCTTGCCGTACAGGTCGCCGAGCTTGCCGACGATCGGGGTGGCCACCGAGGCGGAGAGCAGATACCCGGTGAGCAACCACGAGGAGCTGGAAGCGTTGGCGCCGAGGCTCCGGCTGAGCGCCGGGAGCGCCGGGATGACCATGGTCTGCGAAAGCGCGAACGAGACGCCGGCCAGCAGCAGGACGGCGAGGATCTTGCGCGGCTGTCTCCCGGAGGCGATGGGGGCGGTGGCGTCGGGCATGACTCCGGTTCCGGACGAGGTGGACATCCACGCTAGCGGTGGCGTCCGGAGGGCTCCGGGCGGGCGCAGTGCGCCGTTCGACAAGCCCGACCTAACTCTGCGAGAGTGCGCCGTTCCTGACCCAGAGAGCGCGGCTCACGCCACGGAGGAGAAGAAACATGGGCATCATCGGCTGGATAATCCTCGGTTTGCTCGCCGGAGCCATCGCCAAGTTCGTCCTGCCGGGCGATGACCCGGGCGGCATCATCGTGACCATGCTGATCGGCATCGTCGGCGCGCTCCTCGGCGGCTTCATCGCGAGCGGCCTCGGCTTCGGCGAGCTCGGCAACTTCTTCGACATCCGCACCTGGCTGATCGCCATCGGCGGCTCGCTCGTGCTGCTGATCATCTACCGGGTGGTGGTGGGGCGCCGCGCAGCGGCTCGCTAGCCGGGACGCGTCCTCCTTCGACAATCGACCCGAGGCCGCGCCACGTCCCGTCGCAGCCGTCGCGTAGCTCCCGAACGACGAGAGCCGCCCGGAGGCGGCTCTCGGTTCAGGCGACGCTGGGCCGGTGGCTCAGCGCGGGGCGCGGGTGTTCGGCTGGCCGGAGAGCGGCCCGCCGACGGCGCTCGGCGCCGGCGTACGGCGGCTCACCGCGTCGAAGTCGAACGCCGTGCCCGGCAGCGAGCCCGGCGCTCCGAAGCCGAAGCCTGCGGCTTGGAGCTGGGTCACGGCGGAGGTGACCCTCCGGAATCCCACCTGGTGCGGGTCGGGCTTGGGGGAGTTCGACTCCTCGCCCTGCGAGTAGCGCAGGAACACGCGGTCGTTGCCGAGCTTGCCGAGCGACTGGCGCGCCGCCGCCCGGTGGATGGACTCGACCCCGCAGAACTCCGCCGCGATCCGCGCGAAGCGTCCGCGCGTGCCCGCCCGAAGGCTGGTCTCGTTGCCGAAGACCGTGACGGCGATCAGGTAGGCGTTGACGAAGATCTCGTCGCCGATCTCCAGAGCGCTCAGGAGGTTCGTCGAGTTCGCCAGGTAGGCGTTCGGCACGAAGATCGTACGGGTGACCGGGCGGGCGCCGAGCACCGACGTGAGCACGTTGAAGTGGTCGAGCTCCTCGACGGCCGCCGCACGCACGTTCTGCCGTGTGATCTCACCCCCGGGGTCCCCCGGCAGGCCGCGGAAGAAGGCGATGTCCTGCTCGCCGGCGACGGTGTTGACGATGGTGGCCAGCACCTCAGCGGTGGCGGCCACGTTGAGGATGGTCTGGATGTTCTCGCTGTGCTCGGCCGCCTTGGTGGGAGCGGCATCCGCTTCGGCGGCGATGCCGAGCAGCCCCATACCTCCGATGGCGGTCGCCGCTCCCGCGACGAGCTGCCTCCGGGTGGCCGCCGACTTCTCGGCGTTCTGCTCGTCGATCGACTGGTAGATGAGGTTGAGGCTTTCGCTCACTGACTTCTCCTTAG
>JBPCRE010000042.1:0-4438 GCA_050997195.1 Thermoleophilaceae bacterium
AAGCCCTCGCGGCGCATGGTCTCGACGAGCACCGCGAGCTGGAGCTCTCCACGCCCCTGCATCTCCCAGGTGTCGGCGCGCTCGGTGGGTCGCAGCCGCACCGAGACGTTGCCAACGAGCTCGGCCTCTAGGCGCGCCTCGATCACCCGGGCCTGGATCTTCTTGCCCGACTGCCCGGCGAGCGGCGAGGTGTTGACCCCGATGGTCATGCCGAGCGCCGGCTCGTCCACGTGCAGCACGGGCAGCGGCCGCGGATCCTCGGGGTCGGCGATGGTCTCCCCAATGGTCACCTCGGACAGCCCGGCGAGGGCGATCACCTCTCCGGGGCCGGCCTCCTCGGCGGCCACGCGGGCCAGACCCTCGGTCACGTAGAGCTCGCCGATGCGCACGGTGTCGATGCGCCCGTCGGTGCGGCACCACGCCGCTCGGGCGCCGCGGTAGATGGTTCCCTGGTGCACCCTGCAGAGCGCGAGCCGCCCGAGGTAGGGCGAGGCGTCGAGGTTGGTGACCAGCGCCTGGAGGCCGTGGCCCTCCTCGTAGGTGGGCGCGGGGATGTGGTCGGTCAGCAGCTCGAAGAGCGGCCGCAGGTTCTCTCCCTCGACGCCCTCCTCGGTGGAGGCCCAGCCCGCGCGGGCGTTGGTGTAGACGATCGGAAACTCGATCTGGTCCTCGTCGGCGTCGAGGTCGAGGAAGAGCTCGTAGACCGCGTCCACGACCTCGGCGATGCGGGCGTCCGGTCGGTCGACCTTGTTGACCACGAGGATCACGGGTAGGCGCTGCTCGAGCGCCTTGCGCAGCACGAAACGAGTCTGCGGCAGCGGCCCCTCGCTGGCGTCGACGAGCAGTAGCACTCCGTCGACCATGAAGAGCCCACGCTCCACCTCCCCTCCGAAGTCGGCGTGTCCGGGCGTGTCGACGATGTTGATCTTCGCGTCACCGAAGTGCACGGCGGCGTTCTTGGCGAGGATGGTGATCCCGCGCTCGCGCTCCTGGTCCATCGAGTCCATGACGCGCTCGGTCACCGCCTCGTGGGCGGAGAAGACCCCGGACTGGCGCAGCATGGCGTCCACGAGCGTGGTCTTGCCGTGGTCGACGTGGGCGATGATGGCCACGTTTCGGAGGTCGTCGCGGACGGGCATCGCCCCATGAACCCTAGGGGCGGCGACTTTCTCCGGGCATCATCTGGGGCGTGGACGATCCGATGCCCATCGCGCCCGGCGTGGCCGTGCCCCTCTCCGAGGTGGCGATCCGGGTGAGCCGCTCCTCGGGACCGGGCGGCCAGCACGCCAACGTGACCGAGTCGCGCGTGGAGGCGGTGTTCGACGTGGGTGCCTCCGCGGCCCTCGACGAAAGCCAGCGGGCGCGCATCCTCGAACGGCTCGGGCCGCGCCCGCGCGCCGTGGCCCAGGACGACCGCGGCCAGTCCCGCAACCGCGAGCTCGCCCTCGAGCGCCTGCGCGAGCGCCTGGCCGGAGCGCTCCGCGAGGATCCCGAGCGCCGACCCACCCGGCCGAGCCGGGGCGCGCGCCGGCGCCGGGTCGAGGCCAAGCGGCGCACGGGCGAGCGGAAGGCGGCTCGGCGGCGCCCGCCCGAGGAGTGACCTCACCACCTACGGATCCACCAGCCGCGATCGCCCTCCGCGCTTATCCCCGCGTCTCGCCGACGGCCATCGTGGGAGCGCCGTAGGTCTGCTCCCGAAAGTCGTCCATCTCCTTGATCTCGCGCCGCTGCGCGGAGACGATGCCCTGGGCGAGAGCGCGCACCTCTCCGCTCCTCGACCGCTCCTTCACCGCTCCCGCCATCGCGATGGCTCCGCGGTGGTGGCCCACCATCTCGTCCACGAAGGCACGGTCGAAGGGGCGCCGGCCGCGGATGGTGGCCGCCCCGTCCATGGTGTCCATGCCCGCCGCCTCGGCCGAGAGGCCGAGCTGCACGTGAGCCCCCTCGTCGGGCTTCAGCGGAGTGGCGAAGAGCTCTTCGTGGATCTTCCATGCGCTCGATCTCGGCGGTCTGGCTCGAGGCGATGTCCTCGGCCAGGGCACGAAGTCGGACTCCACCTCGGCGCGCGCCACCTTGGCCATGTCGACGGAAGCGTGCACCACCGCGTGGCCTCCCTCGCGGGCGATGAGGTGACGGGATGCGAACGTTTGCGAGACCCTTACGAGTGCTTGCTTCGAGGGCCGCCCGGACCGTAGAGTCGAGCGCCATCGCAGCCGACGCCTCCTGATGCCAGACGTGTCCTTCTTCGGTCTGCTGCTCGTGGTGCTCGCCGGCTTCGCCGCACCGCTCGCCCTCGGCCTCTTGCCCCGCCTCGCCCTGCCGGCGGTCGTCCTCGAGATCGTCATCGGCATCGCCATCGGACCCTCGGGCCTCGGGTGGGTGGAGCCGGACGCGCCTATCGAGATCCTCGCGCTCGTCGGGCTCGCCTTCCTGCTCTTCCTCGCGGGGCTCGAGGTCGATCTGGAGAAGCTCGAGGGACGCACGCTCGGATTGGCCTCGGCCAGCTTCCTGGCCTCCTTCGCGATCGCGGTGGCCGTCGGCTTCGCCCTCGGAGCCGGCGGCCTCGTGGAGTCGCCGCTGCTCGTGGCCACCATCCTCGTATCGACCTCACTCGGCGTGGTGATCGCGGCGCTGAAGGACGTGGGACACGGACACTCGCCCGTCGGCCAGCTCGTGCTCGCCGCCGCCTCGATCGCCGACGTGGGGGCAATCTTGCTGCTTACGCTCTTCTTCTCGCGTGAGGCCACCGGCACGGGCGCGAAGGTCGTCCTCATCGGCGCCTTCGCGGTGCTGGCCCTGGCCGTGGTGCTCGCCCTGCGTCGCGCCGAGCACTCGATGGGGCTCTCCGATCTGCTGGTGCGCCTGCAGGACACCACGGCCCAGATCCGGGTGCGAGGAGCCTTCGCCCTCCTGCTCGTGTTCGTGGTGCTGGCCGAGCGACTCGGGGTGGAGACCATCCTCGGGGCCTTCGTGGCCGGGGCCATCCTCTCCCTTATCGATCGCGATCGGGGGATGACCCATCCGGAGTTCCGACTGAAGCTCTCGGCCATCGGCTTCGGCGTGTTCATCCCCGTCTTCTTCGTGAACAGCGGCCTCGAGTTCGACCTCGCGGCGCTGTTCGCCTCTTCCGCCACGGTGGCTCTCGTCCCGCTCTTCATCGCCGCGCTGCTGCTCGTGCGGGGCCTGCCCGCCCTCCTCTACCGGAGCGCCGCCAGCCCACGGGAGATGGCGGCGGCCGGCCTCCTCCAGGCCACCTCGCTGCCCTTCATCGTCACCGGGGCGCAGATCGGGATGGAGCTCGGCCTCATCTCCCGCGCGGTGGGCGCTGCGCTGGTGGGCGCCGGACTCCTGTCGGTGCTCATGTTTCCCCTCGCCGCCGCCGCCCTGCTTCGGGGCGGTGCGCCGGCGCACGACGCCTCGGCCGGTCCCGAGGAAGCGCCGGCGGACGGCAAGCCCAACCGCACCCCCGAACAACCCAAGGAGGCACTCAGATGACGCTCACCGCGACCCTGCTCAACTGCACCCTCAAGAAGTCGCCCGCGACCTCGAACACCCAGGCCCTGATGGATCTCGTGATCGAGTGCCTCGAGGGCCTCGACGTGAGCTGCGAGACCATCCGGGTGGTCGACCACCACGTGCCCTTCGGGGTCAGCTCCGACGAGGGCGAGGGCGACGAGTGGCCGGTGATCCTCGAGCGCGTTCTGGCCGCCGACATCCTCATCGTCGGCACGCCGATCTGGTTCGGCGTGCGCGGAAGCGTGGCGCAGCTCGTAATGGAGCGCCTCGACGGTACGTATAACTCGACCAACGAAGTCGGGCAGTACCCGCTCTACAACACGGTGGGGGGCGTCGTGGTCACCGGGAACGAGGACGGCGCCCACGACGCCGCGGCCACCACGCTCTTCAACCTCTCGCACCTCGGGTGCACGATCCCCCCGAACGCCGACACCTACTGGCTCGGAAGCGCGGGACCGGGACCGTCGTTCATCGAGGCCGAGGGTTGGAACCACCCCTACACGAGAAAGACCGCGGGCTGGATGAGCCACAACCTCGTTCACCTCGCGCGCATGCTGCGCGAGCGTCCGATCCCGCCGGAGGGCAACACCACCCGGGCGCCCGCGAGCGCCCCGCCCCACCACGAGGAGAAGCGGATGGTGGGCGCCATGGACGAGCCGGATCCGCTGCCGTCCTGAGCGCGTCCGGGGATGTAGGAAGATGGTCGGTGAAATCACGCGACCGGGAGTAACGCGATGGCCAGGAAGAAGCCGCTCATCGATCACGAAGACGGAGTGAAGGACAGCAGCAACCGCTAGGACGACCACCGCCGGGACAAGCGCCCGAAGCCGATCGGCCCCGCCACCGGAGCCCTCGACAAGGCGCTCGCCGAGGGCACGATGGAGCCCGATCCGGGCACTCCGTCACGGACGCCCAAGGAGTA
>JBPCRE010000093.1:0-2936 GCA_050997195.1 Thermoleophilaceae bacterium
CCCGGCAATCCGCCGGAGGCCGCCGCGGCGGCGCGCGACAAGCTGGCGACGCGGCGGGCCCTTCGCACCGCAGGCGTGCCCCAACCGATGTTCAGGGCCGCCGGTCCTGAGGAGGACGTGGGCGCCATCGCCGCCGCACTGGGCCTGCCCTGCGTGGTCAAGCCGCTCGGACTCTCGGCCTCGCGCGGGGTGATCCGCGCCGACGATCCGGCGGCTGCCCGAGCCGCCGCCGAGCGCGCGCGGGCCATCGCGGAAGAGGCCGGCCAGGACGCCGCGCAGCCGCTGCTCGTGGAGCGCTTCGTTCCCGGTCGCGAGGTGGCCGTCGAGTGCCTGATGCGCGACGGCCGGCTCGAGGTGCTCGCGGTGTTCGACAAGCCCGACCCTCTCGACGGGCCTTACTTCGAGGAGACGATCTACGTCACGCCGTCGCGGCTGCCGGTGGCGACCCTCGAGGGCGTCGAGGCCGTGTGCGCCGGCGCGGCCGCGGCCCTCGGCCTTCGGGAGGGCCCCGTTCACGCCGAGCTGCGCGTGGGCAGCGACGAGCTCTCGGTGCTCGAGCTGGCCGCCCGCTCGATCGGCGGGCTCTGCTCGCGCACGCTGCGCTTCGGGCTCGGGGCGAGCCTGGAGGAGCTCATCCTGCGCCACGCCCTCGGCCGCCCGCTCCACGACACCGCGCGCCAGGCCGGTGCCTCGGGGGTGATGATGCTGCCCATCCCGCGCGCCGGGACCCTGCGGGCCGTCGGGGGGCAGGACGCGGCCCGCGCGGTTTCCGGCGTGGCCGGCCTCGAGATTACCGTGGCGCCCGGCCGTCCCGTGCGGCCTCTCCCCGAAGGAGATCGCTACCTCGGCTTCCTCTTCGCCACCGGGCCGGGACCGGCCGAGGTCGAGGCCACCCTTCGCCAGGCGCACGGTCTGCTCGAGATCGAGATCGAGGGCGAGAACGCCGCCGCCGAGCCGCGCGCCGCGCTCACCGCGGCCGGCGCCTGACGATGCGCGTCCTCCTCGTCTCCCTCTACGAGCTCGGCCACCAGCCGCTGCACGTGGCCTCCCCGGCCGCCGCGCTGATCGAGGCCGGCCACGAGGTGCGCTGCGTGGACGTCTCGGTCGAGCCCTGGGACCTCGAGCGTGTTCGCTGGGCGGACGCCGTAGCCCTGTCGGTGCCCATGCACACGGCCATGCGCCTCGCCCTGCGGGCCGCCGCGTCGGTCAGGGCCGAGTGCCCGGACACGCCGGTGTGCCTCTACGGCCTCTACGCGCCGGTGAGCCGCGACCTCACGGTGGGCGCGCTGGCCGACCGGGTGATCGCCGGCGAGTACGAGCCCGCGCTCGTGGCCTGGGTCGACGCCCTGGCCGCCGGGGCGCCCGCCCGCCACGGCGCGGAGGAGCCGATGATCCAGCTCGGGCGTGGTGGGTTCCGGCGCCCCGCGCGCCGGCTCCTCCCGCCGCTCGAGGAGTACGCCCACCTGGCCCTCGACGGCGAGGAGCGGCTCGTGGGCTACGTCGAGGCGAGCCACGGGTGCGTGCACCGCTGCCGCCACTGTCCCGTGCCCACCGTCTACGACGGGCGCATCCGCATCGTCGAGCTCGAGACGGTGGTCGAGGACGTGGCGCAGCTCGTGTCCGCCGGCGCGCGACACATCACCTTCGGGGACCCCGACTTCCTGAACGGCCGCCGCCACTCCCTGGCCGTCGCCGCGGCCGTGCACGAGCGCTTCCCCGACCTCACCTTCGACTGCACGATCAAGGTCGAGCACGTGCTCGAGCACGCCGACGTGTGGCCGGCCCTGCGCGAGGCGGGCTGCCTGTTCGTGGTGTGTGCGCTCGAGTCGGTGAACGAGGGCATCCTCGAGCGCCTCGACAAGGGCCACACCGTCGAGGAGGCCCGCGCGGCCATCGCCCTGCTGCGCGAGCACGGCATCGAGGTGCGGCCCTCGTGGATGCCCTTCACACCGTGGACCACGCTGGAGGACCTGGTCGAGCTCATGGACTTCGTGGTCGAGGAGGACCTGATCGGCAACGTGGACCCGGTGCAGTACGCGATCCGCCTGCTGCTCCCCGAGGGCTCGCTCCTGCTCGAGCACCCGGATCTCCAGCCGCACCTCGGGCCCTACGACGCCGAGGGGCTGGGATACACCTGGACCGCGGCCGACCCGCGCGTGGACCGCCTCCAGGTTCGCCTCAGCGCGCTCGTGGCCGAGGCCGGCGACGAGCCCACGGCCACCACCTTCTCCCGCGTGCGCCGGGCGGTGCTGGAGGCTGCGGGACGCCCCGGCGTCGACGAGCGCCAGGCCATCCCGATCGGATCGGTCGAGGGGAGGCCACGGCTGACCGAGCCGTGGTTCTGCTGAGCTGAGCCGACCGAGGACCAGTTCGGTCCTCTAATCGACGTCGAGACGAGTTAGGCGGACTCGCTGCGCGCCGGCCGCCGCTCCGCGGGCGGAAAGCCGACGGTGCCCGGTGGGGGCCGCGGTCCGGCGGCGGTCAGCCCGAGCTCGTCGGCCAGCACGAGGAACGACTTGGCGTAGGGCCCCGATGTGCGCTCGCGCACCTCCTCCCAGTCCACCTGCTCGCGCACCGGCCGGCACAGGTCCAGTAGGCCGGCGAAGTCGAGGTAGTGCTCGTGCATGGACATGACCTTCGCGATCACCACGTCCTCGGGAGCCATGACCGGCATCGAGATCCCGTGCACGTCCAGAACGTCGGCGCGCGCGAACAGCGCGTCGTCGATGGCGAGCCCGGAGGGCAGGAAGATCAGGTCGACGAGCACCGGGCCGTCCCACGCCTTGACGAGCCAGTCCTCGGGCGGGTCCTCGCGGCGCATGCCGAGAGCAGAGAGCACCTCGAGCGCGGGCTCGACGTGGCCGGGGGGCAGGACGAAGTCGAGGTCGTCCACCAGCGCTGGTCCACCGCGAGCCCAGACCGCCACGCTGCCGGCC
>JBPCRE010000200.1:0-10778 GCA_050997195.1 Thermoleophilaceae bacterium
CGGCCGCCGGTCGGCTCGTCGGGCTCGCTCAGACGCTCCTGCCCCTTGGTCTCGGCCTCGGCTTGGTGGCAACTCTGCTCGAAGGCGGCGCCGGGCTCTCCCCCGGAGCGCGGACCCCGGTTGCGACACTTCTCCTCGGAGGGTGGATCGGGCTCACCGTTCTCGGCTCGCTGTTGCACCTTCTCGCGATCCTGCACCGCATCCGCGGTCGCCTGCCGGCTTCCGTTGAAGTCCGCGGAGGCGGCTGGACGGCGAGCCTGGCGGTGGTCGCGGCCGCCGCGCTCGCGTGCGGCCTCGTTGTGGATCTCCAACCGCTGAGCCTCCTGGCGGGCGCGGTACTCGTCCTCGTCTACGCCGTACTCGGCTTCCGAGTCGCCGCCCTCGCGCTTCGGGCGCTGAGGGCGGCGCCCGTGCGTCTCTAAGCCATGCGACGCAGCGAAGCGCTCGAGGGACTCTCTCGCGAGCACCATCATGCGCTGGTCCTCGCGAAGCGTCTACGGCAGGCGACCATGCGAATGCCGATGGCGAGCCTCTCGCTCGATGCTCTCCGTGCCCTGGGGGAAGCACTGCGCAGGGCCGAAGGAAAGGGCTGACTCGGGAGGTGTCCGTCATCGGACAGATCGTGCAGCTCGCCGTGGGATTCGACATTGCACGATACCGTGGCGGACGCTCGTATCGCCTCTGGACGTCACGGTGGCTTGCCAGTACGGTTGCTCTATCAGCCACCATCCGAAGGGGAGCGACCATGGAAGAGACGCGAGCGATGACCGTCCGACTGCCGGCGACGCAGGCGAAGGAGCTCGAAACGGTCGCCGAGGTCGACGGGGTTCCGGTCGCTGAGGCCGTTCGCTCGGCCATCGAGGGGCACATCGCGGCCCGGCGCCAGGACGAGGAGTTCCGCGCTCGCTTGCGTCGGTCCCTCGAGGAGAACCGGGACATCCTCGAGCGCCTGGCCCAGTAGCGCTTGCCGGTCCGCTACCTGGAGCTGGGGGACTACCTCGTGATCGCCGAAGCAGTACTGGACATCCCGGCCGAGACGCTCGCCCGACTCCCTCGCCTCGACCTCGCCGACTCCGCCCTCAACGCTCCGGCGGCGGGGTTCGGCGAGGTTGAGGCCTATCCCGAGTTCGAGGTCAAGACCGCGGTGCTCGGCTGGCACCTGGTCAACAACCACCCGCTACCTGACGGCAACAAACGTGCCGGTTCCTCGCCATGGTCGAGTTCGTGGAGCGGAACGGACGGAGGTGGGTGAGGTCTCGCAAAGATCCCGCGGACACGGACCAGGTGATTCGCGGGGTCGCCGCCGGTCTTACCGGCGAGGAGGAGTTCCGCGACTGGGTAGCCCGGCGGATCCGGTAGACCTCACTACCGGGTGAACGACCGAACCTCTCGTCTGTTCGAGCACGGCGAGGAACTCGACCAGAGGCGCCGCTCGTGTACCTGGCCACGCCCTTCGCTGGGGGCGTCCCGGACCACCGATCGCTCTCGTCCTCGTTACTCCACGAGCTCCGCCTAGCATCACCCGATGCCAAGCTCGCGGCGCCGGCGCGCGTATCTCCTCGCCGCCGTGCTCGCCGGCGTCCTGGTGATCGGCGGAGCTCTCGCCACCTACCTCCTCCTCGTCCGCCCCCCGGCCGACGTGTCGGATCCGGGCGTGGCCTTCGAGGATCGCGGCCCGGCTGAGGAGGCTCGTCCGAAGGGTCGGGACCGCCGCGTGCTCTGGCCCACCTACGGCTACACCGACGCGCGCACCCGGTACCTGCCCACGGAGCTCGGGCCGCCCTTCCGGCGGGTGTGGAGCCGCGGGGGCTCGAAGCTCCTCGAGTTCCAGCCCGTGCTGGCCAAGCAGACGTTGTTCTTCGTGACCAACGCGGGGGAGGCGGTGGCGCTCTCGGCGCGGTCCGGCACGGTGCGGTGGCGAAAGCGCGTGGGGCGCCTCAGCGCCTCCTCGCCGGCATGGTCGCGGGGGCGCCTGTTCATCACCAGCCTCTCGCGGCGGATCACCTCCCTGAACGCCAAGAACGGCCGCGTGCGCTGGAGCCGCGACCTCCCGAGCCGCTCGGAGTCCTCTCCGCTCGTGCGGCGCGGGCGCGTGTACTTCGGCACCGAGGACGGCACGGTGTACTGCCTGCGCGCGAGCGACGGGCGCACCGTGTGGAAGCATCGCGCTCGGGGTCCGGTCAAGGCGGCGCTCGCCTACGCCGGCGGGCGCCTGTTCTTCGGGGACTACGCGGGCGAGGTGAGCGCCCTGCGGGCGAGCGACGGGCGCCTCGCCTGGCGCACGAGCACGGGCGGGCGGGCGCTGGGCCGGCCCGGGCGCTTCTACTCGACGCCGGCGGTGGCCTTCGGCCGCGTCTACCTCGGCAACACCGACGGGCGCGTGTACTCGCTCTCGGCCCGGAACGGGGGGGTGGCCTGGACGCGGAGCACCGGCGACTACGTGTACGCCGCCCCCGCCGTGGCCCGGGTGCCGGGCACGCCGCCCACCGTGTACATCGGCTCCTACGACGGTCGCTTCTACGCCCTCGACGCGCGTTCGGGACGAGTCGTGTGGACCCACCAGGCGGGCGGGCGGATCTCGGGCGCGGCCACGGTGATCGGTCGGGTGGTGTACTTCTCCAACCTCGCGCGGAAGTCCACCACCGGTCTGGACGCCCGCACCGGGCGCCCGGTGTTCCGCTTCGGGCGCGGCGCGTTCAACCCCGCCATCTCCGACGGGAAGCGCCTCTACATCACCGGCTACTCGAGCCAGTACGCGTTCGAGCCGCTGCGGCCGGCGGCTCGGCCCTCCGCGGGCGAGCCGGAGCCTCGCCGATCGCGCCCCCGCACCCGCGGAGGCCGAGCGCCGCGCCGAGCAGCGTCCAGGTGATCGGATCCTCGAGGAAGGCGGCGTAGAGCAGCGTGTGCACGACAAGCCCCGCGAAGCACGCCGCGAGCGCCGCCCGGGCCACGAGCTCCTGCGTCGGCGGGGCGCGCCCCCGGAGGGCGCCGAGGCCCGCGCCGAGGAGCCCCGCGGCGGCCCCCAACACCCCGAGGTAGGCGGCGAGGCCCACGAGCCCCTGCTCGGCGGCCACCGTGATGGGGATCGTGTGCGACGCCGCCACAGCGGTCTGGGGGCTCGCGTCCTCGCGGTCGGTGAAGCGCTCGGAGAAGGAGCCCGAGCCGTGGCCGAAGACCGGTCGCTCGACCCAGAGGGCAAGCCCGCCCCCCATGAGGTCGAAGCGCCCGCTCGTGGCCCGATCCACCGAGCGCGCGGAGCCGAGCTCCACGCGCAGGAGGCCCTGACCCAGCACCACGAAGAGAGCCGCGGCCACGACCGCGGCCACTCCGCCAACGAGGACTCGCCGCGCCCCCCACCGCAGCGCGGCGAGCACCGCGAGACCCACCAGCAGCGCCGTGAAGCTCGACTGGGAGAACGTGAGCAAGAGGCCGGCCCAGAGCAGCGCCAGCACGCCGCCGGCCGCGAGCACGGTGCGTCGCTCGGCGGCCCAGAGCATCGCGGCGCTCACGGCGAGCATGACCATCACCAGGAAGCGCCCGTAGATGTTCGGATCGAAGAACAGGGAGTTCACCCGGAAGAATGATTCGAACTGGTTCGAGGCGATGACCTTCGGGTTGAGCAGAAGCGTGCGCGTGGCGTACTCGACGAAGCCCACGGCCACGAAGGCCACGGCGAGGGCCACTGCCACGCCGAGGCAGGTGCGCAGGAGCCGAGCGGTCCACTCGATTCCCCCGAGGAGCCGGACGAGCAGCGCGAAGGGCAGATAGAAGAACGCCAGGTTCTCGAGCGCCTGAGCGAAGTCGGTGGTGTAGGCGGCCTGCACGGCGTAGAGCACGAGCGCCACCAGCAGCGCGAGCTCGAGCCGTCCGGGCCGGCCCTCCCCGGGCAGAGGCCCGCGCCGCAGCCGCGCCCACGCGTAGGCGAGCCCGCCGGCGCCGACCACGAGATAGAGGGGCACGAGCAGGTTGGCCGAGTCCCCGCCGGCGGCGATCGGCACGCGGAAGGGCACGGTGAGCACCGCGGCCACGGCAACGGCCCGCGGGCAGCGGAGGAACAGGACGGCGAGCGCCGCGGCGGTCCCAAGAGCGAGGGCGAGCGCGGCGGCGGCCACGAGCGGAGCCTCGCGGAGGGCGAGGAGCTGCGGGGTGTCGCGCAGCTCGACCACGACGAGCAGGGGCGCCACCGCGAGCGCGACGAGGAAGGCCAGGGCGCGCCCGCGTGACGAGCGGAGGAGGAAGGTCCCGACCACCGCGAGGCAGGCAGCGAGTGCGCCCGCCTCCTCGAGCACCAGGACGCCCGACGGGGCGGAGATCATGGCCGGGCTTTCACCCGCACCCTTTCCCCTTCAGCCACGAACCGCCGGGAGACGTTGCCGGCCGGATCGGCGGCCCGTACGCCGAAGAAGTAGACGCCCGGCGCGGCCGGGCGGCCGGCCACGCGGGCGTCCCAGGTCGCGGTCTGGCGAAAGCGCGGGCCGAAGAAGGTCCCGACGGATCGAGCCTGGCGGGTTCGTCCGACCACACGGAAGACCGTGAACTCGGGCGCGGGATCGGACGGCCCGGCGTAGCGGATGCGAGCGCGCCCCCGCCGGCCCGGGGTGCCGGGATAGACCGTGGCGGGCGTCACGGCGAGGATCCGCGGCGCGGGCGGAGTGGTGTCCACCGTGAGCGTCCGCGGGGACTGCAGGGTGCGGCCCTGGCCGCGCAGACGGACGCGGAGGAAGTACTCACCGTCCGGGACGCGCCTTCCGCCTTCGCGGCGGCCATCCCACACGAAGCGATGGGTGCCCGTGCCGAGCGCTCGATCGGCCAGCCGGCGCGCCACCTCCCCGCGGGCGTCGACGATGGCCACCTCCGCGCGATCGGCGCGGGGCAGGTCGAAGCGGAGCGCCACCGCGTCCTTGCGCCCGTCGCCGTTCGGCGAGACCACCGGCTGGAAGTACACCCGCTCGATGACCGGCGCCCCGCTCTTCAGGCGCTGAGCCACGAAGAAGGCCCCGACGGTGGCCAGCACGAGCAGGGCGAAGATCGCCCGGACGAGCAGCTCGCCGGCCACGGCGCGCTACGCGATGCCCACGGGCTCGGGCAGGGTGAGCACCGCGGCGTTGGCCACGTCTGTCAGCTCGTGGAACGCGTCGAGCCCGCGCGGGCTCGCGTGGGCGAAGGCGGCGCGAATGCATCCACCGTGGCAGATCACGAGCGCGGGGAGCGGCCCCGCGCGCACCTCGGCGAGCGCGGCGAGAACCCGCTCCTGCAGCTCCGCGAGAGACTCTCCGCCGGGAAAGCGGAAGGCCGCGCCCCCCCGGCGCCAGGCCGCCCACTGCTCGGGACGCTCCCGCTGGAGGTCCTCCTTCAGGCGGCCCTCCCACTCCCCCATCCGGGCTTCGGCGAGCCGGGGATCCAGGGCCGGCTCGATGCCGAGGCGGGCGGCCACGAAATCGGCCGTCTCCCTCGCGCGACGCAGGTGGCTGGTGTGCAGGGCGGCGATGCCCCTCGCCGCCATGTCATCGGCCATCGCGCGGGCCCGCTCGCGGCCGCGCGAGGAGAGGGGCGGGTCGCGGTGACCCTGGATTCGCGAGGGTGCTGCGTTGTCCGGGGTCTCGCCGTGGCGGGCGAGAATGATCACGCCCGGGAGTGGAACTGCTCGAGCGTGTCGGCGCGCAGCCCGAGGCGCAGGGTCTCCAGGGAGATCGCGTCGGCGGGCATCACGTTCCCGAGGTTCACGGTGGGGCCGAAGTGCTGGATGAACCAGACCTGCTGAGGCTTCCTCGGGGCCTCGAAGACCAACCGGGAGCACTCGACCTCGTGGGCCACCTCGTCCACGAGCCCGGCGCGGGGCTCCCCGTCGGGGCGGTACATCCCGGCGTCCCCGCTCGCTCGTCCCTCCAGCACCACCTGTACCGCGCCCGCCTCGAGCGCCTCCTTGATCATCCGCACCCAGAGGTAGGGCGCCACTAGCGCCTGAGGATCCTTCTCGCCGACCTCCGCGAACACCGTGAAGTCCGCGGTCAGCGTGCGCACGAGCTCGAGCTTGTCCTCCGTGGGGATGGCCACCGTGCCGCTCGAGACCTCCACGTGCTCGATCCCGAGCCGATGGAGCCAGGCGCGCAGCTCGTCGACCTTGCCGTGGAGCCAGGCCAGCTCGGTCATCGTGCCGCCGAGCATCACCGCGGTGTCGTGCTCGCGGTACACGTCGATCTTGCGGCGCACGTCCCGCGTCACGTAGGCCGAGCCCCAGCCGAGCCGCACGAGATCGATGAACTCGCCCGCCGTCTCCATGAGGCCCTCGGCCTCGCGCGTGGATAGGCCGGTGTCGATCACGTGGGTCGTGCCCAGGGGCCGGGGCTTGGCGGGCCGCTCGGGCAGGGGGAGGAAGTCGGCCGGCGGGGCGGGGGGCGAGCTCATGGGATCTGGTCGGCCCCGACCATCACGACCACCTTGGCGGTGCCGGCCAGCACGCGATCGCGCGCGTCGGCGCGTTCGGTCTGCTCGATGCGCAGGCGCCGCCCCACGATCCGCGCCTCGCGGTCGGCTCCCGGCCTGTAGAGGATCACCGACTCGGCGCGCTGCTGCTCGGAGGCGTTGGTCACGTTTCCCAGCCGAAAGCCGGCCGACTCCACGCGGTCGCCGATCCGGGCCGCGAGCCCGGGCACGGTGGTGCCGTTCAGCACCGACACCGTCACGTCGGCGGGCGCCACCGGAGAGGGCCCCTGGCGGGCCACCGGCGGTGCCACGTCGGGCTGGGAGCCCCGCACCACCGCGTACGCGATTCCCGCTCCGAGGATGAGCACGCCGGCGAGGACGAGCGCCACGTAGCGCGGAGCCAGGCGGCGGCCTCCCTCCGGGGGAGCTTGCGCCGCCGGGCGAGGGATGGACTGCGTGCGACTGAAGACCACGGGTCCGATCTGGCGGACCGGTGGCGGGGAGCCTTCGGGCGGGCCGCCCCTGCCGTTGCCGGACTCCGGGGACGAAGGCACGCCGGGCACGGCCCCGGGGCCCTCGGTCGCGGTAGGTGTCTTGCCGCCGCCCGGCGCTGTGGAGGCGTCGGCCTGCGTGCCCGTTTCGGTGCCGCCCGGGGCGCCCGCCTGCGTGGGCGGGCCCGAGGCCGCGGCGCTCCGCGGCGTCGCAGCCGCCGCGCCGGCGGCACTGCGGGCCGGAGACGCGCCGGTGTCCGCGGGGGTGGTGGCCCTCGGCGGTGCGGGCACCGCCGGCCCCGACTGCGCGCGCTCCGGCGCGCGGCCCGCCCACTCGCGCAGCCTCCGGACGTCCCGAGCCTGGGAGAAGTACAGGGCGGAGAGCACGGCGAGGCCCACCACCGCGGCGAACCCCGCGTAGGCCCCCACCCGCTCGACGATCTCGAGAACCTCCATTCCGCGCCGGCCGGACCTTACCCCTGAGCAGAGACGAGGGCTCCGGGCCGCTCGGCCGCCAGCTCGGAGACCGTGGCCGCCAACGTGGCCGCATCGCCTGAGTACACGAGCTCCTCGACGCGGCCGAAGGCCTCGTCCACCCACTCGGGCGTAAGCGGCGTGCGGGTCGCGACCACGATCCGCTCCGCTGGCGTGGACTGCGGACGTTCGTCGGGGTTGAACAGCTCCTCGTGGATCTTCTCCCCGGGGCGGCGACCCACCACGTCGATGGCGATCTCGGAGCCCGGCTCGTGACCCGACAGGCGGATCATGTTGCGCGCCAGGTCGAGGATCCTCACCGGCTCGCCCATCTCGAGCACGAACACGTGGCCCTCCACGCGGAGGTTGCCGGAGCGGATGATCAGCTGCACCGCCTCGGGGATGGTCATGAAGTAGCGGGTCATGGCCGGATCGGTGACCGTGACCGGACCTCCCGCGGCGATCTGACGGCGGAAGATGGGCACCACCGACCCTGAGGAACCGAGCACGTTGCCGAAGCGCACGGCGCAGAAGCGCGTGTCGGGGAAGCGGTGCTGCGCGCCCTCGATGGCCCACTCGGCCAGCGCCTTCGAGGCGCCCATCGCCGTGGCCGGCGTGACCGCCTTGTCGGTGGAGACGAGCACGAAGTGCAGCGCGCCCGCGCCGCCGGCCGCGGCGGCCACGATGCGGGTGGCCACCGCGTTGTTGCGCACGGCCTCGATCGGGTTCTCCTCCATGAGCGCCACGTGCTTGTAGGCGGCCGCGTGGAAGACGACCGAGGGGCGGTGCTCGAGGAAGACCTCCTGCATGCGCACGGCGTCCTTGCAGTCGGCGAGCACCGAGGTCGTGCGCGTGAAGTGACGGTCCTCCCCGAGCTCGCGGCGGATCTCGAACAGGTGCTCCTCCGCGTTCTCCACGAGCACGAGCCGCGCGGGGCGCACGCGGGCGATCTGGCGGCAGAGCTCCGAGCCGATCGAGCCGCCGGCTCCGGTGACGAGCACGACCTCGTCGCTGAGATACGCGCCGATGCGGTCGATCTCCACGCGTACCGGCTCGCGCCCGAGCACGTCCTCCACCCGAACCTCGCGCACCTGCCGCATGAGGTCCACGCCGCCCGAGAGCAGCTCGAACACGGTGGGCAGGGTGCGCACCGGGATGTCGCGCTCGCGGCACGCGGTGACCACGCGCTGGCGAAGCTCGCCGGGCGCCGAGGGGATGGCGATGATCACCTCGTCGGGCTCGGCGTCGTCGAGGATGCGCGCGAGGTCGGCGGTGGCGCCGAGCACCTTGAGCCCGGCTATGCGCATGCCGCGCTTGCGCGGATCGTCGTCCACGAAGCCGATGGGCGCCCCGGGCAGGTCCGGGTTTCGCCGCAGCTCGTAGGCCACCGACTGGCCGCCGTTGCCGGCGCCCACCACGAGAACCTCTCGCGCCCCGCGCTTGGCGATGGCCCCGGTGAGCCGTCGGTCGCCGACGGTCCGCACCACGAAGCGAGAGCCGGCCACGGTGAGCAGGGTGAGGAGGAAGTCGAGCGCGATCACGCCGCGGGGCGGGGCCACGCTTCCCGGGGACAGGAGGAAGAGCACGCCGACCAGCAGGAGCGAGGACACCACGACGGCGCGCACCACGGCCTCGAAGTCCCGAGCGTCCACGAAGCGCCAGAGCTTGTTGTAGAGCCCGAAGAGGGCGAACACCAACAGCTTGCCGACCACCACGAACGGCGCGGTCTGCAGGAGGAGCTCCTCGTAGCGGGCGGGAATCCCGGCGTCGAAGCGCAGCGCGAACGCGGCGAGGAAGGCGGTGGCTACCAGGGCGGCGTCGATGGCCACCTGGGCGGAGCGCCGAACGGGGACGGAGTGCAGCAGACGCCGGCTCATGAAGGGGACGAGTCTAGGGCGCTCAACATGAGCTTCACAAGCGCCGCGGGGTCGCGCCGGACTCGCTGTGCCGTGCTCCTCTCACGCTTGCGCACGCTCACCTCGGAGGGGTTCGACAACAGGCGCAGCCGCCCCTCCTCGAGCAGGCGCTCGTCCACCGCGCCCAGGCGACCCTCGAAGGTGGTGTACACCGGGGTGTCGAGGGCCACGGCCTCCCGGTTCATGGTCCCGCCGGCGGACACCACGAGGTCGGCGTAGGCCACCAGCGACTGGGCGTCGATGGCCTGCTCGGGCACCCGCACGCCGCCGAGCGCGGCCAGCTCACGGCGCTGCTCGGGCGTGCGCGGGAGCACCACCGTCTGCGCCTGGTCGCGCACGCGCTCGAGCACGCGCGGGAAGAGCGGGTTCTCGAAGCGGTGGTAGAGCGAGACCTCCGGCGGCGTGCGCACCACGGCGATCGGCTGGCGCGTGTCGAGCTCGAGCTCATCGAGCACCGCGGGATGGGGCTCGAAGTCCGCGAGGTAGTACTCCTCCTTGAGGCCGGGGTAGGGGCGCAGCTTCGCGGGCCCCGCCCCGTAGGGCTTGAGCCGCTCCGCCGGGATGGCCTCGGGCACCACGACCGCGCGGGCCAGGCGGCAGTTGACGTTGTGCTGCACGCGCGCCCACTCGTAGTCGAAGGCCGTGGCGCTCGGCACCCCGAGCAGCGCCGCGGCCACGCTCACGTCGTTGGAGCCATGGCCGAGGGCCACGTCGAAGCGCCGCGGCCGAGCCCAGCGAAGGAGCGCTGCGGAGCGCGAGACCAGCCCGAGCCCCTTGTCGGCGAGGCGCCCGCCACGGTGTCGGCCGATCGGGGTGTGCTCGATGCCGAACCGCGCGCACAGCTCGAGGGTCTGGGCGAAGTCCCGCGCCGTGACCTCCACCTCGTGCCCGGCCCGCTCCATCACCTCGATCAGCGGCCGCATGACCAGCACGTGCGGCGAGTTGGTCAGGTCAACCCAGATGCGCACGCGGCCACCACCTCGGCCACGTTCGAGGCGTCGAGCTCCGGGCCCATGGGGAGGGCGAGATGGGTGCGCGCGACCTCCTCGGTGCCCGGAAGCGAGTGCGTGGAGCTGCCCCAGGGCGCCATCGCCGGCTGGAGGTGCACCGGCCGCCGGTAGTAGCCGCGCGCCCCGATGGCCTCGGCGGCCAAGGCCTCGGCGAGCGCGTCCGGATGCTCGGTGCGCACCACGTAGAGGTGATAGACGTGCTCGACCTCCGGCGCCACCCCGGGCAGGGTCACGAGCTCGCCGAGGCCGTGCTCCTCGTAGGCCGCCGCGGCGGCGCGGCGAGCGGCGTTGGCCTCGTCGAGCTCTGGCAGCAGCAGCCGCAGGACGGCGGCCTGAAGGGAGTCGAGGCGCGAGTTGTAGCCCACCTCCGTGTAGGTCTGCTTGTCCTCGGACCCGTGGAAGCGCAACCTCCTCGCGGTGGCCGCCACCTCGGCGTCGTCGGTCACCACCGCGCCGCCGTCGCC
>JBPCRE010000189.1:0-2657 GCA_050997195.1 Thermoleophilaceae bacterium
GTGGCCGAGCCGCGCGCGGTCCACGCCCCGGAGCGTCGAGATCGCGAGGAAGCCGGGGGCCCGCGGAGCGTGCGCGAGCACGGCCGCAAGGCCACGCGCCACCGCGGCGGGCGCCCGACCACCGGCCCCGGCGAGCGAGCCGACGGCGAGGGCGGCGAGGAGGTCGGGGGCCACGAGCCACGAGGCATCGCACACCGCTGCCATGGCCACAAGCAGGAGGGCGAGCAGAGAGAAGCCAAGCGTCCAGGGCGTGCGTGGGGCCGATCCGGCGAGCGCGACGGTGATGGCGAGGCACAGGCACGAGAGCGCGACCCCGACGCCCGGCGGCCCGTCGGGCACCGTCACGGCCGCCACCGCCCCCACCACGAACGCGGCCAGGACGAAGCGCGGGGCCGCCACCGGCCGTGCTCCGTCGGTCACGCCGCGGCCCTCGGCAGGCTCACGACCATGCGGCACCCGTGCGGCTCGCGCGCCTCCGCCCTGATCTCGCCCCCGTGGAGCTCGACGATCCAGCGCGCGATGGCCAGGCCGAGCCCGGTCCCGCCCTCGGTGGCGGCCCGGCCCGCATCGGTGCGGTAGAAGCGCTCGAACACCCGGGCGGCCTCCGTCGCGGGAATGCCCGGACCTTCGTCGGCCACCTCGATCACCGCGCGGTCGCCCTCCGCCCGAGCGCTGAGCGAGATGCCCGCGCCGTCGGGCGAGTGGCGCACGGCATTCTCGAGGAGGTTCGCGAGCACCTGTCGTACGCGCTCGGCGTCGCCCATGGCCCGCAGGCCCTCCGGCGAGACCGACACCGACGTCTCGAGCCCGCGCTTCTCTACGGCTCGCGCGTGCAGGCGCGACTCGCCGGCCGCCTGGGAGAGCACCGGCTCGAGCGCGAAGGGCCGCTGCTCGAGGACGACGGCGTCGGACTCGAGGCGCGAGAGATCGAGTAGCTGGCTCACGAGCCGGCCGAGGCGCCGGACCTGCTCGAGCATGGTCCCGACGGTGGCCGGATCGGCGGACTCCACGCCGTCGGCGAGGTTCTCGAGCGTGGCCTGAAGGGCTGAGATCGGAGTCCGGAGCTCGTGGGAGACGTTGGCCACCAGGTCGCGCCGCTCGCGGTCCACCTCGGCGAGGTCGGCCGCCATCGCGTTGAAGGCCCGCGCGAGCTCTCCCACCTCGTCCCGCGAGGAGGCGCGCACGCGGCGCCCGTACTCCCCGCGAGCCATGGCCCGCGCGGCGGCCGACATCTCGCGGAGCGGCGAGGTCATGCCGTGGGCCAGGATCTGCGCCATGACTAGCGCGAGTCCGGCGGCCACCACCCCGCAGGCCAGCGGCGAGAAGCCGGCGCCCACGCCGAGCACCCCGACCACCGCGGTGACCCCCACGGCGGCAAGGATCACGAGACCGAGCTTGACCTTGATCGAGGTGAGCGGGTCGAGGGGCCTCACCGCGACGCCTCGTCGCCGGATGCGCTGCCCCGAGTGGTCGCCTCGAAGGCGTAGCCCACCCCGTGCACGGTGCGCAGGCGCCCGGAGCCGATCTTTCGCCGCAGGGCGCCCACGTGGGAGTCCACGGTGCGAACCCCGAGCCCGTCCTCGTAGCCCCAGACCTGGCCGAGGAGCTGCTCGCGAGTGAACACCACGCCGGGGCGCGAAGCCAGACGGGCGAGGAGATCGAACTCCATGGGCGTGAGATGCACGAGCGCGGTGCCCACCTCGACGCGCCGGGTCGAGTGGTCGAGCTTCACGTCACCTACGCGAAGGACGTCGTGCTCGCCGCGCGCCGAGCGCTCCGCGCGGCGGAGCAGGGCTCGGACCCGGGCGACGAGCTCCCGGGGGCTGAAGGGCTTCGTCATGTAGTCGTCGGCCCCCACGCCGAGCCCCACGAGCAGGTCGTTCTCCGAGTCCCGAGCGGTGAGCATGAGCACGGGCACCGGCCGATCGGCCTGGATCCTGCGGCACACCTCGAGCCCGTCGAGGCCGGGAAGCATGAGGTCGAGGACCACCACGTCCGGTCGCAGCCGCCGGCAGAGCTCGACCCCCTCGACGCCGTCGTGGACGGTATCCACCTCGAAGCCCTCGCTCTCGAGCCGGGCAGCCACCGCACCCGCGATGGCCGGCTCGTCCTCGATCACGACAACGCTCGACGGGCTCACTGCGGCCAGCGTAGAGCGGGGTTGTGGGGCCGATGGCCGGGAGATGTGGAGATGCTGCGAAGCTCGCCCACCACCTCAGCCCACCGATTGCGTCAAAGGTGGGCGTGGAGATACGCGCCGCGCACCACCAAGGGGGAGAAGTCCATCAGTGAGAGCGCAACGTCGCCTACCAGGCGATCGATTCCGCAACTCCGACAAGTCGGCCGCCACCCGCCGCGAGCTCGTGGGCGGCATGGCCGCGACCCTCGGCGGCATGGGCCTGCTGGGGGTGGCCGACAGCGCCGACGCGGCTTCGGCGAAGTCCGCTAGGCAGTCCGAGGACCCCCGCGAAGCCCCTCGCGATCTGCTCGTTCGGACGGCCGCCCTCCGTGCGCCGCGTCGCCGCGCGACCCGGCTGAGCCACCACGCAGTCTCCCGCGCGCTGTGGCGAATGACTGCCCCAGGTACGCAGCCGGCAACGGTCGTCGCTGTCCTTCTGGAAGCTCTCCTCGCACCCCATCACGGTGACGGGTTCTGC
>JBPCRE010000197.1:0-3599 GCA_050997195.1 Thermoleophilaceae bacterium
GGGAGTGGCCGCGCACGCTCGCCATGGCCGACGTGACCTCGGTCGGGTGGCGCCTGCTCGATCTCGGGGCGCTCTGGCTGACTATGGGGCTCCCGGTCCTGAGGCTGCTGGTACGGCGCACGACCCGACTCGACCGGGCCCTGCTGCTCGTGCGCTTCGCCCTCCTCGGAGTGCTGCGGCGCTTCTACTCCCGCCGCGGGCCGGCGTTCTACCTGTCCCCGCTGCTGGACCCCGCGGCGGTGGCCCGACTCACGTGGGCGACCGTGCGTCCGGTCCGTGCGTGGCGGGGGCGAAGCTACTAGCGGGCAGCGCGAATCGAGGCCGGGCAAGGACGCCCGGGGTGACAGGGCGATCTCGTGATGCCACCGAACCCAGCGTTGTCTTGTGCGGTAGATGACATTCGGATCAGAAGGCCCCTGGGGCATCGGGGTGGCCGAGGCCAGGCGCCGATTCTCGGAACTGCTCGATCACGTGGCCGCCGGGGAACGTGTGGTGGTGGAGAGGCGAGGTCGACCGGCCGCGGTGCTCGTTTCCGCCACGCCGGACGCACTCGAAGCGTCTGCGAACACACCCCTCGGTTTGGCGGCGGTGGCCGGCGCCCTGGCCGATTGGGACGACCTCGAGACGGTCGTCGATGACATCTACCAGGGGCGCCGGGAGGCCACCGATCGCCCTCCGCTCGACCTCGGGTGAGCGGCTACCGCTTCGACACCGACGCGCTGAGCGCCGTTCTTCGACGTGACCCACGCTCGCTCTCGTGCGGCGTCTCGCCCGGTGCTGCCGGTCGTAGACGACGCGCGCTGGCTCGGTTCGTCGCCCAACTCGCCCCTGAGCCACCCCGGCCGCACGTCCATCCGGGATAGGCCCCTTAACTGAGGTTGAAGACCAGCCTCAGCGCATCGTCGATCGCCTCCAGTTCCTCGGGGGTCACGCGACCGTGCCGGTCTCCGAGTCGCGATGGATCGACGGCCGACAGCTGCTCGACGAGCACGGAGGTGAGTTCGTCGCGAATGCGGACTCGAGGGTGAAAGGTGGCATCGAGCGATCGCGTCGATGTCGGTGCGAGGATCACCGTGAAGAGACCGAGCAACTCCGTGGCTTGGAGCACGACGCCGTAGCGCCGCCCTCGCTGTTCGTGGCCGCGGGCGCGTCGCGGCGGCCTCAGGCCGAAGACGTCACCACGGAGCACGGATATCGTCCATCGGCGCCCGCACCTCGTCGACCTCCGCTCGGTAGTCCGGGTCGGCCATGAGCCGGGCCGCTTCCTCGGCCAGAGAACGGCGACGGCGGCGACGTTCGGCGGCTTCCTCGAGGGCGACCCGGACGGCCTCCGACGGGGTCAGCACCTCGCCCGCCACGACCTCGAGCGCCGATGCGGAGGACCCATCGAGCCGCACGTGAATCGACCGCGAGGTCGCCATGCCCGGCACCGTAGCACAATATGTACTACGCTCAGATAAGCGTGCGGGGCCTGGCGCGTTCCGCGGGAGAGGCTGAGCCCTACCGGACGCCGTCGCGACCGCTCGGCCTGCGGGCGGGGATAGACCTCGACAAGGCACTCGGCCTCGCCTCCGATCTCGAAGACGCCGAGATCGTACGCAAGCTTGAGCTGCGCAAGTGAGGTTGCCCGACGCAAACCTCCTCCTCTACGCCCTCGACGAGCGTTCGCCGCGGCATCTACCGGCCAGGGCGTGGCTCGACGAGGTTCTGTCGGGCACCGCGACGATCGCCTTCGCGTGGACGGTCCTGCTCGCGGTCGTGCGGCTCTCGACCCGCCCTGCGGTCTTCGAGTCTCCGTTCGACGCCGACGAAGCACTCGATGTCGTGGACGGATGGCTTGCCCGGCCGAACGTGGTCGTGGTGCATCCAACCGTTCGTCACGCAGCCGTGCTCCGAGAGCTCCTGCGGCCGCTGGGAACCGCCGGCAACCTGGTCGTGGATGCCCATCTGGCTGCGCTCGCCATCGAGCACGGCGCCGAGCTGTGCTCGAGCGATGCCGACTTCTCCCGCTTCACCGGGCTGCGCTGGGTGGATCCGCTGAGGGCTTGAGAGCACGCCGGCCCTTCGCCTATCCGTCCTCGGGTCGCCGGTCCACGTACAGGGCCTGCAGCGAGCGCCCAACTCGTCCCTCCTCGTCGTAGAGCACGCTCTCGGCCACGCCGGTCCCGAACGGGTCGATCCGCGTACGGGCATCGAGGCACACCCAGTCGCCTACCGGGGAGCGGTCGAGGTAGACGGTCAGGTCCGGGTTCACGAAGACGTGCACGTCCCAGTCGAGGGTGGCGCTCACGCCGTTGCCGAAATCGGCGGCGGCCACGGCGCGCATGAGCGGGGACGGCCGCTCGTCGTCCACCAGGGGCTGGCGCAGGCGCATCCACACCACCGAGGCCCCGACGCCGTAGCCGCCCGAGACGAAGCGCTGGTCCATGGCCCCCACGAAGGTGCGGGCGAAGCGCTCGGGGGGCTCGAGGGGAGAGACGGTGTCCGGTCCCGACGGTGGAGGCTCGGCGGGCGTGCCCTCCGAGACGGGCTCGTCGGTCCGGCGGATCCGGAGCGCCGTGGCCCGCGCCACCTCCACCTCACCGGCTAGGAGGGAGGCCGATACGAGCTGCACGCGCGAGCCGGGCCGGGCGAGCTCGGCGCTCACGGTGAGCGGCGCGACGGGCACGGGGCGTAGGAACTCCACGGTGAGCCGGGTCACGAACAGCTCGTCGCCCGGGGAGGTGTGCTCGATCTCGCGGGCCAGCAGCGCGCCGGGGGCCCCGCCGTGCTGCGAATCGGCGCTCCACGGCCCGCTCGACAGCTCGGTGGGCCGGAAGGCGCCGTTCTCGGAGACGAAGATCGGCTCGGCCATCTCCTGCGATTCTGACTGAACACCGTGATCGCCTCCTTCCACCTCGTCCGCTATTCCCGGGCCACCGCTCCGGAGGGCCTCTCGCGGATGGGGCTCGACCGGCCGGCGCTGTGGCGCACGCCCGGCCTCTCCTTCTGGAAGCTCATGGGCACCGGCCAGGGCAAGACGATGACCCTGAGCGCCGACCTGCGCCGGTGGGCGATGTTCGCGGTGTGGGATCGGGAGGCGGCGCTCGAACGCTTCCTGGCCGAGTCCGCCGTGGTCGCGCGGTGGGGCGAGCTCTCGCGGGAGGCCTGGCACGTGCGGCTTGAGCCCGTGCGCGCCCACGGGGCCTGGGCCGGGCGCAACCCGCTGGAGGGGGCCGCGGGGGAGTCTCGAGAGGAGGGTCCGGTGGCCATCCTCACCCGGGCCACCATCCGCGCCAGCCGACTCGTGCCCTTCTACCAGGCCATCGCCCCGCCGGCCGCCGACCTCCTTCGCCAGCCCGGGATGATCGAGTCGGTGGGCATGGGGGAGTGGCCGGTGGCCCGACAGGCCACCTTCTCGGTGTGGCGCTCGCTCGCCGAGGCCAAGGACTACGCCTACCGCCGCCCCGAGCACCTCGAGGTGGTGCGGCGCACGCGCGCGGAGGAGTGGTACTCGGAGGAGCTCTTCGCGCGCTTTCGACCGTACGGGTCGGAGGGGACCTGGAACGGCCGCGACCCGCTCGCGGGGGCGAGCGCCGGCGCTCAGCCCGGAGCGCTCG
>JBPCRE010000202.1:0-23903 GCA_050997195.1 Thermoleophilaceae bacterium
GAAAAGGTCAACGTCAACGGGGGGGCCATCGCCCTCGGCCACCCCATCGGGGCGAGCGGCGGACGCATCGTCATGGCGCTGGTCAACGAGCTGCGCCGGCGCGGCGGCGGCCGCGGCGTGGCCGCCACCTGCTCGGGCGGCGGCCAGGGCGACGCCATCGTGCTCGAAGTGAACGGCGGCTGAGGTCCTGCCGGGAGCGCCACCACCGGACCTGGGTCATCCCCCCGCCGCTTCCGAGCGGCGGGGGGCCGCTTTCTTCGATCTCGACAAGACCCTCATCGAGGGCTCGAGCGGCATCCACTGGGGCCGCGCAGCCTACCGGGCGGGGCTCACCACGCGCTCGCAGATCGCCCGCGACGTGTGGACCAACCTGCAGTTCCGCCTGTACGGCTCGACCGACCAGAAGGCCGACGAGATTCGGGCCCGCGTCTACGAGGCCATCGCCGGACTGCGCGTAGTCGACATCCAGCGCCTCGTGCCCGCCGCCCTGGCGGGCATCCTCCGGCGGGTCTACCGCCCGGTGCTCGAGGCGGCCTTCGCCCACCAGGACGCCGGCCGGCCCGCCTACATCGTGACCGCGGCCTCGCAGGAGACAGCGGACATGATGGCCTACGTGTTCACCTTCGACGGGGGCATCGGCTCGAAGTCCGAGATCCGTGACGGCGTCTACACCGGCCGCCCGTCGGGCCCCTTCACCTACGGGGAGGGCAAGGCCGAGGCCCTCCGCCAGGTGGCCGCGACCGAGAACCTCGACCTCTCGACCTCCTTCGCCTACTCGGACTCCGAGTCGGACCTCCCGATGCTCCGCGCCGTCGGCCACCCGGTGGCCGTCAACCCCGACCGCGGCCTCGAGCAGGTGGCCCGCGACGAGGGATGGCAGATCATGCGCTTCGACAAGCTGGCCCGACGCCTCCGGGTGGCCGGACGCCTCGGCGCCATCGCCGTGGTGGGCGGAGGCGGGGGCTACGTGGCGGCGCGGGTGCGCTCGCGGCGGCGGGTGGCGCTCAGGTAGGCGCCTTCGGGCGCCGCTCTCCCAGAGTTGTCCCGTCTGATGATCACCTCGTAGGGGATCGTGTGGAGAGGGAGGGATCGGCATGTCCGGCCAGATACGGGTAGAGCCTTTGCGCCGCGAGGACGCGCCCGCCGCGGGAGCTTTGCTGGCGGCCAGTCACGCCGACTACCCGGCGTTCCGGCATGTCTTCCCGGACGGCGCACAGCGCCAACGGGTCCTGGTCCCGTTCCTGACGGCCAGCGCGACGGACGCGGCCGCCTTCGGGGTCAGCACGAGTGTTTGGGACGGCGAGCGCCTGCTCGGCGTCGCCCTGTGGCTGCCACCCGGCACCTTCCCGTGGTCCGCACGGCGAAAGCTTCGCGCGGCGCCCGTCCTCACGCGGGCAGCGCTGGCCGCACCGAGATCCTTCGGGGCTTTCGCGCGAATCGGCGCGGCCGCGGAGAAAGGGCACCCGCAAGAGCCGCACTGGTCCTTGCAAGCTCTGGGGGTGCACCCACGCTTACAGGGCCAGGGCTCGGGACGTCAGCTCATGCTTCCGGCTCTGAGAAGCGCTGACGCGGACGGGCTGCCCTGCTACGTGGAGACCTCGGACCCCAGCAACGAGGGCTTCTACAGTCGCCGCGGGTTCGAGGTCGTGGAGCCGTCCCTGGAGTACCTACCGAGTGGTCCGCGTTACATGAGGCTGCGGCGGGCCGCTCAGACGGGAGCGGTGTAGGCCTGCCCAGCCTCTACGCCAACGCTCCCGATCAAAGACCGAGCCCGGCCACGCCCGGCTCCGCGAAGCCGAGGTGATGGGCGATCTCATGACGAAGCGTCCGCTCCACCTCGAGGGCGAGCAGCTCGCGATCGTGGCCGAAGTCGCGCACCAGCGTGTCGCTGTAGATGACGATCTGGTCGAGGGCGTCGTCGCGGGCCACGCCGTCGCCGTGGTAGAGGCCGTAGGCGCCGGCCTCGCGGCCACCCTCGAGCACGACGATGGGCACCGTGGCGAGGACGTCGAGGACCCACTCCGGCAGGCGGTCGAGCGCCTCGCTGACGAGCTCTTCGACGACCGGGAGGCTCACGTGACGACACGGTAGAGATGCGGTCGCCCGCTCCCCCTCGGACTCGCGCACGCCCTTAGACTGCGCCCATGGCGGCCCCTCCTCGGACCATGACCGACGCCGAGCGCTGGTTCCGCGAGCGCTACGCGCGAAAGCCCGAGCGCGACGGGCTCTTCTCCACCATCTCGGGCGAGCCGATCGAGCCGCTGTACACGGCCGAGGACCTCCCCGAGGACGCCGCCGAGCGCATCGGCCTTCCCGGCGAGTTCCCCTACACCCGCGGGGTCTACCCGTCGATGTACCGCGGCCGCCTGTGGACGGTGCGCCAGTTCGCGGGCTTCGGCTCCGCCGAGGAGACCAACGAGCGCTTCCGCTACCTCACCGAGCACGGGCAGACCGGGCTCTCCACAGCCTTCGACATGCCGAGCCTCATGGGCCACGACTCGGACCACCCCAAGGCCCTCGGCGAGGTGGGCCGCGAGGGCGTGGCCGTCGACACCCTCGACGACATGGAGACCCTGTTCAAGGGCATCGACCTCGGCGAGGTCTCGGTCTCCATGACCATCAACGCACCGGCGGCGATCATGCTCGCCCTCTACGTCGTGGCCGGGGAGCGCCAGGGGGTGCCGCCGGAGCGCCTGGCCGGCACGATCCAGACCGACATCCTCAAGGAGTACATCGCCCAGAAGGAGTGGTGCTTCCCGGTCGACCCGGCCATGCGGATCGTGACCGACATGATCGAGTACTGCGCAAAGCACATGCCCCGCTGGCATCCGGTCTCGATCTCCGGGTACCACATCCGCGAGGCCGGCTCCACGGCCCAGCAGGAGCTCGCCTTCACGCTCAAGGACGGCTTCACCTACGTCGAGCGCGCCATCGAGCGCGGCCTCGACGTGGACGACTTCGCGCCGCGGCTCTCGTTCTTCTTCAACGCGCACATCGACTTCTTCGAGGAGATCGCGAAGTTCCGCGCCGCCCGGCGCATCTGGGCCCGGGAGATGCGCGACACCTACGGCGCCAGGGACGAGCGCTCGCTGCTCATGCGCACCCACGCGCAGACCGCCGGAGTGTCGCTCACCGCCCAGCAGCCGCTGGTCAACGTGGTGCGCACCACCACCGAGGCGCTGTCCGCCGTGCTGGGAGGCACCCAGTCGCTGCACACCAACTCCCACGACGAGGCTCTCGCGCTTCCCACCGAGGACGCCGTGCGGCTCGCCGTGCGCACCCAGCAGGTGATCGCCCACGAGACCGGCGTGGCCAACACCATCGATCCCCTCGGGGGCTCCTACTTCGTCGAAGCCCTGACCGACCGGATGGAGGAGGCGGCCTACGACTACTTCCGGCGGATCGACGAGCTGGGCGGGATGGTCGAGGCGGTGAAGGGGAACTTCCCCCAGAGGGAGATCGCGGACGCCTCCTACCGCTACCAGCGGGAGGTGGACGCCGGCGAGCGCGTGGTGGTGGGCGTCAACCGCTTCCGCATCGACCAGGGCGAGGCCATCGAGACCCTGCACATCGACGCCGCCATCGAGCGCAAGCAGATCGACCGTCTCGAGGGCGTGCGCGCCGCACGAGACGCGTCCGAGGTGGAGAGCACGCTCGCGGCGCTGCGTGAGACGGCCGCGGGGGAGGGCAACCTCATGGATCCCCTCGTCGAGTGCGCCCGCGCCTCGGCCACCGAGGGCGAGATGATCGAGGCGCTCCAGACGGTGTTCGGGAAGTTCTCCGAGACGCCGGTCTTCTAGGCGGATCGACGTGCCCGAGCGAGGTCTTCCCGACGAGGACGAGGGGGCGCCGGCCGACGACGGAGGCGAGGAGCTCGAGGTGATCGACGCTCCGACCCCGGCGGAGGACTCGAGCCTCCCGGAGGACCGGAGCTCGATCCCGAGGGGCGTCCCCGAGAGCCCTAAATAGGCGTGCGTCCGACATCGCTGAACGCCGAGGAGCTGTGTAGAACCGAGGCCGAGCGGGCGTGCCTCGCCTCGCTGCGCGAGCTCAGCGCTCAGAGCGACGGACCGCTCGAGCGACACGGATCGCGGGTCTTCCTCCTGGCCCTCGAGCTCGCGGCTCGGGCGGCTGGACCGTCGATCGCGAGCTGCTCCTGTGCGCGGCTCTCCTCCACGACGTCGGCCTCCTCCCCGGCGCCGCCACCAGCGACCTCTACGTCCGGGACGGGCGACGCGTCGCCGAGAACCTCCTCTATTCCCTCGGCTGGTCGTCTGAGCGACTCGCTCTCCTCGGTGAGACCGTCGAGCGCCATCACGAGGTGCGAGCCCAGTGGCGTCGCGGGCCCGAAGTCGAGCTTCTCCGCCGCGCCGACCTGATCGAGGTCACGGCCGGCGTCGTGGCCTTCGGGATGCCGCGCGGCCGGATCCGCGGGCTCTTTCGCCAGTGCCCCGAGACGGCTTCGTCCGCGACATCGGGCGGCTCGTGGGTCGCGCCCTGCGCGAGCGCCCCGCCACCGTGCCACGGATCTTCGCCCCCGCACAGTGGTGAGCGGTTGTGGCGCCGTACCATGCCGGCGATCCCTCTAACCGACAGGAGCCGGACCTTGAACCTCTTCGCTCGCCTCGACGCCGCCCGCCATCGCTACGACGTGCTCCGCCACCCCTTCTACCTCCGCTGGAGCGAGGGTCGACTCGAGCACGAGGAGCTTGCCTTCTACGCCGGCGAGTACCGCCACGCGGTGGTCGCCCTCGCCGACCAGGCCGCGGCCTGCGCCCGCACGGCGGAGCCCCACCTGCGGCACGAGCTCCTCGAGCACGCGGGGGAGGAACTCGCGCACATCGACCTCTGGGACGACTTCGCCCGCGCCCTCGGGGCCGGGACCGACCGACCGCCGCTGCCCGAGACGGTCAACTGTGCCGAGACGTGGAAGGACGGCGAAGACCTCCTCGAGCGCCTCGCGATCCTCTACGCGGTCGAGTCCGCCCAGCCGGCGATATCGCGGACGAAGCTCGACGGGCTCGTGGCCCACTATGGGGTCTCGCAAGACGCGCCGGCCGCTGCCTACTTCACCCTCCACGCCGAGCGCGACCACGACCACGCCGCACACTCGCGGCGGCTGATCGAGGAGCGCGTCGCGGACGCGGACAGGATGGTCAGGCTCGCCGAGGCGGCGCTCGAGGGCAACTGGAGGCTGCTCGACGGAGTCGAGCGGCAGACTGTCCCCGCCGGCTAGCTTCGGCGCGACGCTGCGAACGCGCCCGATCTCAGGGCGTCAGCACTGAGCGGCCGACGACCCGCCCGGCCGCCAACTCGTCGAGGACGCGGTCGGCGTCCTAGAGCGGCGCGGTCTCGTGGATGACGGGCCGCACACGCCCCTCCGCGGCCAGGGCCAGCGCGTCGGCCAACTCGGCGTGCGTGTTGCCGACCGAGGTGCGGATGCTCAGTTCGGGCACCACGAGCGCGAGAGGGCTGATCTCGAGCGCGTCGAAGCTGTAGCCGACGAACACCAGCCGTCCCCGCTTGGCCAGCGCGGTGATCGACTCGCCCATGGTCTCGGTGGTGCCGACGAGCTCGAATACCGCGTCGGCCCCGCGCCCGCCGGTGGCCTCCCTCACCTGCTCGGCCACCGCTCCCGCCGACGCGTCGATCACCGCGTCGGCGCCGAGCTCGCACGCCGCGGTGAGCTTTACGGCGGACCGGCTCACCGCCAGGGTGCGGATGCCGGCGAGCCGCAGAACCTGCACCAGCGCGAGGCCTACACCGCCGCACCCGTAGACCACGGCGCTGTCGCCGGCGGACAGCTCGGCGACGCCTAGGGCGTGCAGCGCGGTGGTGGCCGCGCAGCACAGCGGCGCGGCTTCCGTGGCGCTGAGTGCGGCGGGGACGCCGACCAGCGCGCTGGCCGGGACGCTGACGAACTCGGCGAAGCCCCCGTCGGTCACGAAGGCGAGGAAGCCCTCGGGCTGGTCGCATAGGTGCTCGAGGCCGGTCCGGCACGGGCGGCAGTGCCGGCAGGAGTGGAAGTAGTGCACGGCCACTCGGTCGGCCTCCGCCCAGCCCGTCACGCCGGCGCCTAGCTCGGCCACCGTCCCCGCCACCTCGTGGCCGAGCACGATCGGCGTCCTGGCCGGCGTGAGCAACCCGTTGCGGAAATGCAGCTCGGTGCCGCACACGCCGGCCGCCTCTACGGCCACGAGCACGTGGCCCGGAGGAGGCACGGGCCGCTCGACCTCGGTCACTGCAAGCGGTTGCCGAGGCCCTTGAAACTGAACGGCGCGCATGGTTCTCCCTTCGCTGGCATGACCCAGATCAGGTTCGGCGGGTCGACGCTAGGCAGCGTCCTCTCAGCCCCTCCCACAGGGACCCCCCGGTTGCTCTTGTCGGCCGCAGCGTACCGCGGGGGCCGAAGGGCGCGACTCGTCGCGGGGATCAGCCGCCACAAGTCCGCCGCGCGCGGGTCAGTGCCCGCCGCCCGCCTGCTGGAGCGTCTCCCGGCCTCGGGCAAGGGCGTCCTCGTCGAGGTCGCCGTTGCCCGGAGGCACCGTGGCCTGGTTCTCGGCCTCGGGCGCGGGACTGGTGGTGGCGTGGGCGTCGGTGTCCTCGTAGCGGCTGGCCAGCGCCTGGCGCGACGTGGCTCCGTCGGCGCCGAGCTCCGGTACCTCTTCGGTTCGAGCGGTGTCCTCGGTCATGTGCTCCTCCTCCGGAAATGGGTGCGGGCGGCCGGTTGCGTCCCCGCGGGGAACTCGAGGGCGGAGGCCTTGAAGCGGACGCCTCCGCGGCGGTCGACCTCGGCCAGGACGTGCCAGGCCTCGGGCGGCGCGTCGTACGCCTCGTCGCGCAGCGCGCGGTCGTCGCGACGCACGGTCACTTCGGATGCCGGCGCGCTCTGCGGCTCCGGCGGCGAGTCCCGTTCGGCTGAGGCCGGCTCGACGTCGAGATCGAACCGCGGCATGGTCTGGGTGGCCATGGGCCTCCCTCTGATCGGGTGCCATCCGAGCCTAACAGCGATTGTCCGCGGCGCTGGGGAGTCCCGATGAGCTCTCCGGAAGCCCGGGGCCGTGCCGAGAAGCCCCACGGGCGCTGCAACGGCGTACACTCGCGCCGCGCGATGGAGGGCACCACGGACACGGCGGTCGAGAGTCGCCCGAGCGCGCGCCGGATTCGCGTGGTCGTGGCCAAGCCCGGCCTCGACGGGCACGACCGGGGAGCGAAGATCATCGCCCGCGCGCTCCGGGACGCCGGGATGGAGGTCATCTACACCGGACTGCACCAGACCCCGGAGCAGATCGTGGCCACTGTGGTGCAGGAGGACGCCGACGCGGTGGGCCTGTCCATCCTCTCGGGCGCCCACATGACCCTCGTGCCCCGGATCGTGGAGCTGCTCAAGGAGGAGGGGGCCGAGGACGTGCTGCTCACCCTCGGGGGCACGATCCCCGCCGACGACATCACCGAGCTGAAGGGTCTCGGGGTGGCGGAGGTCTTCACCCCCGGCTCCTCGACCCAGGAGATCATCGACTTCATCCGCGACGCCGTACAGAGATCGGACGCCGCAGCGTCGTAGATTGACCCGTCAGTCAACGAGCTACGATCCCCGATGGCCCGCGCCCGAGGCGCGCCTTTCGATGTACCGACCTAAGGAGCTCTCTTGAAAATCTGCGTCCTCGTCAAAGAGGTGCCGGACGCTGCGGTCAACAAGCGGATGGACCGGGGCTCGGGCCGCCTCGACCGCTCCGGCGAGAAGAACCTGAACCCCTTCGACACCCACGCCATCGAGGCCGCCATGCAGCTCAAGGAGGGCGGCGTGGTGGACGTGGAGGAGGTCGTGGCCGTGACCATGGGCCCCGACTCCGCCGTCCGCGCGCTGCACAAGGCCGTCTCCCTCGGCGCGGACCGCTCGATCCACCTCACCGACCCGGCGCTCACCGGCTCCGACTGCTGCGCCACCGGCTATGCGCTGGCGCGGGTGCTCGACGCGGAGTCGCCCGACCTGGTGCTGCTCGGCCAGCAGTCCGACGACGGCGAGTGCTACACGATGGGCGCCATCGTGGCCGACCACCTGAAGATGCCCTCCCTCACGCAGGTCATCAAGATGGATCTGGCGGGCGAGACGCTCACCTGCGAGCGCCAGGCCGAGTACGGCTACGACACCGTCGAGATCGATCTCCCGGCCGTGATCTCGGTGGGCGACGCCATCAACGAGCCGCGCTACCCGTCGCTCAAGGCCATCATGGGGGCCAAGAAGAAGCCCCTCGACACCAAGGCCATCGCCGACGCCTCGATCGAGCCCGATCGCGTGGGGGCAGCCGGCTCCCGAACCTCGGTTCTCGCCATCAACGACCCGCCGGCCAAGGAGGCCGGCGAGATCATCGAGGACGAGAACACCGACGCGACGGTCGAGAGGATCGTCGCGTGGCTGGACGAAAGGAAGCTGCTGGCATGAGCGACATCCTGGTCTATGCCCTCCACTACGAGGGCTCCTTCAACAAGAACTCCCTGGGTGCCGTCTCCGAGGGCGCCCGCCTGGCCGAGGCCCCCAGTGGCCACTGCGGCGCCGTGGTTGTCGGCGGCGAGGACCTCACCGACGAGCTCTGCGCGCAGCTTGGCTCCTACGGCGCGGCCAAGGTCTTCCGGGCCCAGGCGCCCGAGGGCCTGGCCCAACCCGTGGTGGACGTGATGGCCAAGCTCGTCTCCGAGCGCGGCTACGGCTACGCCCTGTTCGGCGGCGGCCTGCTCGGCTTCGAGATCGGGGCGGGCCTCACGGCTCGCCTGAACGCCGGGGTGACCATGGAGGTCACCGAGGTGAGGGCGCAGGACGGCAAGCTCGTGGCCGTTCGGCCCATCCTCCAGGACTCTGCCGTCGTGGATTGCGGCTACGTCGAGGAGCCCGGCATCATCATCGGCCGCCTGAACGCCTTCGAAGTCCGCGACGGCCAGGCCGCCGCGGCCGAGGTCGAGGACGTGGAGTTCGAGATGTCCGAGTTCTCCACCCGCGCGCGCATGGTCAAGCGCGGCGAGCAGCGCGGCGCCGACGTGAACATCGAGGACGCCGACATCCTCATGGCCGGCGGCCGGGGGCTCGGCAGGGCCGAGGGCTTCGAGGCTCTCGAGAAGCTGGCCGGGGCCATGGGCGGTGCGGTGGCCGCCACGCGTGCCGTGGTCGACGCCGGCTGGTACCCCTACGCCGCGCAGATCGGGCAGACGGGCAAGACCGTGTCCCCGAAGCTCTACCTCGCCGCCGGGATCTCGGGCGCCATCCAGCACAAGGTGGGGATGGCCGCCTCCGAGAACATCGTGGCCATCAACAAGGACCCCAACGCGCCGATCTTCGAGTTCTCCGACCTCGGCGTGGTGGGCGACCTCAACAAGATCCTCCCCAAGCTCACCGAGGCGCTGAACGCCCGGAAGGGCGGCTGACCGTGGGCGTCGCTCCGGTCGAGTACCCGCCGCCCGTCGACTCGGCCCGGGAGTTCGTGGGCCCGCCGCAGGACGGCCCCGACGACCAGGTCGACGTCGGCGTGGCCATCGTGGGCGGCGGCCCCGCGGGCCTCGCCTGCGCCATCCGCCTGACCCAGCTCCTCGAGGACGAGCCGCGCATCGCCGAGGAGCTCGGGGAGGTGCCGGTGGCCCTCGTCGAGAAGGGTCGCAACGCCGGCTCCCACCTGCTCTCCGGGGGGATCATGCGGCCCTCGGGCATGGAGGCGCTCTTCCCGGACATGCCCCGCGACGAGTGGCCGACGTACGGCGAGGTCACCGGCGAGGCCGTGTACATGATGCTGAATAACAAGCGCGCGGTGAGGTTCCCGAAGGTGCCGCCGCCGTTCCGCAACGAGGGCAACTACGTGGTCTCGGTGGCCGAGCTCGGCCGGTGGCTCGCCGGGCGCGCGGAGGCGGCCGGCGTCTACGTGCTGCCCGAGACGGCGGCCACGCGCCTGCTCGTCGAGGACGGCGTGGTGCGCGGCGTGCGCACCGGGGACAAGGGGCGTGGCAAGGACGGGCAGGAGCTCTCGAACTTCGAGCCCGGCTCGGAGCTCACGGCACGGGCTACGGTGCTCTCCGAGGGCACGCAGGGCCACCTGGCCGGCGCGGCCATCGGCTACTTCGACGAGCTCGGGAGCGACGAGCCCCCGCAGTGGGAGCTCGGCGTGAAGGAGGTCTGGCGCGTGGCCAAGCCGCTCGAGAAGGTGATCCACACCATGGGCTGGCCGCTGCGCCTGGGCGCCAGGTACCGCGAGTTTGGCGGTTCGTGGATCTACCCCATGGGCGAGGACAAGGTCTCCCTCGGCTTCGTGGCCGGCCTCGACTACGCCGACGCCACCTTCTCGGTGCACGACGTGCTCCAGGAGTTCAAGCTCCACCCCATGATCCGCAAGCTGCTCGACGGCGGCGAGCGGTTGGCCTGGGGGGCCAAGACCATTCCCTCGGGCGGGCACTGGGCCATGCCTCAGCAGCTCTGGGCGCCCGGCCTCTGCATCGCCGGAGACTCGGCGGGGATGGTCAACGTGCCGCAGCTCAAGGGCATCCACTACGCCATGCACGCCGGGATGTTCGCTGCGGAGGCGATCATGGACGCGCTCAAGAACGGCTCGACCGAGGATCTCTCGGGCTACGAGGAGCGCGTGCGCGGGAGCGTGATCGACAGCGAGATCTATCGCTCGCGCAACATGCGCCAGGTGTTCTCGAAGGGCTTCGTGGTGGGCGGCGCCCTGGCCAACATGATGGAGGTGACCGGGGGACGCTTCCCGGGCGGCACCTACCACACCCACGACGACGCGGCAGTGGACCTGTTCATCGGCGACCGCAGCAAGACCTACCCGAAGCCCGACAACAAGCTCACCTTCGACAAGCTCTCGAGCGTGTTCGCCACCGGCAACGCCACCCGCGACGACGCCCCGAGCCACATCCGCGTCCAGGAGAACGTGCCCGTCGAGGTGGCGCTCATGTGGCAGAACATGTGCCCGGCGGCGGTGTACGAGGTGCCCGAGGCCGAGCTCGAGCGCCTGGGGGCCACCAACGGCGACGGCGACCTGAAGGGCAGGGAGGGGGAGATGGTGCACGTGCACGTCACGCCCTCGAACTGCGTCCAGTGCGGGGCGATCACGGCCAAAGGCGGGCGGCTGACTCCCCCTGAGGGTGGCGACGGGCCGAACTACCAGCAGACCTGAGGGGGGAATCAGCGCCCGCCGCAGCGTGCGGCGGCCTGTCTGACCACGAGGGGTGGCGCGCCCCCGCGCTGGGCCTCCTGGAACAGCCGTTCGAGCTCCGGCATGGTGTCGCTGGCCGGGTCCCTACTGAGCGTGTCGAAGAGGCATGTGCAGAAGGTGCCCGGCTGTTGGTCCGAGCACCCCTTGATGAACCCGGCGCGGAACTGATCGGCCCCGCGCTCCTCGTCGCTCGAGCCGAGCAGCGGCGGAAGGATCGTCAAGGCCAGCACGACGGCGAGGCCCGCCCCCCACAGGGCGATCCAGACTGGCCGGCGACGCCCGCCCTCGTCGGCAGCAAGCGAGCGAGCGAGCCTCTGGGCAAGAAACGTTGCCAGTCCGACCAGGACGACGTAGCGGAGCACGACCCCCACCTTCAGGCCAACTCTGTAGTACGGATCCCGGGAGTCCGCCGCGGGATCGCTGATGCCGACCACAATCACCGCAACGATTGCGACCAGTATCGCTGCGAGCAGCGGGAGGTACCACGCGAGGAGCAAGCGCCGCACGCCGCCTTCATAACACCCTCGCCCAAGACGTACCGCTCCAGGGCTCCCCTAACTCTTGCGAGCTTTTCTAGAATCTCCCCTATGAAGACCGAAACTCATCCGGAGTACCTCGAGGCCCACGTGCGGTGCACGTGCGGGAACGAGTTCGATACGCGGTCCACGCAGGGCGATCTGAACGTCGAGATCTGCTCCAACTGCCATCCGTTCTACACGGGCAAGCAGAAGCTGGTGGACACCGGTGGGCGAGTCGAGCGGTTCCGCAGGCGCGCAGCGCGCCGTTCGACGAGCTAGTCGTCGGGTCGTAGGAAGCCGGCGGCGGGCGGAGGTTCAGTAGGGCCGGCCCGTGCGGTCGGCCGATGGCTGCCCGTCGTCGCGGCCACGGTGGCGGCCGGCGTCCTGGCGGAGCTGGCCGGCCTGCCCATCCCGTGGCTCTTCGGAGGCCTGGTGGCCGGCGTGGGCGTCGCGCTGGTGCGCGGTGCCGCCGGGGCGGGCCTGCCGCGACCGGTCTCGCTCGGCGGAGAGGCGGTGGCCGGGGTGGCGCTCGGCTCGGCGCTCCGCCTCGACGCCCTCGGTCCCGTGGTCGGGGCGCTGCCCGTGGTGGTGGCGGTCGGGCTTGGCACGCTCGCGCTCAGCGTGGCCGCCGGGGCGCTGCTCGCCCGCGTGACCTCCATCGACCGGCCCACGGCCGCGCTCGGCCTGCTCGCCGGTGCCGCGCCCGGGATCGTGGCCGTGAGCGAGGAGGTCGAGGCCGACCCGGTGCTCGTGACCCTCATGCAGTTCGGCCGCGTGTTCCTCATCGTGGCCACCGCGCCGCTCGTGGCCCTCGTGCTCGGGGCCGACGGGGCGAGCACCGGCGGGGCACCCGGGGCCGGCGCCGCCCCGACCGTGTTCGATCCCACGCTCGGCGCGCTCGTGTCGCTCCCCGTCGCGGTGGTGGGCGCCGTCGTGGCTGGCCGCCTGCGGGTGCCCGCCGGGGGGCTCATCGGCCCGCTGGTGCTCGCCGCGGCGCTGGCGGCCGCGGGCGCCGCCGCGGTACCGCCCCCGCGGCTTCTCGACGCGGCCTTCGCCGTCCTCGGGTTGGCGGTCGGACTCCGCTTCGACCGCGAGACCGGCCGGCGGGTGGGCCGCCTGGCGCCCGCCATGCTCGCCGCCGTGGTCGGGGTGATCCTCGGCTGCGCCGGCCTCGGTCTGGTACTGGTCGCGGTGCTCGACGTGAGCCTGCTCACCGCGTACCTGGCCACGACCCCGGGAGGGCTCAGCGCCGTGCTCGCCACCGCCTTCGCGAGCGGAGCCGACACCACGATCGTGCTCGCGGTCCAGGCGCTCCGGCTCCTGCTCATGGTGCTCGCCGCGCCGGTGGCCGCGAGATTGCTTCGTCCTCGATGACCGACTGGGTGCGTAGCGGGCCCGAGCTGGTCGGCTCGGGACGGGCCTCGTCTAACCCGGCCTTCCTCCCTTGGGCCTCGGGTGCGGCGAGCTCTCCGGGTTAGGGAAGGAGGCAGTACCCCGGGAGGCTCGGGCACGAGTTTCGAATGCGTCGAGCGAGCCGCCCGTTCTGGGCGAAACTTGTCGGGCGGCGGCGGTGTTCTTTCGCGGTACATGCGAACGTTCCTCCTCACCGCCGTCCTCGCCGTCGGCCTCTTGCTCGCCCCGCTCGCCCAGGCCGACGCGGGCCTCGGCGCCTCGGTCCGCACGGACGAGTGCCGGAGCACCGACGCTCCGCCCTCTGCCGACTTCGTGGCTCACATGCGCCTGCGGGGCTCGGCACGGCGCATGGCGCTTCGGATCACGCTCCAGGAGCGAGACAGCGCGGGACTTTGGCGGTCCCTCCGGACCGGGGCGCTCAGCGCCTGGCGGCACTCGCGACCCGGCGTGCGCGCCTTCTCCTACCGCCAGCGGGTCGCCAACCTCGACCCGACGCGCGTCTACCGCGTGGTGGCGCGCTTCCGGTGGATCGACGCCGACGGGGACGCGACCCGCACCGAGGTGCATCACTCCAGCGAGTGCCCCTCCGACTGAACGTCGTCCAGGCGGCGGGCGAGCCGTTCAGAAACGTTCGCGAGGCGCCGATAGGATCAACTCCGTGAGCGAGAACCCCAACCAGTCTCGCTCCGAGGACTCCGCGGCCTCGGCCACCGTCCCCGACGGCGGGCCCATGCCCATCAAGGACGCCCCGATCGGCGGCCAAGCCGTGCTCGAGGGGGTCATGATGCGCGGCGTCTCGACCTGGGCGGTCGCTGTGCGCAAGCCGGTGCCCGGGCAGGCGGCCGCCGGCGAGACCAACGGAGCCGCGCCCGGCTCGACCAACGGGGGTTCGCTCGGCTCGACCAACGGAGCGTCGCCGAGCTCGAGCTCCTCCAACGGCCACGCGCCGGCCGAGGCGCCCCTCGGCGAGATCGAGGTCACCGTGGAGCCGCTGGTGGCCTGGACCAAGAACCACCGCGTGCTGCGCCTGCCCATCGTGCGCGGCGTGGCCGCCCTCGTGCAGTCGCTCGCCCTCGGGTTCCGGGCCCTCGGCGTGTCCGCCAACGCCCAGCTCGAGGACGACGAGCCGGAGATCGGCGGCGCCACGTGGGCGGGGACCGTCGCCCTCTCGCTGATGCTCGGTGTGGGCCTCTTCTTCCTGCTTCCCGTCGGGATCACCACCCTGTTCCGCGACGTGATCCCCAACTCGGTGGTCTTCGTGATCGTCGAGAAGATCATCCGCATCGGCATCTTCCTCGGCTACATCCTGCTCATCTCGCGGATGAAGGATCTCCAACGCGTGTTCGAGTACCACGGGGCCGAGCACAAGACGATCTCCTGCTACGAGGCCGGGCTCCCGCTCACCCCCGAGAACGCGCAGCGCTTCTCGCGCCTGCACCCCCGGTGCGGCACCTCGTTCCTCCTCATCGTGATGATGGTGGCCATCGTGGTGTTCGCGCCGCTCGGCACCCCGGCGTGGTACTGGCTCTTCGCCTCGCGCATCATCGGCATCCCGCTGGTGGCGGGCATCGCCTTCGAGGTGCTGAAGTGGTTCGGGCGCAACCGCCACCGCGCGGTGGCCCGCGCGCTCATGTGGCCGGGCATGCAGCTCCAGCGGCTGACCACGCGCCAACCCGATCTCACCCAGCTTGCCGTGGCCATCGCCGCCCTCGAGGCCGTCCTGGCCGTCGAGAACCCCACCGAGGCCTCCGAGGAGGACCGGGTGGGGATGGACGTCGTGGCCTGATCCCTCCGGGGGCCTCCTCACCATGATCGAGCGGCTGGTGGATCAGATCGAGAGCCGCTTCGCGGAGCTCGAGCGCCTGATGTCGGATCCGGCGGTGATCTCCGACCGCGTGCGCTCGGCCGAGCTCGGGCGCGAGCACCGCTCCCTCCGCCATGCGCACGAGCTGGCCCTCGAGTACCGCCGCCTGCTCTCCAACGCCGCCGGGGCACGCGAGCTCATGGCCGAGGTGGGCGACGATCCCGAGCTCCGAGAGGAGCTGAACGCCGCCGAGGCCCGGCTCGAGGAGCTCGACGCCGACATCCGCCTGGCCATGGTCGAGCGCGACCCCAACGACGACAAGAACGTGATCATCGAGATCAGGGGCGGCACCGGGGGCGAGGAGGCCGGGCTCTTCGCAGGGGACATCTACCGCATGCTCGTCCGCTACGCCGAGCGCCGCGGCTTCAAGACCGAGCCCCTCCAGGTCACCGAGGGGGAGTTCACCTTCGCCATCAAGGGAGAGGGTGCCTACAGCGTGTTCAAGCACGAGGGCGGCACGCACCGCGTGCAGCGCGTGCCGGAGACGGAGGCCCAGGGGCGCATCCACACCTCCACGGCCACCGTGGCGGTGCTTCCGGAGGCCGAGGAGGTGGAGGTGCGCATCGACCCGAGCGACCTCGACATCGACGTGTACCGCTCCTCCGGGCCCGGCGGCCAGTCGGTGAACACCACCGACTCGGCGGTGCGCATAACCCATCGCCCCACCGGCGTCGTGGTGGCCATGCAGGACGAGAAGTCCCAGCTCCAGAACCGCGACAAGGCCATGCGCGTGCTCCGCGCGCGCCTCTACGAGCAGCAGCTGGCCGCCCGGCAGGCCGAGCAGTCCGCGGACCGGCGCTCGCAGGTGGGCACCGGTGAGCGGTCCGAGAAGATCCGCACCTACAACTTTCCCCAGGATCGGGTCACCGACCACCGGGTGAAGCTCGAGAAGAGCCCATCGCTGAAGGCCGTGCTCGAGGGTGAGCTCGAAGAGGTGACCTCGGCGCTCGAGGCCGACGAGAAGCGCCGCAAGCTCGAGGCCACCTCGCTCGTCGCCTCCTGAGCCTGGAGCGGGGGGAGAGCTCGAGGCTTCCCCGGAGCCGCCGCACCGGCGCGGGCTGAGCGGACGACGCCCGTGACCCTGCGCCTGTGGGCCACCCGCGCCGCAGAGGCCCTGGCGGGCGCGGGGGTGGACACGCCGAGGCTCGACGCCGAGCTCCTGCTGGCCGATGCCGCGGGGATAGATCGCTCGGCGCTGGTGACCGGGCCCGAGGAGGAGCTGCCCGCCGAGGCCGCGGTGCGCGCCGATGAGTACCTCGCTCGCCGCGTCGAGCGCGAGCCGGTGGCCTACATCCTCGGGCGGCGCGCCTTTCGCCGCATCGAGCTCCTCGTGGACCGCCGGGTGCTCATCCCGCGCCCGGACACCGAGCTGCTCGTCGAGGTGTGTCTGGGGATGCCCCGGGGTGCCCGGGTCCACGAGGTGGGCACCGGGTCCGGCGCAGTGGCGCTCGCGCTCCGGGACGAGCGGCCCGATCTCTCGCTGTCGGCCTCCGAGCGCTCACCAGAAGCCGCCAAGGTGGCGCGCGAGAACGCGGCGCGCCTCGGGATCGCTCTCGAGGTGGCGGTGCTCGAGGGGCTCCCGAGCGGGGCCTTCGACCTCGTGGTGGCCAACCTTCCCTACGTGCGCGACCACGAGTGGGCCGGGCTCGCTCCGGAGATCACGCGCTACGAGCCGCGCGAGGCCCTCCTCGGTGGCCCCGACGGTCTGCGCGAGATCCGGACGTTGGTGAGCTCGGCCCCGCCCGGCACCCTCGTCGCCCTGGAGCACGCCCCCGATCAGGCACCCGGCGTTCGAGAGCTCCTCGTGAGCGCCGACACGCGCCGCGACCTCGCGGGCCGCGAGCGTGCCACCATCGGCCGCACGCCGTGAGACCCGAGGACGCCGACGTGTTCCGACGCTGCATGGCCGTCGGAGGGGTGGCGCTCTTCCCGGCGGACACGGTGTACGGGCTGGCCTGCGGGGCGGACTCCCGGGAGGGCTCACGGCGCCTGTACCGGCTCAAAGGCAGGCCCCCCGACCGGCCTTCGGCGGTGATGTTCTTCGCCCTCGACCCCGCCCTCGAGGCCCTGGCCGAGCTCGGACCGGCCACCCGCTCCGCGCTCGAGCGGCTGCTTCCCGGCCCGCTCACCCTCGTGCTCCCCAACCCGGCCCGGCGCTATCCCCTCGCCTGTGGGCCCGAGCCGGAGCGCCTCGGCCTTCGCGTGCCCGCCCTTACGGCGGAGCTGGCGCCGATGGCCGCGGTTGCCCGCCCCGTCCTCCAGTCGAGCGCCAACCGCACGGGCGAGCCCGACGCCCGGCGGCTTGCGGACGTGGACGCACGCATCCGCCGGGGAGTCGACCTCGAGCTCGACGGTGGGGAGCTGCCGGGTACCGCCTCCACCGTCGTCGACCTCACGTCATTCGAGGGCGAGGGCACCTTCCTGGTGCTGCGAGAGGGCGCCGTGGCCGCCCGGGACGTCCACCTCGCGTTGATAGGTTCACCTCCCCCCGGACCGAAAGGTTGAGTCCCGTGACCGACGTCGCTCCCGACTACTTCGCGAAGCCCCTCGACGAGGTCGATCCCGAGATCGCCCGGGTGCTCGAGGACGAGCTCGCCCGTCAGGAGCAGACGCTCGAGATGATCGCCTCCGAGAACTTCGTCCCGCAGGCCGTGCTCGAGTGCCAGGGCTCGGTCCTCACCAACAAGTACGCCGAGGGCTACCCCGGACGCCGTTACTACGGCGGCTGCGAGCACGTGGACGTGGCCGAGGAGCTGGCCATCGCCCGCGCTCGGGCGCTGTTCGGGGCCGAGCACGTGAACGTCCAGCCCCACGCGGGCGCGCAGGCCAACGCCGCCGTGTATCACGCGCTGCTGCGCCCCGGGGACGGCATCCTCGGCATGCGCCTCGACCACGGCGGCCACCTAACCCACGGCATGAAGATCAACTTCTCCGGTCGCCTCTACGACATCTCCGCCTACGGCGTGCGCGAGTCCGACGGCTTCGTTGACATGGACGAGATGGCCGCGATGGCCCGCGAGCACCGCCCGAAGATGATCGTGGCCGGATGGTCGGCCTACGCGCGCCAGCTCGACTTCGCCGCCTTCCGCGCCATCGCGGACGAGGTGGGCGCCTACCTCCTGGTCGACATGGCTCACTTCGCCGGCCTCGTGGCCGGGGGCGAGCACCCGAGCCCGGTACCTCACGCCGACGTGGTCACCACCACCGTGCACAAGACCCTCGGCGGAGCCCGCGGAGCCATCATCCTCTGCCGCGAGGAGTACGCCAAGAAGATCGACGCCGCGGTGTTCCCGGGCCAGCAGGGGGGCCCGCTCATGCACGTGATCGCGGGCAAGGCCGTGGCCTTCCGCATCGCGGACTCGGAGGTCTTCCGCGAGCGCCAGCAGCGTACGGTCGTGGGCGCCCGCGCCGTGGCCGCCGAGCTCGTGTCCGCGGGGCTCGACGTGCTCACCGGCGGCACCGACGTGCACCTCGCCCTGCTCGATCTGAGCAAGTCCGAGCTCGACGGCAAGCAGGCCGAGGACCGCCTGCACGAGATCGGGATCACCGTGAACCGCAACGCCGTGCCCTACGACCCACGGCCGCCGGCGGTGTCCTCGGGCGTGCGCGTGGGCACCCCGGCGCTGGCCACGCGCGGCCTCGCGGAGGAGGACTTCCGCGAGGTGGGCGCCATCATCGCCGAGGCGCTCACCACGACGGACCTCGACGAGCCGCTCCGCGGCGATCTGACCGAGCGTACCCGCGCCATCGCCGATCGCTTCCCGCTCTACCCGCAGCTGGCGCCGGCGGCGGTGTAGCTCCTCAACGGCCTCGGCGCCCCGGCCCGGCAGGTGTCTCGACGGCGGGGAACTCGCCGGTCTCGAGGTCGCGCGCCACCTGGGCGTCGACCTCTTGCTCGGCCACCGTGGGCCGCCCCTCGAGGGCTCCCGCCTTGCGCATGCGGTAGGCGCGGAAGCGCTTGAGCTTGAGAATCTCGAGCACGAGCACGAGGTAGACGCTGGCGGCGAGGGCCACGAGCCCGAACCCGGCGAGCACGAGGCTCCACCCGGCGTCGAAGTTGCCGTGGTCGTCCGAGTAGGGCACGAAACGGAGCGCCAGCGCGAGGGCGGCCAGCACGAGCGTCCACCCGTACAGGTAGATCGTGGTCCTCAGCGGCGAGAAGCCGATGTTGGCGAAGCGGTGGTGGAAGTGCCAGCGATCCGCCTTGTAGACCGGGTTGCCGTACTTGATGCGCTTGGCGATCACGAAGCTCGAGTCGAGGATGGGCACGGCCAGGATCACCAGGGGGAAGAGCAGAGCCACGACGGCGTTGGTCTTGAGCGCGCCCTGCACGGCGATGACCGCAAGTAGGTAGCCGAGCAGGTTCGAGCCCGAGTCGCCCATGAAGATCGAGGCCCGGTGGAAGCCGTAGCGCAGGTAGCCGAGCCCCGCTCCCGCCGTGACCATGGCGAGCACCCCGGCGTCGGTGCGGCCGAGAGAGAGCGCGATGGCGGCGAAGGTGAAGCCGGCGATGGTGCATACCCCCGCCGCGAGGCCGTCCACGCCGTCGATCCAGTTGACGATGTTCACCACCGCGACGATCCCCACCACGGTGAGCACGTACGACATGAAGCCGAGCTCCACGCGCCCGAGGAGGGGGAGGGTGAAGGACTCGACCCGCACGCCGGCCACCACCGGGATCACCGCCCCGAGGACGTGGCCCACGATCTTCACGTCGGCGCCCAGATCGAGGAGGTCGTCCGCCGCCCCCACGGCCACGATCACCACGGCCCCGAGGAGGATCCCGCTCGTCTGCTGCCCCGGTGGCAGGAACGCGAGCGCAGCGCAACCGATGCCCGCGAAGATGGCCAGGCCGCCGAGCCGGGGGGTGGCCACGGTGTGGAGGCCGCGGGCCTTGGGCTCGTCGATCGCCCCGACCCGCCACGCGAGTGTCCGCACCACCGGGGTCAGGATGAAGGTGATCACCAGGGCCAGCGCCGAGGCGAGGAGGGGGTCGCGCAGATCGGGCACGAGGAGGGCGAGCGTAGCGAGGGGCCGGAGCAGGTCGGACTCTCAGAGAGCGAGAACGGCCCCCTCTCGGTGCTTTCGTGCGGGGATGCCCGCTTCCTGCGTCGTGCCGTGAGAGGAGGCCTCGACGTCCGGCCTGGGCGGGCGCCCCCCCGGGCCCCCGGCCTACTCAGCCCGAGCGAAGACCACGATCGAGTCGCGGTAGGACGCCGTGCGCTCGTCGAAGGAGCCTCCACAGGTGACGAGCACGAGCTCCGGCGTGCCCGGGCCTCCGTAGACCGCCGAGCGCGGGAACTGCGTCTTCGGCATCTGCGCCTTCCCGGTGGTGCGGTACCGGTGCACGGCGCCCTCCGCGTCGGTCACCGCGAGCAGATCGCCGCGGCGCAGGCCCGGAAGCCCCGCGAACGCGCCGGGTCCGTTCTTGGTGTCGAGATGGCCGGCGAGGAGGGCGCGCCCTGGCTCGCCGGGCCGCGGGCCCGTGTCGAGCCATCCGGCCCGGTCGGGCGGCGGAACGGTCATCCCCTCGGGTCCGAGCGCGGAGGGCCCGACCTTGGCCTCGATGCCGGCCGAGGCCGCGGTGATAAGGACGGGTGGCGCGGGCCGGCGGTTACGGGAGGCGGTAGGCCGGAAATCGAGGCGGCTCGGGGCGCTCGCAAGGGTGATCGGACCGGTGGGCCACCCCACGGGGTGTCCGGACAGCCAGCCGGCCCACCCGACCGGCCCGCGCCACCCAGCGGAGATGCCCGGCGGGGGCAGGAGCATCGAGGCGATCAGCACAGCCACGAGCGCTCCGGCGGACGCGGTGAGCACGACGCCGGCGTATCGGCGGCGTCGCCGGCCCGGGGGAGTCGAGGTGGCGCCTCCGTCGGCCGGGGAGGCCTCGTCGCTCATCGGAGCCTGCGGGTCCAGACTCGCCGGCGGGCAGCCAGGGCGAGGACGCTGCCGCCCAGGCCGGCGAGGAGGATGGCGAGCAGACGCGAGTCGGCTCCCCGCGAGAGCCCGCCGAGTCCGGTGTCCGGTGGAGCCGCGGGAGCGATCACGTCGTCGGCCACCAGCACGGCACGCGTGCGCTCGCCCCTCGAGCCGACCACGTAGGCGGTCCCGGCGGTGCCCGCCACCAGCGGAATCCCGGACTGGGAGAGGAGCGCATCGCCGCTCCCGCCCGGCCGGCGGGCGGAGAGGTCGTAGGAGCCGGGGGGCAGCGAGAGGTAGGTCGTGACCTGCTCGAACCGCGCCGCCTTGGCCACCAGGCGCCCGTCGAGGCGCACGTCCGGTGAGCCGAGCTCTGGCGCGGCGTGGACCATTCGCACGCGGGCGCGGCCGGGGGCGGCGTCGCCATCGCGCAGCACGCGCAGGATCGGCCCCTTCCTGCCCAGCATGGCCACGGCGGTGTACCGAGCGCCGGGCTCGAGTCGCTGCGAGGTCGAGGCCACGGGATCGCGCTCCCCGTCGGGCACCACCAGGAGCTTCGCGGCACCCGCGGGCACCGCTTCGGCCTGGCCGGCGTGGGCGAAGCGCACGGGGGACCCCGCCGGTGCGCGCCTCCCGCTGGATGCCACCACGAGCTGGGCGGCGCCGGCGCCGGGCACGGCATGCATCAAGCGGATCGTCGCTTGACTGTCGGCCTGGGCGGGCGCCGCGGATACCATCGCGACGCAGAGCGCAAGCCCCGCGGACATCCGTGCCGCCTCCCAAAACGATCGCATGGACCGATGAGCGTAGCGAGCGAGGACACACCCCTCAGTCGGTCGATCGGTGGCCTCGACCTCGGAAGTCGCGCTCTTCTCGACCTCTCGCTGCGGCGCGGGGTCTCCGACGTCGAGATCGCCCTACTCCTCGGCATCGATCCCTCCGACGTCGCCCGGCGTCGAACCGTGCTGCTCGAGCGCATCGCGGCCGATCTCGGGGTGACCGGCTCCGCGGCGCGCCGCCGCTTGGATGATGACCTTCGTGAGGCGCTGGCGAGCGGGGAGCGACGAGGTGCTGCGCCGCCCGCGGCTCCGGCGCCGGACGAGTCCCCGAGCGCCGGCACCGGGCGCCCGGCATCCGAGGGAGCGCTCGCCGCCCGCGCCGAACGGCCGGGGGTCGTGCTCGCCCTCCTGGCGGTGACCGTCGCGGGTGCCCTAGTTCTCGTCCTGCTCTTCATCGCTCAGCGCCCGCGTGACCAGCCGGACGCGCCCGGCGGCGGCCGCTCCGCGGTGCCTCGGGCGGTCGCCCTGCGCCCGCTCGGGGTCCGCTCGGGCTCGGCGGGCGGGACCGCGCGCATCGTCGGCCGCGGCGCGAGCGCCCGGCTCGAGCTGTCGCTGCGGGGGCTCCCGCGTCGAAGGGGCACGCTCGAGGTCTGGCTCTACAGCAGCCAGACCGTCGCCCGACCCCTCGCTCGAGCGGAGAGCGGCACCTCGACGGTCCGCGTGCGCCTGCCCCCCGGCTTCGAGCGCTTTCGCTTCGTGGACCTCTCGGCCGAGCCGCCGGACGGTAACGGCAACCACTCCGGTCAGTCCATCCTCCGCGCCCCGATCGACGCGCTGCGAGCGAGCCCGTGACGCTCGCGCCCCTCCCGAAGGGGCGGCCAGCACGGCCAGGAAGAGCGTACCCGCTCGGGAGGTAGCGCCAGCGCTGAGGACTCGCGGCACACCGTCGCCGCTCACCTCAGATGTTCAGCCGGCGAAAGATCGGTCGCGGGAGGTGCCGCAGCGCGCTCATCACGAAGCGCAGCACGGGCGGGGCCCACACGGTGTGCGCCCCGGTGCGGAGCCCGCGGACGATGGCCTCGGCTACGGCCTCCGGGGTCGTGGAGAAGGGCGCGGGGTCGAGGCCCGCCGTCATCTTGGTGTGCACGAAGCCGGGTCGCACCACCATCACGTTCACGCCGCTGCCGGCCAGGGCGTCTCCGAGGCCCTGGGCAAAGGCGTCGAGCCCCGCCTTCGAGGAGCCGTACACGTAGTTCGACTTCCGGGCACGCTCGCCGGCCACCGAGGAGAGGAAGACGAGGGTGCCGTGGCCCTGCCGGCGAAGCCGCTCGACCACGGCCGTGGTCACCGAGACGGCGCCCACGTAGTTCGTTCGCGCGATCCCCGCCGCGGCCACGGGATCGCGCGCCAGCTCCTCCTGGCTCCCGAGGACGCCGAAGGCCACCAGCACGAGGTCGATGTCGCCGTGTCGATCGAACACGTCCTCGACGAAGGCGGGGTGCGCCTCGGGTTCGTCCGCGTCGAAGGCCACCGCGTCGATGGTCTCGGCCCCGGCGCGGCGCAGCTCCTCGATCCGCTCGGTCAGGCGCGACGGGTCGCGCGCGGCGAGGACGATGCGCCGCGTCCGCTCGGCCGCCAGCGCTCGGGCAACGGCCAGGCCGATCTCCGAGGTGCCGCCGAGCACGAGGACCGACTGCACGGAGCCGAGAGCGTCCTTCATGCCGCGGCCAGGGCGCCGACGGCGCCCTCGAACCGGGAGGCGCCCGCCGCCGGCCCCGCGAGCCCGAGCCGCCGCGCGAGATCGGAGCGCATGACCTGCTCCGGGTCGAGCCGCGCGCGAGTCCCTCGCCATTCCCCGAGCCGCGGATACATGGCCTCGAGGAGCTCGGGCCGGAGGCGTGAGTCCTTGGCCAGGTACACCCGTCCCCCGGCGCCGGCCACCAGTTCGTCGAGCCCGTCGAGCAGCGCCGGCTGGCCGGGCAGCCCGGCGGGGATGTCGAGCGCCAGCGTCCATCCGGGCATGGGGAAGGAGAGCAGTCCGCGCTGAGGGCCGAAGCGCTTGAGCACGGCGAGGAAGGACGGCGCGCCGGCGCGGCTGAGGGGGTGGAGGGCCTCACGCAGGGTCTGCTCCCCGCCGAAAGACACGACGAACCGGTACTGGAGGAAACCCCGCGGGCCGTAAAGGCGGTTCCAGCTCCGGATCCCA
>JBPCRE010000283.1:0-8374 GCA_050997195.1 Thermoleophilaceae bacterium
ATCGAGGACCGCCTCGCGGTGGCCCGCGAGGAGCTTGCCGCGCGGGAGGAGTTCGCGCACGTGATCAAGAACGACGACCTCGATCGAGCCACCGTCGAGCTCGTACGGCTCGCCGCTAGCATCTACGGCGTTCAAACGCGAGGAGCACCTCAGTGATCAAGCCCCGTCTCGACACCCTGCTGGACCGTGTCGACTCCCACTACGCGTGCGTCCTGGTCTCGGCCAAGCGTGCTCGGCAGATCAACTCGTACTACAACAACCTCGGCGAGGGAGCCTTCGACGAGTATCCGCCACCCATGGTGGACACCGGCTCGAAGAACTACCTGAACATCGCCCTCGAGGAGATCGCCGCCGGCAAGATCAAGTACCGCTACCGCGCGTAGGGCACGCACGCCGGCGTGGGGCGCATCCTGCTCGGAGTCACCGGGGGCATCGCCGCCTACAGGGCCGTCGAGCTCGTCCGGCTGGCCACGAAGGCCGGCCACGCCGTGCGGGTGGTCCAGACTCCGGCCGGCGAGCGCTTCGTGGGGCGGGCCACCTTCGCGGCCGTGACGGGCGCTCCGGTGCTCGTGAGCTCCTTCGAGGCCGACCCCGCCCGGGGTGCCTTTCCCGGCGATCCCGCCCCCGGCCACGACCCGATCTCCCACCTCGAGCTCGTCGAGCGCTGTGACGTGCTCGTCGTGGCACCGGCGTCGGCCTCGGCGCTCGCGAGCCTCGCCCACGGCATGGCCGACGGCCTCCTCTACGACGCCGCGCTGGCCTCCCCGGCGCCGCTCGTGCTCGCCCCCGCCATGAACCACCGGATGTGGGAGCACCCGGCCACCCGGGCCAACGTGGCGCTGCTCGTGGAGCGCGGAGCCACGGTCGTGGAGCCCACCGTGGGCCCGCTCGCCTCGCCGGGAGAGTGGGGGACGGGTCGGCTGGCCGAGCCGCTCGACATCCTCGCCGCCGCGGAGCAGGCCATGGCCCCCGCCCCGTACGTGCCGCGCTCGCTCGACAGGCTGCGCGTGCTCGTGACGGCGGGCGGGACCCGCGAGCCGATCGACGCGGTGCGCTTCGTGGGCAACCGCTCCTCGGGGCGGATGGGCCTCGCGGTGGCCCGGGAGGCGATCCGCCGGGGAGCCGAGGTCACCCTGGTGGCGGCCAACGTGGGCCTCGAGCCTCCGACGGGCGCGCGCGTGATCGAGGTCGAGACGGCCGCGGAGCTGGAAGCGGCCACGCGCGAGGCCTTCCGCGCCGCCGACGTGCTCGTCATGGCCGCCGCGGTGGCCGACTTCCGTCCCGCCCGAGCCGAGGCGGCGAAGATCGCCAAGAGCGGTCCCGGGGGGCTCACCCTGGAGCTCGAGCGCACCGTGGACGTGCTCGCCGCCCTCTCCTCCGAGCGCGTGGCCCACCAGACCCTCATCGGCTTCGCGGCCGAGCACGGGGGGGGCGCGGATCGGCGCGCGCGCGAGAAGCTCGAGCGCAAGGGCCTCGACGCCCTCGTGGTCAACGACGTGTCGCGACCGGGAATCGGCTTCGACACGGCCGAGAACGAGGTGACCATCCTCACCGCCGCGGGCGAGCGCCACGTCGATCGGGCCCCGAAGGCAGAGGTGGCCGCGGCGGTGCTCGACACCGTGGCCGAGCTCCGCGCCGCTCCGGCCGTTTCCCGCGAGGCGGCCCGATGAGCGAGCGCCGTGGCGGAGATCGGCCCGAGCAGGAGCTCGAGCAGCGGGCCGAGCACGTCTACGACCTCTTCACCCGCGGGAAGGCCCTGCTCGAGGCGGGCGACTACTCCGCGGCCACGATCCCCCTCGAGCAGGCCCGCGCCTTCGAGCCGGACAAGACCTCGATCCGCGAGGCCTTGGGTCGGGCGTACTTCCACGCCGGCCGCTATGCCGCCGCTCGGGACGAGTTCGCCGCGGTGGTCGAGCACTCGCCGATCGACGACTACGCCCACTTCTGCCTCGGCCGCTCGTTCGAGAAGACCGGCGATCGCGTCGAGGCGCGGCGGCACTTCACGCTGGCGGCGGGGCTGCGGCCCGATCGCGCCGACTACCAGGCCTACCGAAACCGCCTGAGCCCGGATCCACGCTGAGCTCTCCAGCGCTCAGGCCGGGCGCTCGGCGAAGGCGAAGCAGAGCAGCATCACGAGCACGGACAGGTCCTCCGGAGCGAGCTCCGGGGCGGCCGGGCCCAACGTGACTCTGGCGATGACCCCCCCGTCGGGGCGCGGAAGCGAGCGCAGGACCGCGATGTCGCGCCCGGCGGCCGAGACGGCGAAGCTGAAGCGCTCGGCGCCCGCTCCGAAGCGGAGCCTTCGCTCACCCGATAGCTCGGCCACGCCGTCGATCTGGTCGATGAAAGCCACGGAAACGTCTCCCGCGAGCGCCTCGTGGCGCCGGCCGTGGCGAAAACGCAGCGCCCACTCCCCACTGCTGGTCGCGGCGGTCGGATAGCTGTTCCGGCCGAAGAGGAAGAGGCGAGGCTTCGGCCACAGCAGGTAGCCGACCAGGTGCTCGTCGGCCCACAGTTCGTTGCCGTTCGGCCCGCATCGACGCGCAGAGCCACGCGCGAGGTAGGAGAGCGTTCGACCCCGAGTCCGCTCGAACGGCGCGAGCATGTCCCACGGGCCGCCCCCGCCGCCGCTCGAGCTCGGCTGGGCGACCCTGGACGCCGGCCCTGAGCCGGACGCGACCTCGCCACGGACCTCCCGCCCCGGGGCGGCGCCGAGCGGCCGACGGGCCTTGCGTCCCAGATCTATGAGGACCCATCCGCCTTCGGGGTCGGCCAGCACGAGCCGCTCCTCGCCGAGCCACTCCGTCGTCGTGGTTCGGCGCCCGATGCGCAGGGCTCGGAGGGAGCGCCGGTAGACGAGCGCGGAGGAGGCCAGCAGCACGGCCATGGCCCAGAGAACCGCCGCCATGAGGAGCCCGAGCCGGACGGGGTGATCGAGGCCTTGCCACCCGCTGAGGACGAGAGCGTCGCCGAGCCACAGCACGCCGGCGAAGAGCAGGGGGAGGCCGGCCAGACGGCCGTTGGCCGAGAGAAGGCTCGGCCTCACCAGGGCAAGCCGCTCGACGGGCCGCGGCGAGGCGGGATGGGCCGCGACGAGCCGGCCGGCGTGAGCCCGCAGCGCCTCGCTCGAACGCCTCACGGGAGGGCGGCATCGGCCCTGCGCTGAGCCTTCATGCCGAGGGCGCCCACTCCGGTGCGGTAGAGGCGCTGTCCTTGGGTCGAGACGTGCCGCTGAAAGCCCTGGCCTCGGGCCGCGAGGCCTCCGGCGCCGCCCGCACGCGCGGGTGGGGGGACCAGGTCCCGCGAGCGTCCGAACGGTTGCCGCCCATTCGCCCCACCGGTCAGCGAGCGCGCGATGTCGTCCGAGCGCGCCCCGAGGCGCAGTGGTCGGGAGAGGTCACGGGCGTAGCCGATGGCCTTTCCTCCTCCGTAGCTGAGGGCGGAGTCGATCGCGAACTCGCCCCAGTTCGGCTTGGCCCCGCCGGGGAGGATTCCGTTGTCCACGGCCGACTCGCCGATTCCGACGCCGGCCGACACCACGCCCGCCACCGCGCAACCGACGCCCGCGGTCAGCGCGCAGACCCCCACGGCGGCGATCCCGGTCACGAGGGCGGGGTTCTCCTTGGCGAAGTCCCATGCGTCACTGGCCACGTCGCTCACCGCCCCCGTGGTCGCGTCCCACGAGTCCGACGCCACGTTGCTCACGTCCTCGGCGCGGTCGCCTACCCATCCGCCGATGGCGTCGTGGGTGAACATGCCGGTCGGATCGGTCAGCGCGGTCGGGCGGTTGTCGGCGTACGCGTAGGGCGAGCGGGCGGAGGACCCGATGCTGCCCGTGACCGGGTCGGGCTGGAGAAACCGGCCCGCGGCCGGGTCGTAGTCGCGCGCCCGAAGGTGGTAGAGGCCGGTGCCCGGGTCCTGGAGCTGGCCGGTGAAGCGGATGGGGTTCTTGCCCTCGCCGCCGGAGGTTCGCCCGTACGGCGAGTAGGAGTAGCGCTGCTCGACCTCTCCCTTCTCGGAGGTGAGCGCGCGGGTCGAGCCGAGCTGATCCTCGTGGAAGAACCGGGTCTTGCCGCCCTTCGTCTGCGAGAGCCGGCTACGACCGTAGGAGTACCGCCGCTCAGGTCCGTTCCTGCGCTCGAGGGCGAGCTGCGGGAGGCCGTGGTTCGGGTCCCAGCTCAGGCCCTGCTCGCCGGCGCCTCGGCCCCGGGTCACGGCCGCGGTGCGCTTGCCCACGCCGTCGTAGGCGTAGGACGTGACCGCCCCCGGATCGCTCACCCGGGCCAGGCGTCCGGCCGTGTCGTAGGCGTATGAGCGCGCACCCGAGCGCACGAGGTTGCCGTTCGGATCGTGGCCGAAGGACTGCTCCCCGGCCGGACCTCGCGCGACGCTCAGCCGGTTCGATCGGTCGTAGGCGTACTCGGTCCGACGTCCGCCCTCCTCGGCCACCGTTCGGTTCCCCGCCGCGTCGTAGCCGTAGCGAGCCACCTCGGAGCCGTCGCAGCGTGCGGAGTCGCAGGCGCTGACCAGTTGGTCGCGCTGGTCGTATCCGTAGTGGTGGGTCCGGCCGTCGACCGTCGCTCGGGTCGGGTTCCCCGTCGGGTCGAGCGCGAGCCGCGTGGAGGAGAGGGTCCGTCCGCCGCGCTTCGCGGTGACGCCCACGAGCCGCTGGGCCGCGTCAAAGCTCCGGCGCTCGCGGACGCCGTTCGGTGAGAGCGTCTCGGCGACCTGCCCCTCGGAGTCGTAGCGGTAGCGGGTCGTGCCCTCGGGACCGGAGGCGCTCGCCATCAGCCCATCCTCGTCGTAGCCGTAGCGCTGGTCGGAGCCGTCCGGGTAGGAACGACCCACGAGTTGACCCGCTCGGTCGTATTCGTAGCTGTAGGAGCGCCCGCCCCGGGTGACGCGCTTGAGCTGCGACCCGGCGTCGTAGTCGTACTCCTCGGTTCCCTGGCCGTCGGTCATCCGGACGGGGTTCGAGGCGGCGTCGTAGGCCATGGACACGTCGGGGGTGGCACCGGAGTAGTCGACCTTCACGGCCCGGCCGAGCTCGTCGTAGGCGATCCGCGTCTCACCGTCTCCGGCGGCCTCGGTCGCGTTGCCGTTGGCATCGACCGACCGCGTCAGCCGGCCGGTCGCATCGTGCTCGTAGGTGAATCGCTCACCAGAGGGTCCGGTCCGCTCCACGAGACGACCGGCTTCGTCGTAGGCGACGCTCCAGGCGCCGCCGCGCTGGTCCACGCGACGAGTCGGACGGGCTAGCTCGTCGTACTCGTAGCTCGTCACCGCGCCGCCGGGCGCGATCGAGCGGGTGAGGAGCCCGCGGGCGTCATGGTCGTATCTCGCGTGGCGACCCTTGGCGTCGACGACCTCGGTCCGCCGTCCGGCCCGGTCGTAGACGATCCGTGCGGTGTGCCCCAGCGGGTTCGTCGCTCGGACCACGTGGTCCGCGGCGTCGTAGGCCATCCGCCACGGCTGCTCGCGGTGTCCCCGCCCTCCGTCCCGGTCCGGGTGGCCGGCGGCCACGAGCCGCCCGACCCCGTCGTAGGCGAAGCTCTCGGCGCGTCCGGCCGGCGACTCGACGCGAGTGAGGTTGCCCTCGGCGTCGTACTCCATGCGACTCGTGCCTCCGGCGGGGTTGACCACCGAGGCCAGTAGCCCGCGGCGCTCCGGGCGCATCCGCGTGACCCCTCCCCGGGGGTCGACGATCTCCACCACGTTGCCGCGGCGGTCGTAGCGCAGGGAGGTCGTCTTCCCGCGAGGGTCGGTCATGGCCGTCACGTCGTTGCGCGCGTTGTACTCGTAGGTCTCGCGATAGCGGAACGGTGCGGGCGCGATCCGGGCGATCAGGTTTCCACGATCGTCGTACTCCATCCGAGTGGTGGCGCCCCGGGGGTTCGTCACCGCGGTCAGGTTGTGAGCGGCGTCGTAGGCGAAGCGGGCGGTGTGCCCGACCGGATCCACGCGGGCCACGAGGCGGTTCTTCGCGTAGACGTCGCGCCACTCGCCGCCGCGTGGGTCGGTCATGGTCGAGGTCTGGGTGTCCTCGTCCCACTCGAACTCGGTCTGCTCCCCGGCGGCGTCGGTCTGGCTCTCCACGCGGCCGTCGTCGTCGTAGGCGCTCTCCACGGCGAGCCGGCCATCCGGGTCGACCGTCCGCGTCAGCCGACCCTCGTCGTCGTACTCGTAGCGGGAGACGTTGCCGCTCAGGTCGCGGACCGAGGTCAGGAGGTCTCCCTCGTACGAGAAGGAGACGAGCCGCCCGTCGGGCAGCCGGAGGCCCGAGAGGTGACCCTGCTCGTCATGGGAGACCCTCACCACTCGCCCGGCGGGGTCGGTGATGCGCTCGAGCGTTCGATCGGGGCCGTAGCCCAGACTCACCCGGTTGTCGTTTCGGTCGCTGAGCTCCCGGAGAACCCCGGTCGAGTCGAAGGCATGCCGAACGCCGTCGCGCGCGGTCACCTCGTAGCCCTCGGGTGACTGCACCATCTCGAGCCGCACTCCGGATGCAGGCTCGAGACTCTCACCCCGACGATAGAAGCGAGCCCGCTGGCCGTCCGCGGCGCGGAAGGTCACGCCCCCGTCGCGCTCGGTGGTGAGCGAGGCGTCGTAGCTGTGGGTCCAGCCTCGTCCGAGCGGGCCCACGGCGGTGTCTGCCGAGGTGTAGGAGCGGCTGAACGCGAAGGGGAGGGCGGGTGCCGGCATCCGAGCGTCGGTGACCTGGGTGACGAAGGCGCCGGTCAGCGAGTTCACGGGGTCGGACTGGGTGCCCGTCGGGTTGGTGGCCGAGCCGCCACCGGGCTGGCCGCCGCCGGCGCCGGGGCCGCCGGAGTCACCACCGCCGCCACTGGGCCGCCGCCGTCCCCGGGGCCGTAGCTCTGGCCGGGAGGGAGCGGAGCGCCGGGGCCGCCGTCGCCGGGACCACCCGGGCGGCCCCCGCCGCCTGGCCCGCCCGGGGCGCCGCCGCCTCCCGCGTCGCCCCCGCCACCGAGGACGGAGGTGTAGGCCGCCCGGATCTCCGACGCGACGGTCGTGCCGATCCCGGGCGCGGCCGCGAGGGTGGCCCCGACGATCACCACGACCAACGCGATCACGCCGATGTACTCCGCGGCGGTCTGGCCGCCACTGCGGCGGGCGATCCGGCGCGCGATCGAGGCGAGGCGGCTTCTCATCGAACGGGGACCGAGGGCGGCGATGCCGGCCTTGAGGTGGTCGAGGGCCTCGCGGGTGGGATCGGGATGGGTGACACGGTGTCCCTCTTCTAGAGGTGGTGGGCCTCTCGGCCCCGGATGCACCGCTCAGGCTAAGGAGCCCCGGGGGCCCTGTCGAGGGCCTAGGGGCCCAATTATCGGGCCTGGGCCGGCCCAAATTTCGTGGGCCCCCCGGAGGGTCCTTCGGGGCCAGAACCCACCGACCACCCCGTCTATACTGGCCCCTCGACTTTCATCTGCGGCCCACGTGGCCGCACCTGAGGGTGGGCTCTTGGAGGCCCACCTTTTTTTCGCCCCGATCCGACCAGAGGACCCCTCCGACATCAGCCGTGAAGCCGATCCAAACCGACATCGAGTCCCGCCTCGCCGTAGCCGAGCCGGACGTGGAGGTGCTCTCCGTGGAGGATATCTCCTCCTCGCGCATGCGGCTGGTGATCGATCGCCCCGGAGGCGTGGACCTCGCGCTCTGCGAGCGCGTGACCCTGCACCTGCGCGAGGTGCTCGAGACGGTCGGCCTCGAGGTGTCCTCGCCGGGGCCGGAGCGTCCGCTGACCAAGCCCGATCACTTCCGGCGCTTCGTGGGCCGTCGCGCTCGCGTGCGCACCCGGGAGCCGAGGGACGGCCATCGCTCCTTCACCGGCGAGCTGGTGGGGGCCTCGGACGAGGAGGTCACCGTGGCGGCCGAGGCCGGGCTCGTATCCATCCCGTACCGGGACATCAACCGAAGCAACCTGCTGGAGGGCTGATCTATGTCGCGTGAGATCGTCGAGGCGGTCACCGTCCTCGAGCGCGAGAAGGGCATCTCCGCGGAGCGGCTCATGAGCGCGCTCGAGGATGCCCTCCTCTCCGCGTACAAGAAGACGCCCGGGGCGGCCAAGTACGCCCGGGTGGACATGGAGCGAGACACCGCTGACTTCCGCGTCTACGAGCTGATCGTGCCCGCCGAGCTCGAGGAGCGCCTCCTCGAGGAGGTCGAGATCGAGGAGCCCACCATCGATCCGGAGACCGGGGAGATGCGCGAGCCCCAGGAGCCGGAGATCGCGCCCGAGCTCCTGGCCGAGCACTCCGATCAGATCGACGAGCGCGACGTGACGCCTGAGGACTTCGGTCGCATCGCCGCCCAGACGGCCAAGCAGGTGATCCTCCAGCGCATCCGCGAGGCCGAG
>JBPCRE010000002.1:0-5811 GCA_050997195.1 Thermoleophilaceae bacterium
AGCACCTGGTGGTGCGGCTGGGGCTCGGACTCGAACGACATGAAGTCGAGCTTCTTGCGGAAGGTTCTCTGGTCCATGTCGAGGTGGTTCACGAGCTCGGCGTGGTCGAGCGACCCCACGCTCACGCCCACCTCCAGGGCGTGGCAGACCGGCGCGTAGGGCCCTGGATCGAGCAGCTCAGGAGGTGAGCGCACTCGCTCCAGCGGTGTCTCCGGCGGAAGGAGAGTCCACCACCACTCACCGGCTGTGTCCGGCGTCCAGGCCAGTGTGCTCCCCCCGTGGACGGTCTCGAAGACGCTCAGGGTTCCGGCCTCTGGCAACACGCCGGCAGCGGGCTCCGCCAGCGGCGGGCAGTCGGCGAAATCGAGCTGGCCGACGAAGTGCATCGCCCTCCCGTCCGGCGAGCGCGGCCAGGGCGTGCCCGGCCGGAGGTCGGGATCGCCGCCCAGCCGCGTGGACCCCGGGCGGTCCTCGGCGCCCGGCGACATTCGCAGGCAGGGCAGCAGGTCGCGGGCGATCCGCTCGAGGTCGTAGAGGCCGGCCTTCGCAGCCGGGTGCGAGCGCATCCGCCCCAGGAGCGCCTCCACCTGCTCCTGGTAGCCGACGGCCACGGTCGCGACGCTAGTGCACGCCCGGTCGCCGGCCGTTCCCCGGCCGCACTTCGCCGCCGCCGGGGGGTCGGCGGACCGCCCCCCGACATCCGGTCTAGCGTCCCTCGGACGCCTCGATCCCGCCCTGGGGCACGAGGTCGGGTCGGGGGCTCGTCACCGACCCCGCCTCCAGGGTCGACACCACATCATGGCGCCAGTAGGTCTCGGCATCCCGGGCTGTCACACGGCCGACGCCATCGACTACCTCGGCGCTCTCGCATGCGGCGCAGCGGACGTCGATGAGGCCGGGCGCCTCGATCGTCGCGGAGATCGAGGACACGGAGGCAGTGTCCAGGTCGCCACCCGTGAGGTTCCAGGGCATTTCGACGAGGCCCGCATGCTCCCGCAGCCCGCCGTGGATCTCGTAGCGGAGCACGAACGTCCGCCGCCCCGCGGCCTCCGTCGACTCGTCGCCGAACGACCAGTAGTGGCTCACGCCGGGATTGTCGGTGAGCTCGGCAGGCATTGCGCGCCGCCTGCCGCCGGGCAGGCGCTCACGGCCTCGGCGAAGCGCAGGCGACTGATGAGAACCATCCCGTCGTCGGTGATGAAACGCGGCTCCAGGTCGCGAAACGGCCCTTCCGCGGCGTCGGCTCCGTAGTCGATGGTCGACGTCTCCTCAACCTCGACGACGCCGTCTCGTCGCACCTTCATCCCAATGTCCAGCGAGGTGTAGGCGGCTGCGGGCGCGGTAATCAGAAGCCACCCCACCACGCCGAAGAAGATCACGGCCGGAAGCGCGAAAAGCACGAGGACACCAACGACGATCAATATCGTCGTCCGGGCCACGCCCCGTTGGTCCGCGAGCCTCGGGCCCTGTCCGCGGGCGGGCACCCTCTGCCCCTTGGTCGTCGGCCTCAGCTCAGCTCAGCCGCGGAGGCGCCTCGGACCCGGGCGGCAGCCGCCCCTCGACCGGCATGAGAAACCACAGGAGCAGGTACACGATGGTCTGCGGCCCGGGGATGACCAGCGAGAGCACGAAGGCGATGCGCACGAAGGCCGGACGGGTACCGAGGCGCCGAGCGAGACCGGCGCTCACCCCGCCGAGCAGCTTGCCCCGGCGGGCGCGGACGAGGCCCTGTCGCGCGAGTGCCGAGCGCACGGAGTTCATCTCATGACTATAACCCTCCGGATGGCCCTTGCAAGCCCGAACCCGAGCCGCGTGAGCGTCGGTGGCCCGGCGCCGGGGGAGGAGAACCCGGGCGCGGAGATCCCTCCGCGTGCGTCCTCCTCGCTCATCCTCCTGCGCGACGGAGCCGGAGGAGCGGAGGTGCTCCTCGTGCGCCGCAACCCCGAGGCCCGCTTCATGGGCGGGGCCTGGGTCTTCCCCGGAGGAGCGCTCGACGAGCAGGACGAGAGCCCCGCGCACACCGCCGTGCGCGAGCTCGCCGAGGAGTCCGGGGTCGCACTAGACGGGGTGAGCGCGCTCGTGCCCTTCTCGCGCTGGATCACCCCCGCCGAGGTGAAGGTGCGCTTCGACACCCGCTTCTTCGTGGCCCGGGCGCCTCAGGGAGCCGAGGCCGTGCCCGACGGGTCGGAGTGCGTGGCCGCCGGGTGGTTTCGACCGAGCGCCGCGCTCGAGGCCCACGCTCGGGACGAGCTCGAGCTCGTATTCCCCACCATCAAGCATCTCGAGGAGCTCGCCGGATTCGCCACGGTGGAGAGCGCGCTCGAGACCGCGGGTGCCCGCGAGGTGGTGGCCATCCAGCCCCGGGTGGCGTCCGGGGAGGACGGTGACGTGCGCGTACTGCTCCCGGGCGACCCCGGCTTCACGGACTGAGCCCTCCGAAGAGGCGGCTCGCTCCCGGTCGCGGAAAGCGATAGAAAGCCCGACATGGCCAAGGACCTGACCGTGACCGTGACCGGACCGACGGGAGACCTCGGCGTGGCCGTGGTCGAGGCCCTCGAGGCCTCGAACCGCGTGAAGCGCGTGGTGGGCCTCGCTCGGCGGCCCTTCGACCCGAAGGACCGGGGTTGGAAGAAGACCCGGTACCGCGAGGGCGACGTTCAGGACGCCGCCGGCGTGCGGGACGCGGTGAAGGGCACCGACGTGGTCGTGCACCTCGCGTTCTCCCTGCTCGGCGCCGGTTCGGTCGAGAAGACGCGCGCCGTCAACGTCGAGGGCTCGCGGAACGTGTTCGAGGCGGCCGTGGACGCCGGTGCGGAGCGCATCTGCTATGCCTCGAGCGTCGCGGCCTACGGCTTCCACGCGGACAGCCCGGACTGGCTCGACGAGGACGTGCCCGCCCGGGGCTCGGAGGCGCACTTCTACTCCCAGCAGAAGGCCGAGGTCGAGCAGGTGCTGGCCCAGATCATGCTGCGCCGGCCGAAGACCTCCGCCTACGTCTTTCGCCCGTGTGTGGTGGCCGGCCCGCGCGCGCTCTCGCTCATCTCCGAGATCCCCTACGTGCGCGCGTCCGACCAGCTACCCGCATCCCTCCGGCGCCTGGTGCGCTCGGTGCCGGGGCTCCGGCCCGTGATCCCCGACCCGGGGCTGCGCTTCCAGCTCGTGCACGAGGAGGACGTGGCGCAGGCCTTTCTCGCCGGCGCGCTCGGCAAGGGCCCGCCCGGGGCGTACAACCTCGCCGGCAAGGGCACGATCCGCATGGCCGACGTGGCCCGCGCCCTCGGCTGGTACTCGGTCCCCATCCCGAAGGCCGCCGTCGCGGCCACCGCCGAGTTCGTGGCCCGGGCCCCGGCGCTGCCCGAGGTGGCCTCCTGGATCGAGGCCGCGCGCCGCCCGGTGCTCATGCGCACCGACCGAGCGGTCAAGGAGCTCGGCTGGAGCCCGAAGCACACGGCCAAGCAGACCCTGCGCGCCACGGTGGCCGCCTTCCGGGCGACCGAGCCCGGCGCTCCGAGCTGACAGGCCTCCTCCACCACAACCTCCGCGCGGACGCCGTGTTGAATTGCCGGAGCCGCCACCCCGCGCGGCTACCCTCCCCTCCCCTCATGATCCGCTCCCTCACCACCCTCCTCCTCGCCACCGCGCTCCTCGGCGCCGCCGCCACCGCCCCGGCCGCCGCCGACACCTCCACCCCCTCGCCCCGCTCACCCGGTGAGGAGGGCAGCGCCGCCGTGCCCGTCGCCCCCGGCACCTCGGCCGTACCCGGCCAGATCGGCGCCCCGGGGAGCACCATCCCCGCCACGCGGCCGAGCAACAAGGTCCTCTACCGCGACGGCCACGGCGGGCGCCGGCTGCTCGACGGGGGCTGGTACTTCCGCCTGGACCGCGAGAACGAGGGCCTCAAGCAGGGCTTCGCCCGCCAGTCCTCCCCCGCCGGCTGGACTCCCGTGAGCGTTCCCAACGCCTGGAACGCGCTCGACAACTCCGACGAGAGCCAGCGCGGCACCGTGGGCTGGTACCGCAAGGACTTCATCGCCCCGGGCTCGGGGAACTGGACCTTCCGCTTCGAGTCGGTCAACCACCACGCGCAGTACTTCCTGAACGGCCGTCCCATCGGCCGCAGCGACACCCCCTACATCGCCGTCGAGGTGCCCGCCGAGAAGATGAAGCGCGGCAAGAACAGCCTCGTGGTGCGCGTGAGCAACCGCCGCGATGCCGAGGACGTGCCACCGGGCCTCGACCAGTCCAACGGGCGGCCCGGGGGCGGTTGGTGGAACTACGGCGGCCTGCTCCGTGAGGTCTACATGCGCCGCGTCGGCGCGGTCGACGTCGAGGACTTCGGCGTGCGCCCGATCCTCCCGTGCCGGCGCTGCGACGCCTCGGCCGTCGTGCGCGCCACCCTCACGAACCCCGGCTCCAAGAAGCGGGCGGTGACCCTGAAGGCCACCGTGGGCGGGCGCCGGGTGCCCTTCAAGGCGGTCACGCTGCCGGCCCGCCGCTCGCGCGAGGTCACCGCGAAGGTGGCCATCCCCAATCCGCGTCTGTGGGAGCCGGACAGCCCCGAGCTCTACGAAGCGAGGGCGTCGGCCGGCGGCACCACCTACCGCACCCACTTCGGCGTTCGCTCGGTGCGGATGGGGGCCAACGGCCGGGTGGTGCTCAACGGCCGGCCCATCAAGCTCCGCGGCGCGAGCCTCCACGAGGACCACCCCGGAGTGGGCGCGGCGCTCACCCCGAAGATGCGCGCGGACGACGTCGATCTCTTCCGCGACATGGGCACCACCATCACCCGCGCGCACTATCCGCTCCACCCGGACTACCTCGAGAAGTTCGACCGCGAGGGAATCCTCGTGTGGGCGCAGATCCCCTTCTACCGCGTGCCCACCGAGCAGGTGGACAAGAAGGCGGTGCGCGACAAGGGCCTCGCCTACCTCGATCGCGCCATGCGCCGGGACTACAACCACCCGTCGGTCTTCACGTGGAGCATCGGCAACGAGCTGGGCTCGCGGCCCAACGAGAATCAGCAGCGCTACATCCGCGACTCGATCTCCCAGGCCAAGAAGCTCGACCCCTCGCGCTTCGTGGGCATCGACTTCGCCGGCTACCCGAACGTGCCGCCCCTCTCGATCTACCGCAAGCTCGACGTGCTCGGCGTCAACACCTACTTCGGCTGGTACGTGGGGCCGGACGGCGCGCTGGTGGAGCGCGAGAACCTCGAGCCCTACCTCGAGCAGCTTCACCGCTACTACCCCAAGCAGGGGCTCTTCGTGAAGGAGTTCGGCGCCGAGGCCAACCGCAGCGGAGACATCGACGAAAAGGGCACCTTCGAGTACCAGCGCGACCTCATCGAGTACCACCTCGGGATCTACGACAAGAAGCCCTACGTGAACGGCGCGATCATCTGGCTCCTGCGTGACTTCAAGGTGCGCCCGGACTGGGACGGCGGCAACCCGAAGCCCGAGCCGCCCTACAACCAAAAGGGCCTCGTCACCCCGCAGGGCGAGCGCAAGCCCTCGTACTTCGAGGCGCGCCGGCTCTTCCAGGCCCTCGAGCCGCTCGAGTAGCGCGCTCCTGAGACCGCACGGCGTCGCAGCGCTGCTGGCCTCCTCGGCGGCGATGCTCGCGGCCGGAGCCGGCGGCGTCGTCGCGAGCGCCGGCGAGCCGGAGGCTTCGAGCCGCCCCGCCCGCCCGGCGCAGGCGGCCGGCGTGCGGCTGCAGAGCGTCGGGAGCTTCAAGTCCCCGGTCTTCGTAACCGCTCCGGCCGGAGACGCTCGGCGCCTGTTCGTGGTCGAGCGCGAGGGCCGCATCCGCATC